>JBJYWX010000606.1:0-18325 GCA_046259695.1 Promineifilaceae bacterium (SeqCode) | reverse complement strand
AGCTTGCACTTTTTGCCTATTTTGCTAAAGTTCTCGATAGTGGCGCTGCGGCCGTGCCTCAAGATCAGGCAGGCAGCGATACTGGCAGCGCCCCGCTCGCCTCACCACCGCTTTCGACCCAATCCGCGCCGGCCTACCCGGCGGCGGACACAGCAGCGGCCCCCGAACCAGAAAGCCCAGCTCCGGGTGTGGGTGTTGTAGAGGCCTTGGAAGAAAACACGCGGGAAGAAGCCGCGCCAAATGACGGCGAACCCGCCGCGCCGGCCAACACGGACGATGCGGGCCAGGAAGCGCCTGCGGCGCAAGCCTCCCAGGACTTAATTGTTGTTTCGGGCGCAACGGCCGTGGATGGCCCCACATTTGCAGCCACAAGCGCGCCCCCCAGCCTGCAGCAGGAACCAGAGGACGGCAGCAGTCGCATACTGTTGTGGGGTGCTTTTTTACTTGCCTTGCTCGTATTCTCCGCCTCAGTCGTGGGCGCAATTCTGCTCTACAGCCGCCAGCGCACCGAGAATTAGGCCACCATGACCAAGCCTATCAGGTGTCTGTGGGCCGGCCTGCTCCTGATCCTCTCCCTGCTGCCGGCCCTGACCGCATGCAGGACCGACGGCGCGCGCGCCACCTATACGCCCGGAAAATTAAAGCTCCTGGTCGAAGACGATGGCCCCTATCGCCTTTCACGCGGCGAACTTGAGAAACTGGGCATCGAACTGCCCGCGCCGCTGGACGCCGGCTCGCTGCGACTGAGCAGCGCCGGGAAGGACGTACCTATTCTCATTGAAGATGACGCGCTTATCTTCTATGGCCGCGGCTCCGAAAACCGTTACTATGCGGCGCGACCGTACCTCTTGGAAAGCGGAACGGCTGGCCAGACAATGGCCACAAGAGAAGATTCGCCTGCCGGTCCGGCCGCCCTCGATACGGTGCGCCGGACCCTGCATCTGGAGGAGAATCACATCTATCTCTCCGAAGCGCGGCAGCACAACGCAGACGACGTCTGGTTCTGGGCCAAACTCGCGCAGGGGGACACGCTTGAGGTGGCTTTCGAGCTTCCTGGCGTTGCCGGCGGGCCGGCTGAGCTGCGTCTGAACGGATGGGGCGTGACGCACAATCCGGAGGTGGAAGGAGACCATGACCTGCAACTTCTGCTGAACGATTCTGTGGTGGGGGAAGTAAGCTGGGACGGTCAGACCAGCCACACGGCCGATCTGCCACTGGCAGCGGGCGTTCTCCACGAAGGCCCGAATACCTTTGTCCTTGATAACAGCGCGGAAGGGGCATCCTTCCTGGACATTGTACAGTTCAACTGGCTGGAGGTCACCTACCCCGCGCCGCCGCGCGCTGTCGACGACCGGCTGGACTTTACATCTGCCAACGGCACTGTGGCCATAAGCGGCTTCAGCGAAACACCACTTTTGCTGGACGTTAGCGATCCGGACGAGCCTCGTCGCGTCCTGGGCTGGACATTTGCGGATGGCACAGCCCAAGGGCCCGCGGTGGAAACGGCCAGTTACGTCGCCGCTGCTCCTGGTGGATTCTTGAAACCGGCCGTTCAACAGCTGCATGAATCGACATTGTCCGATCCCGAACAGCAGGCTGACTTCATCATCATTACCACCTCAGAATTGGCAGCTTCGCTCGCGCCCCTAACTGCAGCGCGGCAGCGGGAAGGGTTGGCCGTAGTCGTGGCAACGGTCGAAGAGATCTACGATACATTCGGATATGGCGCGCCATCTCCAGAGAGCATCCATTCATTCCTTCACTTTGCGTACGAATCATGGCAAGAACCACGGCCGCGCTACGTACTGCTTGTTGGCGATGCGACCAGTGATTACCGCGCCTACACGAGCAGCCTGCCGGACAACTATGTGCCCTCTTACATGGTGCCGGTGCAGTTCAGCGGGGAGACGGTGAGCGATTCCCGTTTGGCCGATGTAGATGGCGACACCCTGCCGGAAATGGCGATCGGGCGCTGGCCGGTCAACTCGGCGCAAGAGGTTGCGGCACTGGTAGAACGAACGCTTGCTTATGAAGGCGCCAAAGCCGCCAGCCCGGCTCTTTTCGCCACGGATGGCAGCGAGTCCACCTTTAGCATCATCGCCGCCAGGCTCGCGGAAGAAGGTGGCCTGCCACCCGCAGCGGTTGAACAGCTGGATGGTCCCACCGCGGCCGAACTTGGCCAGACATGGCGTGCGGGAACCTGGCTGGCCACGTATGTCGGTCACGGCAGTATCGATCGCTGGGGCAAGGAGGACATGTTCAGCCTGGATGAGCTTGACCATTTGAGCAGCGGTGGCGAGACTGCGCCGCCGATCGTCATCCAGCTCACCTGCCTGACGGGTCTCTTTTCCAGTCCGGAGCAGGTGTCGCTGTCGGAGGCAATGCTGCGACACGCGCACGGCCCGGTCCTGATTGTAGCCGCATCGAGCCTGACGCTCTCGGCCTACCAGGAGCCTTTCGCGGTGGCGCTGCTGCAGCAACTGCAAGATACTAGCATTCTGCGCGTGGGCGACGCTTTTCTGGACGCCAAGCGCGCCCTCGATGTCGAGAATTCTGATGGACTACGCGAGATCAGCGACACCTTTGCTTTATTTGGTGATCCCAGCGCGGCGATCGTCCGGCCCGAACAATGAGCCCTGCTGAAGGGGAGAAGCACATGGTTTCCGAAAAGCAAGGCAATGAACATTTGAAGGGCCGGCGCTGGATGCCCTGGCTCAACTTGCTTCTCGTGGTTATCCTGGTGGGCCTTGGCGTCTGGTACCTGTCCGGCAAGGTCAGTTTAGGCGAAATAGTGATGGCGCTGCGCCTCGCCCATCCGCTGCCGATCGTTTTGGGTGTGGGCATCATGCTGGTTACCGTCCTGATCAAAGCCTGGCGCTGGCAGCTCATGTTTAGCGGGCCGGGCCAGCAGCCTTCTTTCTTGGACGCATTTTGGGCACTCATGCTTGGCCAGTATGTCAACTTGATTGTGCCGGTGCTGCGCCTTGGAGAGGTCGCTCGTATCTATGCCTTGAACAGGCAGACAACGATTCCCATGGCGCGCTCGATCGGCACCCTGGTGGTGGAGAAAGTGCTGGACCTGCTCATGCTGGTGCTCACCCTGGCGATCCTGCTGCCCTTCGTCATTTTGCCGGAGTTTGTCGGCGAACCGGGCCCGATGCTGTGGCTCATACCGCTGGCGGCCCTTTTGGTGCTTTACCTGATGGCATTTGAGACAGACAAGATTACGAGTCTGCTGCAGAGCATTGCCAGGCGCCTGCCCGACAACTGGCTGCAGAGGCCGTTCCAATGGATGATCTCCGGGCTCGATGGGCTGGCGGCGCTTCGCAGCGGGCGCTCTTCACTGCTGCTCGTTCTTCTATCGGCGGTCATCGCCCTGCTCGCCGTCTTACTACCCTATGTCCTGTTCGGAGCGTTCGACTTCAGCCTTACATTTGTCCAGGCCGCCTTGCTCAACGTGATCGTCACTATCGCCATCACGCCGCCCAGCACGCCGGGCAAGATTGGCGTCTTCAACGGGGCGGTAGCAATCTTGCTTTACAGTTTTGACGCCGGCAGCGACGCCGCCATTATCGGCTATTCCATCGTCTTTCACCTGGTCGTGGTTGTGCCGCAGATTTTGCTGGGCAGCATCGCCGCGGTTAAGACCGATTGGCATTGGGATGGGCTGCTGGACAAACAGGCAGCTTCATAATAGGTCAGGATAGCTCAGGGGATGGGAAAATCACGGATAATGCCTGAATGCGTAAGATCTTAGGAGCAGTACAAGAGTAACCATTGGCATGCGCGCATCAGTCATCATACCCGCTTATAACGCCGCTCAAACGCTGGGCCGCTGCCTGGCGGCGCTGCGCGAGCAGACTTACGGCGGCGCGTTTGAGGTCATCGTCGTCGACGACTGCTCCAGTGACGGCACGGCGGCCGTGGTCGAGGCCGAGCCTGGCGTCTTGTTGATCCGTCACGAGCAGCGCAGGGGAGCCGCCGCAGCGCGCAACAGCGGCATCGAAGCTGCCGCGGGGGACATCACTTGCTTTACCGACGCCGACTGTGCCCCAGAGCGTGATTGGATCGCCCAGATTCTCCTCCCGTTCAGCGATCAGGAAACAGTGGGCTGCAAAGGCGTGTATCGCACCGAGCAGGAAGGGCTGGTCGCGCGATTCGTACAAATAGAGTACGAAGACAAGTATGATCTACTGCGCAAACAATCCACGATCGATTTCATCGATACCTATTCCGCTGCCTACCGGCGGCAAGCGCTGCTGGCTAATGATTGTTTTGATGAGCAGTTCACTTTCCTGGAAGACCAGGAGCTTTCGTTCCGCCTGGCGACGCGCGGCTATAAGATGGTCTTCCAGCCGGATGCCGTTGTTTATCATTTTCACAGTGACACCATCGGTCGCTATTTTCGCAAGAAGTTCACCATCGGCTATTGGAAGGCCCAGATTGTGCGGCGCTTTCCGGGACGAGCAATAGAGGATTCGCACACGCCGCAGGTGATGAAAGTACAAATTGGCCTGGTAGCGCTGATGCTGGCCGCGCTTGGCGGCATCTTGTTCAGTCGTTGGAGCGCGCTGCTGTTCCTTGTACTCCTGCTGATATTTCTTGCCAGCGCAGCACCTTTTATCGCTAAGGCATGGCGCAAAGACAGAGCAGTCGCGCTGGTTTCGCCCTTTTTGCTCTTCGTGCGCGCCTTGGCCCTGGGCTGCGGCTACGCCTGGGGGCTGGTTCAACCCGCGCGCGAGATTGGCCGGGAACATACCATTACCGGCATGGACTACATACTTAAGCGGGCGATGGATCTGTTCGGCGGCGCGTTCGGCCTATTGGCCACGCTCTTCGCCGGCGCGATTATCGCGCCGGCAATCAAGCTGGACTCTCCTGGCCCGGTCATCTACAAACAGGAACGAGCCGGTGAACAGGGAGCGCCCTTTACGCTGTATAAGTTTCGCTCGATGTTGGACCAACCTGAAGCGGAACTGGCATCCATGTTGGATGAGCTGACAGCCGATTACGCCGCGATTAAGCCGTCCGACGACCCACGTCTGACGCGCGTCGGGCGGTTCTTGCGGCGCTGGAGCCTGGACGAGATGCCCCAGTTCTGGAACGTGTTGAAGGGTGACATGAGCCTGGTCGGCCCACGGCCCGAAGAGACGCGCTTTGTCAACCTTTACAGCGATTGGCAGCGGCGGCGATTGGCCGTGAAGCCGGGCGTCACAGGCCCGATGCAGGTGAACGGCCGCGCGGACCTCCCTTTAGATGCGCGCGTGGAAATGGAGATCGACTACATTGAGCATTATTCGCTGCTGCGAGACATTCGCCTCATCTTGCAGACAATTCCGGCCGTCATTCGTGGACAAGGAGCGCGCTAGATGGACACGGCCGGTTCCCTCGCGCCCGCAGAAGAAGAGCGAAATGCCAGCGCCCCCATCAGACGCGATGCTTTAGCCGGAGCGGCCGTATCGCTGCTCGCCGGCACGGTTAGCCTGTTGGTCTACAGCCTTACTTTGGCACCCGATCTCACTTGGGCCCATTTCGGTGGAGACGGCGGTGAACTGATCACCGCGGCGGTTACCCTGGGCGTACCGCACCCACCGGGTTACCCACTCTACATTCTCCTGGGCAAACTGGCCAGCCTGCTTCCCGCCGGCACCGTGGCCTGGCGCTTCAACCTGTTTTCGGCTTTCTGCGCGGCGACGGCCGTCTGTTTCACAACCGCTTCGGCTGAGATCGTGCTGGGCCACCACAGGTACCGGCACGCGGTCGCGCTGGCCACCGGCCTGACCATTGGTTTCAGCGCCGCGATTTGGAGCCAGGCCGTCATAGCCGAGGTTTACGCACTAAACCTGGCGATCGTGACCATCCTGCTCTGGTCGCTCATTTCGCAGCGGCCACCCTTCTGGAGCGGCCTGCTGCTTGGCCTGGCGATCACCACTCACCTGACCTCTCTCTTACTGCTCCCATTAAGTGTTATGGTCGCCGGCCGCAAGCAGTGGCGCTCTTTTTTCTTGGGCTTGCTATGCGGACTCCTGCCCCTCCTGACCCTGCCCTTCCTGGCACAGTCCGGCAGCCCGGTCATTTGGGGCGATCCAACCACGCCTGCCGGCTGGTGGGATCTGGTTTCCGCCAGCATCTATCGCGCCAATTTGCGTTTGCCCGAACTGGCCGCCCTACCTTCCGCCGCTGCCGCACTGGCAAACAGTGTGCTGCGCCAGTTTGCCTGGGCCGGTTGGCTGCTGGTTGTCCTGGGACTCACGTCGCAAATAGTGCCGCGACGCCTTTCGCTGCGCTTGCTGCTGACCGCGGGCGCCTACATTGTTTACGCTTTTTGTTACCAGACGGATGACGCCTTCGTTTACCTGCTGCCGGTCGCGGTTTTGGCAGCGCCGCTGCTGGCCGCGGGCCTGGCTCGCGCCGGCGCCTGGTCGCTCGTGGCGCCGGGTCTATTGCTCCTGCTTAATCTTCAAGCCGTGACGCCGCGCGAGTTGGATTCACCGCGCACGCGGGCAAGCGCCATCATTCAAGCCGCACCCGACAATGCGATCTTGCTGACACCGGGCGACCGCTCCCTATTTGCACTCTGGTATTTCCAGCATGTCGAAGGGATGCGCCAGGATTTGATCCTGGTTGATAAGAATCTGCTCGCGTTCGACTGGTACCGTGCGCGCATGGCCGGACATTATCCAGCCCTCACCGGCCTGGAAGCGGACAATGCCGCCAATTTTGTTGTCGAGAACAACCGCTTGTATCCTATATGTGATGTGCCCAGCGATCTTTTAGGCAAGTTTGTCTGCCGGCCGCCAACAGTTTCAGAATAGCGTGTAATCATGGGCATAGCGTCATAGAAATGGCGCGAATTCTGATGCACAATCTTCTACAAACAGGTAGACTCGTTCATAATGTCGCAGGTTACAGAGACCTTGGAATCACCTGATGCGCCACAGGCACATCGTATCTGGGGACGGCTGGCACTGCTTCTTTTGCTTGCCGGCATCCTGGTATTGCTCAGCTGGGTAGGGCTGAAGGCATGGCGCGTCTATCAAGCCAGCAGTTCGCTGTTGGCGCGGCAGAGCGAGGCCGAGCAGCTGCTCGCCGCCGGCTGGCGCCAGGCAGATCCAGACCAGCTTGAGACCCTTGTGCTAGGCACGCGCAGCGACCTGCTTTCCCTCGAGCGAGAACTGGGGCCTATGGTGCCGCTTCTGCCCCTGCTGTCCGGACTGCCACGCATTGGCCCGCTGGCCGAGTCCGCTCCGCATTTGCTGGAAATGGCCGATGCGGGGACGGAGGCCGCGGCGTATGGTCTGCGCGGCATTAAGCCCGCGCTCGTCGAACTGCAAAATCCGGACCAAGACGGTCCTGTACTACCCATCTTGCTGCAAACCGTCACCTCTGCTCAGCCCGATCTGGCGCGGGCCGCGCAAGCGCTGGATCGCGCCGTCGTGGCACGCGAGCAAATAGTGAACAGTGAAACGCTGCCGTGGCGTGTACTCACGTTACTCGATTTGAGCGATCGCTGGCTGCCTATGGGACAGGATTTCTTGCGTTTCGCGCTGGTGCTGCCGGAAGTCATGGGCATGAACGGACCGCGCCGCTACCTGGTACTGGCTCAAAACCAGGATGAACTGCGGCCCACCGGCGGCTTTATCAGCGGCGCAGGTTTCCTGGAAGTAGACAACGGCCGTATCACACGACTTGATTTCACCGACGCTTATTTTGTGGATGCCTGGGCAGAAGAGGGGGCGGGCAGCGGCGCGCTTGCCAAGCCTTACGCGGACGCGCCATGGCCGCTGCAGACGTTCATGATGCTCGATCTCTTCCTCTTCCGTGACGCCAATTTCTGGCCAGATTTCGCTGTCTCCGCGCAGAAGGCGATGGATCTTTACGCCTACGGCCGTGACGTGGAACCGTTGGATGGGGTAATCGCGGTCAACCAGCAGTCACTTAAGCTTCTTATCGAAGGTCTGGGACCAGTCACCCTACCCGGCAGCGGCGAACGTATTACGGGTAATAACCTGGTACAGAGCCTACAGGAGTCCTGGACCCTCGAAGATGGCGTTAGTGAGCGCAAGGCGTTTCTCGGGCCCTTCGCGGCGGCGATCCTGACTCGTGTCAATGAGGGCATGGCGGAAATTGACCCGATTGATCTGGCGCAGAAAGTGAACCAGGCCTTAGAGCAAAAAGACATGATGATTTACATGCGCGAACCGCGCACGGCGGCCGTCTTGGCGGGAAATGATTGGGACGGCCGGATGCCCATACCCGGCGATCACGACGCCCTAATGATTGTTGATTTCAACGCTGGTTACAATAAGGCCAATTACCTGGTCGAGCATGCGGCAGATTACCGCGTAACGTTGAGCGAGGCCGGCCGCGCCGCGGCCGATCTTACCGTGTCTCACCAGCACGTTGGCGAACCAAGCGATGACCCGTGCTGGCAGGGAACGGCTGAAGAATACAAGGCCGGCGCCGCCTACCTGGCGCTTACCGAAAAATGCTATTGGAACTACCTGCGCATATATGCTCCTGCCGGCAGCGAATTAGTTGCCGGGCCGCGGCACCTCATCCCGGGTGAGACATGGTTTGGGGGATACGATTGGCAGCTTGAGTCACAGACGCTGGAAGAACTACCCGGCTTCACAACTTTCGATAGTTGGATGCTCTTGCCCCGCGGCGAGACCATCGAGAGCCGCTTCCAGTACACGCTGCCGGAAACGGTTGTGCAGCAGGAAGGGGAGACACGCGTTTATGGGCTCGAGGTTCTGAAGCAATCAGGCGTGCGCCCGTATACGGTGCAGGTATCCGTTACCCTTCCGCCGGCCAGCACTTATATCAGCGCAGAGCCTCAGCCGCTTGCCGTCGAAGACAACACTCTCTTCTTTACCATAGAATTAGACAGCGATCGGGCTCTTAGCATCTCATACCGCTAGGCCTGTAGTTAGTCTTCGTGCCATCGCCGGCCGGCATCCGCCATGCAGGTAACTACGCCGATACTATGGCCGGCATCTGACCTCAGGGCCGTTGTTTCTGATATCCGGGAGAAGCGAAAGCCGGCGGCCTGCACTTTCGCGGACAGGCATATTGGGGTATGCTGGATGATGAAAGCGTTCAAAACTCGGCAGCGCGTTGAGGAGTGATGAAGATGAGTTATCGCAAGATTGTAGTTATTCTACTTGCCGTTCTGGCAACCTTCGCCTTTGGCCGGGGCCTCGCCTCCCCTGCACTGGCGCAGGGCGGTACTATTCCGACACGCACACCCGTACCCGACAGCGAACCGACCGATGAACCTGCTCCTGAGCCAACAGATGATAACGGGGGCGGAGGCGGCGGACGCCCGGACCCGACGGATGAGCCGCCGCCCACCGATGAACCGGGACCCGGGCCCCAGCCGGCAACCAGTACGCCCCTGCCTCCCGCGGCCACGGCCGTGCCGCCAACTTCTGCCCCGGCAGCCACAGTTACAAGCTCACCGTCGGAGCCAACCAGTACGGCAACGCCCTTTGTGGTCGTTCCTGGTGAGCCGCTGAAAACCCTGACGCCCGATGCATCTTCCGCCACCACGCTCGGCGAAAGCGCGCGCGTAACCTTTCCAGCGGGCGACCAGCCTTACCCGGAGGCGGGTCCATGCGAGATGCCGCCGACGTTCACCACCCTCGGGCCAATCAGCCTCTACGTGGGACCAGGTGCGGCGTATGAGTTAAGCGGCTTGCTCGGCGCGGGAGAAGTGCGACCGATAGTGGGCCGCGCCGCCTTCGTCCCCTGGTGGCTGCTGCAGCTGGATGCGACCGGGCGCGTCGGTTGGGCGTTAGACGCCGAGGGGGAGCTTCACGGCTATATCAGCCGTGTGGCAATAGTCTCCGCGCCGGAGTTGAATGGCGTCGCTCCTACACCGGGAGGCGCGCCCTGGATTCCAATCGCACCAGAGGAATGCGAAGGGCTTGGCCTGCCGGCGGCCGCAGTCGCGGCCGCTGCGGCCGTTGTTACCCCGCCTTCTAGCAAACCGGACAGCCCTGTGGTGGCCCCGACGGTTGCAGGGGACGATTCCAGCGACATAGCCTCGCAGGCCGAGGGTAGTGTCGTATCGGCCAAGCTAATGCCTGGCGACCGTTCTTCCGCCGCTGACGCACTGGTGGACGAACTAGCGGATACCGCTGCTCCCCTCGATCAGACCAGCGACGGGAGTTCACAGCAGCTTCCGAATCTGATGCCTATCGCCGGCGCGGTACTGATTCTTGCGGGAGTCATTGTTGCGCTTGTAGCGCGCCGCAGCCGTGCGGCATAGGTCCGCAATTACTTTTCGCTGGCGGGTGTGATGGAGAGCGTAACGGGCAAGATTAACTGATCAGACCCGTCAGAAAGCGTTACTCTTTCGCCTGTGACCGGATCATAAAGGCCGACGGCGACAGTTGTACGGCCGCTGTAACTGGGATCGCGAAAGATCAGATCATGCGCGTCGGTAAGGTATTCCCCCGCCACCCAGCTTGTTGTCGGCCGCTCGCCTTGCGCCGGCACACCGTCATGCTGGCCGATCAGACGCCCGTCCTGATCGAGCAAGTGGGCAAATACGGCATAAGAAGTTGAAGAGCCTGATTCCAATGCCTGCCAATACAGCACCAACGGCACCGCCTCGGCGGCACTAAATGGCCCCTGCGGCAAATCAAAGCCAACCAACCTACCCAACTCGCCAAAGGAGGCGCTCATTTGCTGCGCCATTGGCGGCGGATCGAAGACGTGAGCCTGTGTCGAGATGGTAAGCGAACCCAGGTCAAAGGTAGTGTCATTTAGGGAGAGAGAAAGAGAGACTTCACCGGCGGCTTCCGCCGGGATACGGAGCTGTCGCCGCTCGCGCACCAATTCTCCTACCTGCCATTCGCTGGTCGGGTAACGTCCATTGCCCGGCGCATCCCCACTTACGGCGATTTGTTTCTCCCGCTGCAGGAGCTGGAGCTGCGGCCGAAGATCGGCAAGCGGCAGCGTCGCCTGCCACAGCAGTTCAACAGCCAGCGTGCTGCCGGGTGCCACTACTTCCGCGGGTTGCGTTGCTTCCAAGAGGACCAGGCCGGGAGCGAGTTCGTCACCGTCTTGCGCCGGCAGCGGCAGGCCGCGCGTGGTAGACAAATCGCCCACGGAATAAGCGCGGCCCTGTGGCGCGCCCAACTCATCGAGCAGATCGTAGGGTCTGATCTGCCCGTCAGCAGCCGTGTAGAGTTCGGTCGTCAGCGAATAGGTCAGCGGCGGGGTGCCCAGGGGCAGCGGCAGCAAATGGTAGGTTGTTACGAAGGAATCCACCGGCCACTGCTGGCTCGGCCGTCCGGCGGCATCTACCAGGCGGTCATCCTCGCGAGCGATATCCAACCCGCTGCTGTCCAGTAATCTCAAGGCGATCATAGCCGGCTCTTCCTGCTCCTGTTCAACACGCCAGCGTAAAGCAATGGCCGCCTCGTCTCCCGCCGGCGCGCCTTGCTCTATCCAGGCCCCCTCCAGACTTAGCGGTCCAAAATTCGCGCTTGCCGGCTCCAAAATGGGCGCGGAAACGGGCTTATCCAATGTATAGGCCAGAATCACGAGGTCTTCTAGCTCACTCCTATCCGTTTCGCTGCCGGCTAAATGGAGGGCGAATGGCAGGCGCTGCTGCCAATCGCGTGTGCCGCGCCTATAGTCGAGCGTAAAAACGCGCGGCGTTTGTGCTGTGAGGCGCGCCAGCTGCTCCCAGGAATCACTGCCTGCGTCCAGGCCGGGCATCGCCACTGTCGCCGGACCATCATAGGCAAAAGGCAGCGACCAGTCGGTGTCCGGCACGAGGATCAGATCGTCCGGTCCCGCCAGTTCCTCAAGCCGCGCCGCCGCGCCGCGAATATCATCCTTCGCTGCGCCGGGATCAAAGAAGTAAACGGCTGCTGCCCAGATCGACGTCACCAACAACAATCCGGCCAGCAGCGGCGCCAGGACGCGCGATGCAGCGCGCCTCCAGCCGCCGTCCGGGGCTTGCACACCGGGCAGGATGAGGTAGGCGGCAAGCAAGAAGAGGCCGGGCACAAACATGGCCACGTAGCGCGGGTGAGAGAAAGAGCGCACTAGCCATACCAGCAAAACAGAGCAAAGCGGAATGAGCCAGTTCGCGAGCAGCATCAGCGTGTCTGGCCGTGTGCGCCGGGCGCCTAGGCGCAGCGCAGACAGAACAATCAGCAGAACGGCCACCGCGCCAACCAGAATAACCAGCGTCTGGCGCGAAAGTGCGCCGGCGAGGCCGGTAAGATGGAATGCCCAGACCTGCGCCAGCAAATAGGCGCCGGATACAGCTTCGGTGGCGAATGTACCGGCGCTGGCTTCGCCGCTGATTACGCGCCAGTTGGCAACCGCTGCCACGAACCAGGGTAGCGCGGCCAGAAAGACGATGGCCTGCGTTAGGACTAAGCGTCGCACATCGCGCCGGCGGCCGGCACGTATGAAAGCCAGCAGGGTCCAGGCGCTAACGTAGACCACAGCGAATAAGGCGACATAGTGCAGGTGAATAGCCGTCCAACTCACCGCGCCTAGAGCGACCCACCATCCCGCCCCCTTTGGGCGGCGGTAAATCAATTCGTGACCAATCGCCAGCAGAGCAAGATAGGCGAGCGCCAGAAGGGCATAGACACGTGCTTCCTGGGCATAGACGATGGACACGGCTGATAGGGCAACAAAAAGCGCGCCAAGCAGCGCCGTGCGCCGGTTGAACCAGCGCGCCGCCAGCGCATAGAGCGCGGCGACCTGCAGCCAGGCGGCCAGTACGGACAAGTAGCGTGCCGAAAAAAGGGAAAGGCCAGCCAGCGCCGTCCACACTTTCAGCAAGAAAAAGTAAAGCGGTGGGTGGATGTTGTTGATCCGGTCCGCCACGATGGCCGGGATGCCAATGCTGGCCAGGTGCAGGCTTATGCCCTCATCCCACCAGATGCTTTGGGCATCCAGGCGCCAGACGCGCAAGGCAAAGGCAAACAGCAGCAGCGGCAGCAGCAAGAAGAGCAGCGGCCGGCCCGGTTCCTGGTTCACTGCGCCCCTGTCCCTCATCTACTCGCCCACCGCGACCTCTGCAGGCAGCAGGACGCGATCGCCGGAAATGATCTCGGCCGTGCTGCCCGTAACCGGCAAACGCATGCCATTGCTGGCGGTGTACAGCCCGGCAACGAGCCGGTACTGTCCGGGCTCGGCATCGTCTGGGATGGTCAGTATATGATCGTCGATGACTACCTGGCCCGCGCTCCAAGTGTCGCTGGGCAGTCCGCCCGGCCACTGGTCGCTCTGAGCGACGATCGCGCCCGCTTCATCCAGCAGGTGCACAAAGGCCGTAACGGGTTCGACGGTACGGCCGTCCGCCTGCCAGACTAGGGTCAGCTCGATCGGCGCACCCGGCGCCGCTGCGATCGCTGGGGAATTCATGCCCTTCAAGGTAATTGCCGGCGCAAAATACATCTCAAGCGGCTGATCAATCGACTCTGGCAGCGCAAAAAGACGATCGAGCGCAGCGACGCGCACCGCGCCCAGGTTGGCCGCCGGCAGTTCTCCGTCTTGCCCGAGCGATAGTTCGTACTCACCGGATGGGAAATCAGCGGGAACGGTGATCGCGTATTTCTGCCGCACAGTATCCGCGATCTGCCACTGCGTATCTTCAAAGGAGAGTGCCGGCACGGTGCCTATAACGGTGTCGCCAAGCGATACAGCGAGCAGTGCGCCGGATGGCAGCGAACCTTCTTTTTGCCATACCAGCTCCAGCGGCAGGACGGCGCCGGCTGCGACTTGCTCCGGAGGCGTGGCGGCCCCCAGCAGCCGCAGGCGGCTATCAAACCACTCCGTCTGCTCGATCTCGCTGGTTTCCAGGCCGGCAGCGTCGGCGCCGGGCACAGGCTCGGACAAGAAAAGTTCGTCACCGCGGTGGATGGTACCGCCACCGCGCGTCGCCAGGTGGCTGCCCGAAGATTCATCAATCACAGAAAGCGCCATGATGTAGGTCCCTGGCGGCGTACCCGGCGGCAGGTCAAGGTGGTACGTAATTTGCGGCGTTTCCTCCGCCTGCCAGTACTGCGGGTAAAAGTAAACCTCGTTGAGGAGCTCCGTCTCCAGCGACTGCCACACCGCCCCCTGCTCGTCTACCAGCCTGAGCTGGACCCGGAGGCGCGGCTCCACGGCCTCTTTGCGCCATCGCGCCGTGTACTGTGCCTCGCTATCTATCCGGCGCACATGCTCGCCGAGCAGCATCATTTGCCCGCCAAAGGAGAGTGGGGGCGCGAGCTCCTCCATAACAACCACATCAGGCTGTGGATGTGGATTGCGAAAGACCCATGCCTGCGGCAGCAGGCCAAAGTTTATGGTATGGTCAAGCTGCAGCGTTTCAACTGCCTGTTCAAGCAGGTCGGGATCGGTCTGCTTCGTGCTCGCCGTGAGAATGATACTGTTCGCCTGCTGCCAGGATGCCGTCTCCGCAAACAACGTCTGGCCCGGAAAGAATGGCGCCAGAGACGGAGCGATACCCGACAACGCGCTCTCCTGCGAAGCGTTCGGATCCGCGGCCAGCCAGCGGCCCGCGGCGCTGACTCCTTCGCCCCAGCCGATGGGCAGGAGGTACCGGGCGGTAAGCGGCCCGCCCACCAGGGGATTATAGGCGGAGAGCAGGTAAGGAAAACTGGTGGCAATCATAAACAGCTGCAGCGCTACCAGAAGCGCTAAGAAAGCGGCGCGTCCTTTCGAGAAACGGCCGGCGGCGCCTGCCAGGCCTACCGCAGCCAGGACGGCGAGAGCCGGAATAACCGGCAGCAGGTATCGGTCGAATTTCTTCGCCGCCAGACTGATGCCGGCGAGGAAGAGGGCGGCCCACAGCAGGTACAACCAGACCGACGTAGCGCTTCCCGCGCGGTTTCGGCGGCGCAGGCTATCGATCAACAGCAGCGCCAGCCCACCAGCCACAAGCGGCGCCAGACGCCACATTAGGGCCACAGGATAAAAAAGCGGTCCGTTATCATAGGCCACGTCACCCATAAAAAAGGTAGGGCGCAGCGCTTCTTCGATGTGCCTTCCGGCGTTCCCGCCAAGCGTGCTCACCACCTGCCGCGGCGTTACCCACAGCGCGGGGTAAAGCAGCCAGACCACTAGTAAGAAGGCGGCCAACCAGATGAACCCCCCGCTAATGACAGCCAGCAGGCGCCCGTTCAGTGAGCTTTCCTTTTCCCGCCAGAGTTGGCTGAGCAGGGCGAGGGCGGCGACGGGCAGCAGAAGCAGCGCCGGGGATTTGCTCAATACGGCCAGCCCAGCCGCGGCGCCGGAACAGGCCAGCCACAGTAGACGGCGGCGTTGCGGGAAAGGAGTGGCGCCCAGCCCGGAGCCAAGCGCCAGGGCAAGCAGCGAGAGGATGGAAAAGGTTGCCATCAGGCCATCCACGTGAAAGAGACCCGAAAGACCACTGAGGAACGGATCCACGGCGAGGAGTACGGCCGCCAATAGCGCAATGCGGCCGCCGTTGAAGAGGGCTCTTGCCAGCCAGAATACGGCCACAATTCCCAGGCTGTTTACAACAGCAACAGCCGTGCGCCCGCTTTCTACAAACTGCGCCAGTTGTTTTAGGGCAACCGTATTGTCTGGGGTCAGCGAGGCCATCTGGGTGATCCAGGTATAAACAGATTGGTCTTGCTGGCGCAGCAGTAGCTGCAGGCTGATTCCCAGAGTGCCCAACCAATTTGTAGTGACGCCGGGGTGCCCGGCGACGAGGGTAGCATCCCAGGCGCGGGCCAGAATCGCCTCGCGGAATAGAATCGAACGATAGACCCAGATCAGCTCATCAGGCGTGACGTAACGGTTGAGCGCCAGCAAGCGCAGCGCGAGAGCGCTCAGAAAAAGCAGGGCGCTGCATAGAAACGGCCGTGCGGTGAGCCAATCCAGCCACGAGCCAATGGTTATTCGGTCCATGAGCGCCTTATGATAACCCATGCGATGGCCCATACAAGCAAGTAGGGATTACGCAGGTATTTCGGCGATCCTTTCTCATTTCTTGTATATGCACCTACTTCAAGTATAATCAGGCAAAATTCGCCCGTTTGCTGAGCAATACGGGACTTTCGGTAGGTAAATACAACAAAATGAATGACACCTCTAGTGGCAGCGGCCACCCCATGGATTTCTTGCTTAACGAGGAATTAAATTTCCCCGTTGCTGGAGAAATACGCTCTGGCGCTGTAGTAGCCAATCAAAATAACGAGATCTTGGTCGATATCGGCGCCAAATCAGAGGGGGTGATCGACAGTCGCGAAGTATCTTCTTTCGATGAAGAGACCTTGGCCAGACTGGCGGTTGGCAACGAAATTCAGGTCTTCGTGGTCAACCCGGAAGACAGCAAAGGTAATATTGTTCTCTCCTACAGCAAAGCTGCCGAGGTAGAGGATTGGGATCGCGCGATCGAATGCCTGGAAAGCCAGGATGTTCTAAATTGCAAGGTTATCGGCTTCAACCGCGGCGGCGCCCTTGTCGGGTTTGGCCTGTTGCGTGGTTTCGTACCCAACTCGCAGCTCAGCCGCGGCCGCCAGATCAGCCGCACGGATCAGACCGAAAAACAGCGCGCGCTACAAAGTCTAATTGGTGAGACGCTCAGGCTCAAAGTGATTGAGGTCGATCGCGAACGCAATCGGCTGATCCTGTCTGAGAGCGCCGCCGGCAAAGAGATTCGCGAAGCGCGCAAAGCTCAAATACTTGATAACCTGGAAGAGGGCCAGGTGCTCAAGGGCCAGGTTGTTAATCTGGCTGACTTTGGCGCCTTTGTCGATATCGGCGGTATTGAGGGTCTGGTGCATCTTTCCGAGATGAGCTGGAAGCGGATCAGCAAACCAAGCGATCTGCTAAAGGTTGGCGAAGAAGTGGACGTCACGATTCTCAATATTGATGAGGATCGCCAGCGCGTGGCGCTGAGCATGAAGCGCTTGCAGCCGGATCCATGGACGTTAATCGATGAAACCTATGAAGTCGGGCAGTTGGTAGAGGTAACCATCACGCGGCTCACGAAATTTGGGGCCTTTGCCCGCCTGCAGGATGATTACCAGCTTGAAGGGCTAATTCATATCTCGGAGATGTCAGAAGATCGGGTAGAGAATGCTCATGATGTCGTCAGCCCGGAGGACCGGGTGACCGTGCGCATTATTCGTATTGATCCCGACCAACGCCAGCTAGGACTAAGCTTGAAACAGGTCGCATCTGACAAATTCATTGAAAACGACCTGGCTATGCTCGATTCCCTGTCTTAGTAAGGTTCACGATCAGGCAAGCCAGCTAAATCTTGCCTGAAAGAAACTCGCATTTGCCCGTGTCCTGTTGTCTAATCACAACAACGCAGAGTTCAGCTTACCTGCGGGATTTCTGTATTGATTGGTAGTTGAAGCGGAGGATTTTGAACCTCCAACTATGGGCGGGGTGTGCGCATTAATGCGGTTTGCACCTCAATGGTTAATAACCGAGGATTATGCGGTGAACTCAAAAAACTGGGAACGATTCACGCAACGCGCTCGCAAAGTGCTTAGTCTGGCGCAGGAAGAGGCGGAGCGTCTTAACCACAGTTACATCGGCAGCGAGCACGTCTTAATCGGGCTTCTTCAGGAGGATGGGGGCGTGGCCGGACGCGTCCTGCGCGAGCTTGGTTTGGATGCAGTACGCGTTCAGGCCATGGTGGAGCGTATGTCAGGCGGTCCGGGCACGAGAACACCGTTTACGAAAACGGAACTCTCTCCGAGTACCAAACGTATCCTGGAACTCGCCGTCGAAGAAGCGCGGCGGATGGGCCAGCATTACATCAGCACCGAGCACCTGCTATTGGGTCTGGCGCGCCAGAACGAGGGTCTGGCAATGGACGTGCTGCGTAAGTTCGGCATCAGCGCCGAGCAGATCCGCCGGCAGACGCGCCGGATGCTCAAGGAAAGCCCGGTTACCCCGGCCGAGAAAACCAGCAGCGCATCGCGCAAAAAACCTACAAAAGATAAGAGCAAGACGCCAATGGTCGACCAACTGGCAACTGACCTGACGGCGCTGGCCCAGGATATGGCGCTGGACCCCGTCGTGGGTCGAAACACCGAAATCGAGCGCGTGATTCAGATCCTGGCTCGACGCACTAAGAACAACCCGGCGCTTATTGGCGAACCGGGCGTGGGCAAGACAGCCATTATTGAAGGGTTAGCGCAGCGGATCGTCGAAGGAGACGTGCCGGACACGCTGCATGGCAAGCGCGTCCTGCAGCTTGATGTCGGCAGCCTCGTTGCCGGCACAATGTATCGTGGCCAGTTTGAGGAACGCCTCAAACGAGTCATTGAGGAACTGAAGTCCAGCGATG
>JBJYWX010000605.1:0-3102 GCA_046259695.1 Promineifilaceae bacterium (SeqCode) | reverse complement strand
GTGAGGCTCGTATACGTGGGCTTGACCGCGCACAAAATGGGGATGCGCAGGTCATCTGGGGACCCTGGATGTGGCGCACATTTTACTCGCTGAGCCGGCTGGCAAAACAGTCTGGTATAAGCGATATCGTGGCCCTTAGAGACAGGATGAAGCGCGATCAATTTCGCAGTATGGAATGGATTGGGCTGGCTGTACGTTGGGCTGATCTACGTTTGCGCTAACTGAGAATAGCAAAAGGAGAGAACATGAAGCGACAAGGCCGGCAGGTTAATGTTACGGAAGCGGATCTTAGAACAATCGTTACTGATCCCGAGGGCGGAGAGACATTGGTGCGTGTTGCGGATGCGTTAGGCGAAGAGCTGAAAGAGCAGAGACTGACAACGAGCCAGATCCGGGCGCTGTTCGGTGAAGTGCGTCAGATTCAAGCCCAGTGGGGAATGGGCGGCGATCAGAATCAAGCCGCTCGTAGAAGATTGATTTTGCTGAAACCCAAAATGGCATATCGCGCCCGCAAAACCAGGAATGTCGAGGGGCTGGTCAACGTGTTGGATCCGGCAGTTGACCTCGTGATTAGCGAGCGTGATCTTGAATTGCAGGATGCGAACTTTCGCCGCTTTGTTGAGTTCTTCGAGGCAATTTTAGCTTATCACAAGTCTTATGGCGGCAATTAGCAGGTAGGAGGCAAGGTTTAAGATGGCAAACAAGCGAATTGAGTTGAAAGGCCGCGTTTTTGTAACCTTTGATCTGGTTGCCGCAACGGGTTTGCATATCGGTGGATCAAACTCGAATATCGAAATCGGCGGTGTGGATAAATCGATAATACGTGATGTGATGAGCAATCGCCCGTACATTCCTGGTTCTTCCCTGCGGGGTAAATTGCGCAGTCTTCTGGAAAAGTACGGGGGACTCGAGCAAAATCAGCGCATCAATCAAGGATTCATTCACTCCTGCCAGGTTGAAGATGATTACCAGGTATGCGACATATGCCAGATTTTTGGCGTCCCTGGCGAGCGCGGCTTTGGATCGCCAACCCGCCTGGTGGTGCGTGATATCCCGCTGCGCGACGCCAGCGCCGAAGAATTGGAGCGGACAGCGCGAACTGACCTGCCTTATACGGAAATCAAAACGGAAGTGGCCATCGATCGCGTCACCTCTGCCGCGAATCCGCGCCAGATGGAACGCGTGCCCGCCGGTGCGCGGTTTGGCGAAGCGCAGCTCGTATACAGCGTCTATGATGGGGACGGGTGCGATCCCCTTGATGATGTCGGCCGTTTGAAGACTCTGGTTCTCGGCCTGCAGTTAATGGAAGATGATTATTTGGGCGGATTGGGTTCGCGCGGCTCCGGCCGCGTCTCGTTGGAAGACATCGTGTTGTCCGTGCGCAGCCAGGACGACTATCTGTCTGAGCCTGCTGCAGTCGGCCGTTACGATTCCATGGAGGATCTCCTTGCCAACCTGGAATCAGCCGTAGAGGCCGTGACCCAACAGCTGGGGCTCAGCTGACGTAAGATGCCACAACTTGCGACTTACGACCTCGAATTTCACAGCGGGCTGCATCTAGGCACGCGAGGTCTCAACCTCGAGGAAAGCAGTCCCTATGTCCCTGCGGATACGCTCTTCTCTTCCCTTGTCCATGCCTGGCGCTATACCGGGGGCGATGCCGCAGCCTGGTGCTCTGCTTTTCTCGCAGATCCACCGTTTCTTATCACTTCAGCTTTCCCCCGCGCCGGCCAGGTGCGCTTTTATCCCATGCCCGTCGATCTCTCGCACTGGTTTGAGGCCCAGACGCTCCACCTGCGTGGCAAGGAACTCAAGCGTATCCGTTTTATATCAGAAGGCGTACTGCGCGCGCTCCTCGACGGCCGCTTGCTGGACGACCTTCTATTTCCCCAAGACGAATACAAAGAACCCTCTGCCGGTATGGCCCTGCAGGGCGGCGCATTTTGGATGTTGTTTGAGGAACGTAAACAGCTCCCACAATCCCTGAATTTACCGGGCAAATGGTATGCGCTGCGACGAAGTTCAGTGTACTCGTCCCAGCAGACGCCGCGCGTGACCATCGATCGCATCACATCTTCCTCCACGCTGTTTCACATTGGGCGCACGCAGTTTTCGCCTGGCTGTGGGTTGTGGTTCGGTATTGAGTGGCGCGATCCGGACCAGGAAATAGGTGGCTTGCCCTTTCGGGACGCCTTCCTGAAGGCGCTTGCCTGGCTGCAGGACGAGGGACTGGGCGGTGACCGGGCGGCCGGATACGGCGCATTTGGCTGGCGTGCGGGCTCCACCGTCATGCTGCCCGATTCTCCCGGCGATCGACCGGCGCTGCTCCTTAGTCGCTACCTGCCATCAAACGTAGAGCTGGAACAGGGTGTGCTGGGCGGTGATCGCGTAGCCTACCGGCTGGCCAGGATCGGCGGCTATCTCCACTCACCTGATGCCATAGCCCAGCCGCGCCGCCAGATCACCTTCATCACGGAAGGCAGCACTGTGCAGGACTTTGGCGCGCCGGCCGGCATACTGGTTGATTTGCGCCCTGCGGCCGGCGGCCGGCACTTTCCGCATCCCGTTTACCGTTATGGCTTCGCTTTGTTTGCGGGTATTGGCGAAAAGGAGCATACCGGTGGCTGATTATCTGCTCTACGATGTGGACGTATCCCTGCTTTCACCCTTGCATATTGGCAGCGGCCAAACTTTGCTGCATGAATACGATTATGTTGTTCATGGCCGCAAAACGTGGCGCATCAATGAGCGTACTTTATTGGATGCAGCCATAACCGACGATCTCTCAATCGCCGCACAGCTGGCCCGCACGAAGCCCGCAGAGCTGTTGAAGCCGTCTGACTTTCAGCCTGGCAGCCCACTGTTTCGCTACATTATCGACGGTGTTCCACGCTCGCGCGCGGAAGGAGCCGAGCTCAACGAACAGATCAAGGACAGCTACGATCGTCCGTATTTACCGGGTACCAGCCTCAAGGGCGCGCTGCGCACGGCCCTGGCCTGGCATGCCTGGGGCGAAAATGGTTTGCAGCCCGACGCGGATCGCCTCGGCCGTTCCCGCAAGTTTGCCGATAGTTCCTACACGCGCGAGCTCTTTGGCCAGAA
>JBJYWX010000604.1:0-29487 GCA_046259695.1 Promineifilaceae bacterium (SeqCode) | reverse complement strand
CACGGCCACAATGCTTTTCGAGAGCACCCCGATCAACCACTCCGGCACCTCTCCGATTCGTCTGCCGCCGGCCCAAGCCGCTGCCGGGCGCCGGATACAGAAAGCGCTTTCCCTATTCCGGCTCGCCGCGCAAGAGGCGAAAAAACTGCTGCAGCAGAGCCGCCGCTTCATCCGCCAGGACCCCGGCCGTCACCTCGACACGATGGTTAAAAGCCGGTTCGCGCAGTACCGCCACAACAGTGCCGTCGGCGCCAAATCGGGTGTCCGGCGCCCCGTAAACAAGGCGGGACAGGCGGCCCTGGATCATGGCACCGGCACACATCGGGCACGGCTCAAGCGTACAGTATAGCGTAACTCCAATGAGCCGCCAATTGCCTAATTTCGCCGCCGCCTGGCGCATGGCAATCATCTCCGCGTGGGCCGTTGGGTCTTGCTCGCGCTCCTTCAAATTATAGCCGGAGCCGATGATCTCCCCGCCGAACACGGCCACGGCGCCAACGGGCACCTCACCCAGGGCATAAGCCTGCTGTGCCTGAGCCAGGGCCTGGCGCATCCAAGAAACATCTTCTGGGGAGCCCGCTGCTCCAGCCATATCGTCCATGATCCTCCCAAGTGTAGGCGCATCGCCGCTGCCGGGGCAAGGGGTAACCACATTTGCCTAGAAATGGTTAGATTTTTGACCCGGCCGCGCCGCGCGAATACGATGGATGGGGCCGCTTTTTGTCCAAGAAGCGAGGCTGACTGGGCATTTACTGGTCCCTTGCTAACCGGGCCCGCTGGCCAAACTGGCGCGTAGTTGGAACCATCAATGGTGGCACGGCGTCTGATCAGGTAGTGGCGGCATACGCGTGGTATACGCACCTACGTTGATGGTGAGCGTTTGCCCACTGTTTCGCATATGGCTATTGAATTGAGTGACATCTTTTTTTATAGTGATCGATATGCCGGCTGTTCAACGCAGTGCGCAAGGCGAAACCGCCCACAGCCGGCGGGGGCCCCCAACCCCCATCTTGGAGGGCACTGCAGGAGAGTAGTGACATGAGACACAGTTTCGTTTTTCGATTCTTGCCTATTCTAGCGGCGGCCTTGTTGCTGCTGGCCGCTTGCGGCGGCGCTGAAGAAGCCACGCCAACGGCCGAGCCTACCCCAGCGGCAGCTGAAGCCGAAAGCGGCGATTTGCCCGCGGCAGAAGAACCGGCGGCAGAAGAACCGGCGGCTCAAGAGCCCACAGCCACCGCTACGGCCGAGCCAGAACCGTTGGTCGCCGACTGGGCGCCGCAGGTTGTGGCCTTTGACCCCGCCGCCGGCGAAGTCGTTTCGCCGGACAGCACATTCACCATTCGCTTCGACCAGCCGATGGATCAAGCTTCGGTGGAAGCAGCCTGGGCAATCGATCCCGCAGTAGAGGGCCAATTTAATTGGCCGCGGTCCGACACACTGAGTTTCGCGCCGGACAAGGAACTGGCGCGCGGCACAAGCTACCGCGTGCAGGTGGCCGACAGCGCCATGGCCGAAACGGGCATGGCTCTAGAAGATAATTTCGAATTCACCTCAACCACGGCCGGCGATCTGGCCGTGCAGCAGGTCATGCCCGAAGACGGCACGCAGAATGTGCAGACGAACGGCGCGATCACCGTGGTTTTTAATCGCCCGGTCGTGCCGCTGACCAGCTCCGGTCAGCAGGCCGGCCTGCCGCAGCCGCTGACCTTCGCACCGGCCGTCGAAGGCCAGGGAGAATGGGTTACAACCAGCGTTTATCGTTTCGAACCGGGGACCGCAGGACTGGCGGGCGGCACGTCCTACAACGTGACCGTGGACGCCGGCCTGACGGACGTTGGCGGCGGTACGCTGCCGGCCGATTACACCTGGCAGTTCACAACGGAGGGCCCGGACGTGCTGATGATCTCGCCGCCTAATAAGGCCGAGCTCGTAGCCCCCACACGGCCGATTTCCATCACCTTCAATATGCCGATGGACCCGGCCGGCACGGAAAGCGCCGTGTCGCTCAATCCTGCGGCGGCCCTTGATTTTGCATGGCAAGAGGACGGCCGGCTGCTGGTGGCGACACCGCAAGAACAATTAGCCCTGGAAACGGAATACGAATTGACCATCAACCAGGGCGCGCCTTCGGCCAACGGGGCGGCGGGAATGGCAGAAACGGCGACGAGCACCTTTACGACGGTGCCCTTCCCGGGGTTGAAGACCACCTTGCCGCGGGCGGGCGGCACGGCCGATGTCTGGCAAACCGGCGTCTCCATTGAATTCAAATCTCCTATGGACATGGAGACCCTCGAAGATCGCGTCATCATCTCACCGGAGCCGGACAAAGTCACCTACTCATACTACCAGTGG
Source organism: Promineifilaceae bacterium (SeqCode) (assembly GCA_046259695.1). Classification (GTDB taxonomy): domain Bacteria; phylum Chloroflexota; class Anaerolineae; order Promineifilales; family Promineifilaceae; genus JAACFF01. The sequence goes on along the minus strand of JBJYWX010000604.1, from coordinate 27,135 downwards.
ATTGATGAAACCACGCCTGGCAATGCCAGCTTCAACCTCTACGTGGAATTTAATCTGGCGAATAACGCCGAATACACCGTCACCATTCCCGGTGACGCGGCCGACATATACGGCAACACGCTCGGCGAACCTTACGTGTTTGAATTCAGCGCAGCCGGTTACACGCCGTTGGCTTCCTTTAACCTCCCGGCGAATCTGGCGCAGCTTACTACCAGCTTCCCTTCGGACGTGGAGGTTATCCACCGTAACGTCTCCCAACTGACGGTCAACCTCTACCAGCCGGATACGCCGCTGACGCAGCTTTCAGACTTATACGCTTACCGTGAAGAGGTCCCCCTGCCCGCACCGCTGCGCACCTGGACGGTGCCGGTGGACACGCCGCAAGACGAAGCGGCCGTGACGACCGTTTCGCTTGCCGATGGGGAGGCATTGCCGACGGGTCTCTACGTCTTGACCGTCGACGCGCCCGAACTGTCAGAGGATTTTCGTTATTGGCAGAACCAGAAGGTAATACTCCTCGTGGCGGACACAAATGTTGTCGTCAGCGAGATGCCGGATGAGGCCCACGCCTGGGTCACCGACCTGGAAAGCGGCCAACCGGCTGCCAATCGAGCGGTAGTCTTCTACGATGTGGACGGCAATGAGCTGGAAACAACAACCACCGACGGTAACGGCTTTGCCGGCGTCGAACGCGAGTGGAACCCCGATTACCGCAACGGCGTGATGGCTATCAGCGGCGTTCCCGGTTCCGAGCAGTTCGGCATGGCTTCCAGCACCTGGATGGGTGAGACGAATATCTGGCAGCTGGGACTGTCTTCTGGTTACGGGCCCGAAACGGCGCTCTTTAGCTATCTATATACGGACCGCCCGATCTACCGGCCGGGGGACACACTCTACTTCAAGGGCATCCTGCGCGAGGCCGATTACGGTCGTTACTTGCTGCCGGAAGCGCAGCCGCTGGCCTTGACCGTCTCCTCCTTTAGCTACTACAGCCCGGAGCAGAGTTTTGAAGAAAGCATCGAGGTAGACGTCAATGAACAAGGTCTCTTCTGGGGCGAGTTCGAAATCCCGGAAGACGCGCCGTTGGGCACATACGGCTTTTACGCCAGCGGCACGGAGGTTGACCTGAACCGTACCTTCACCGTCGCCGAGTATCGCAAGCCGGAATTCCAGGTGATGCTGACGCCCAGCGTGGATGAAGCGCTGCGCGGAGAAGCGGCCGAAGTGACGTTGCAGGCTGACTACTTCTTTGGCGGCTCTGCCGCCAACTTGCCGGTGCAGTGGACCATTTATGAGGATGTCTATACGCCGGATATTCCAGGACCGATCTATTCATTCAGTGATTGGGGCGACTTCAATTTCGTCGATACGGGCTTCTTCGGCCCGAGAGGCGGCGGCCCGTTTGGCAATTATCTGCTGGATGGCAGCGGCGAAACGGATGAAAACGGCAATCTGGTTATCTCCTTGCCGGCCGATCTGCTGCAAGATGTCGAGGAAGGCAGCCGCAAGGTGACCGTTGAAGCGCGTGTAATTGACTTGACCGAGTTCCCGGTAACCACGAACGCCAGCATCGTCTTCCATGCTGCAGACGGGTATGTTGGTATTCGCGCCACGGATTTCCCGGCCACAGCGGGCACCGACACCAACGTAGATTTGCTCACCGTGGATTGGCATGGCGAACCTCTTGGCAACCAAAATGTGGAAGTTGTGTTCTACGAACGCGAATGGGAAAGTACACGCGATACGCAGTACGGTATGTATCGCACGACGTGGGAGCCGGTGGATACAGAAGTGGCCCGCGAGACGATTACCACCGATGCGAGCGGCGAGGGATCGGTTACCTTTGTGCCTCCTGAAGCCGGGAGCTATGTGGCCGTTGCCACGCTGACAGACAGCGCCGGACGCCAGCAAACCAGCACGATCAGCTTGTGGGTGATTGATGAAAACTTCGCCGGCTGGCGCACGGACCCACACCAGCGCCTGATGGAGCTGGAGCTGGATCGCACGGAGTTTGAGGCCGGTGAAACGGCTCAAATTCTGGTCAAGTCGCCTTTCCCAGGCCCGGTGCAGGCGTGGTTAATGGTCGAACGGGGCAACCTGGTTGACCAGCAGGTAGTTACGCTGCAAGGCGGCAGCACGGTCATTGACCTGCCGCTGAAGGCGGATTACGCGCCTAATGTCTTCGTCTCCGTGGTGGCAGTCAAACCGGTAACGCCGGATGATGCCGCCCAGCCTTACGCCGACATTCGCTTGGGCATTACTGAAATCCAGGTGGCGCCGGATCAGTTCGATCTGCAGGTAACGCTCACACCGCAGGAATTGTTCTTTGAGCCGGGTGATACCGCCGCCTTCGATGTGTTGGTTACCGACCAGCAGGGTAATCCGGTGAGCGCCGACTTCTCGCTGGCAATGGTCGACCTGGCCGTGCTGACTCTGAAAGAGGATAACGCCCCACCCATCCTGGAGGCATTCTACAGCCCGCAGCTGCTTCGCAGCCAGGTCGGCAGCGGCCTGTTCGTCTCCGGCGAAGGGCTGGCAGTGGAAATCCCCCTCGCAGGGGGTGGTCTGGGAGGAGGCGGCGGTGGTGACATTGCCGAAGCGGCCGTGGCGCGAATCGACGAGGAAGAAGACGAGACCCGCGCCGAGTTCCCCGATACCGCTTACTGGGAAGCGAGCGTGCAGACCGGCGCAGACGGCACGGCCGTGGTTGAAATACCCCTACCCGACAGCCTCACCACCTGGCGCCTGTCCAGCAAGGCCGTGACCGAGGAAACGCAGGTCGGCCAGGGCAGCGGCGACGTAATCGTCACCCTCCCGCTGCTCATCCGGCCTGTTACACCGCGCTTCTTCACCGTGGGCGATGTCATCCAGTTGGGCGCCGTCGTGAACAACAACAGCGATGCTTCGCTCGAAGCGACTGTCAGCCTTGAGGCGGACGGCCTAACCTTCAACGGCGAATCGGAACAGACGATTACCGTGGCTGCCAACGGCAGCGAACTGGTGCGCTGGGAAGTGACTGTTGAGGACGTGCCCTACGCTGACCTGACCTTCCGCGTGCAGGGCGGCGACTACAGCGACGCTACCAAGCCGCCGCTGGGTGAAGGGCCGGATAACTTGATCCCCGTCTACCGCTACGACGCGCAGGACTTCACTGGCACGGCGGGCGATCTGGACGAGGAAGGGCGACGCGTAGAAGCGGTCCTGCTGCCGCCGAACGTGGACCCCCAGCGCGGTAACGTAGCTATCACGCTCAACGCCTCGCTTGCCGCGGCGCTGCTGGACGCGCTGGACGTGGTCGAGCGCCAGGAGATCGTGCCCTCTTGCTCTCAGGAGTCGGCTAACCGCCTGTTGGCCAATGTGGCCACCGCGCAGGCTGTGAACAACCTGCAGCTCGACCGGCCCGAACTCAGCGATCGCCTGTCGGAGCTCATTTCGCTCGATATCGGCACCCTGGAAGCGCAGCAAAAACGCGGCGGCGGCTGGGGCTGGTGCTACACCGATGAGAGCGATCCCTGGCTGTCGGCCTACGCCTTGCTTGCGCTCAGTAAGGCGCAGGACAATGACTTTGAGGTCAACCAGGCAGTGATTGAACGCGGTCAGAGTTACGTGCAGCGACAGTTGGACGCGATGGAAGACATCACCGACCGCGAAGACGCCAACCGCCAGGCTTTCTTCCTCTACGTGCTGGCCGAGGCGGGCGAAGACGTAGGCAGCGAAATCGACACCCTGGTCGATGACCATCGCGGGCTGCTTGATCCATACGCCAAGGCGCTGTTGATCCTGGCTTACGAGACGCTGGCCAGCGGCGGCGCGAATCAGGAAACACTCCTGGCCGATATCAACGACCAGGCTATCCTGAGCGCCAGCGGCGCCCATTGGGAAGACGCCCAGCAGGACTTCTTCAATCTGAACAGTGATGTGCGCGGCACGGCAATGGTGATTGCTGCTCTGTCGGCCGTCGAGCCGGACAGCGCCCTGGCGGCGCCGGCGGTGCGCTGGCTGATGCTGGCACGCACGGCCGAGATCTGGTCCACGCTGCACGAAACGGCCTGGAGCATCTTCGCCCTTAGCGACTATATGGCAGCCTCCGGCGAACTAAACGCCGACTACCAGTATGCGCTGGGCGTCAATGGCCTTTCCTTTGCCGATGGTGCCTTCAACGAAGAGAATCTCGCCGAAAACAAAACGCTCGAGGTGCCTGTTAGCACGCTGCAAGCGCAGGAAACGAACTTCTTTGACTTCCAGCGCGGCGGCGGTCCGGGCACGTTGTACTACACCATGTTCCTAAACAGCTTCATCAGCGCCGAGACGGTGCAAGCGACCAACCGCGGCCTGACCGTGGAGCGCGCTTACTTTGACGCCGCGTGCGATCCAGAGGAAGAGACCTGCGAGCCCATCGATGAAATCGAAGTGGGCCAGCAGGTGCGCGTGGAGCTGACCGTTGTCGCGCCCAATGACCTGCTCTACGCTGTGATCGAAGATCCCCTGCCCGCTGGGGCGGAAGGCATCGATCCCGGCCTGGACACTAGCAGCGCTACACTCGCGGGCGGCGTTTCGCGCGAAGACACGCCGTTTGGCTACTGGGGCTGGTGGATCTTCAACAACATTGAATACCGTGATGAGAAGGTAGTGTTCCTGGCTAATTTCCTGCCGGCGGGCACGTACCAGTACACCTATTACCTCGACACGCTGATCCCGGGTGAGTACCAGGTGATGCCGGCCGTGGGCTACCAGGACTTCTTCCCAGATGTCTTCGGCCGTTCGGACGGTATGCTCTTCACCATCAATGGCCAGCAATAACTGAACTCTGATCAAAAACGGCTGGACGGGCGATTACCTGTCCGGCCGTTCCCTATCTATCAGACAACCTGCACTTAACTGCGCAATCTGGGAGAATAGGCTCCTGGATTGCGCAGTTTTTGGTTGCCACCAGCGCGCACAGCAAAGTAGTGAAGGAGCATAGAAATGAATCAACAGCGGCTGCAGGCGGATACCCTGGCCGTGTGGGCAGGGGAAGAATCGGCCCATTTTGCCGGCGCGACGCAAGTGCCGGTCGTGCACAGCGTGGCCTTTGGCTACGATGACGTAGACCACTGGCTGCGCGTCGCCCTGGGAGAGGAAGAGGGCCACATCTACAGTCGCAACAGCAATCCCACCGTCTACGCATTTGAACAAAAAGTGCGCGCGCTGGAAGGGGCGGAAGCGGCCACCAGCGCGGCGACGGGCATGGGCATCATCAGCAGTGCGCTCTTTAGCCTGCTCTCACCGGGCGATCGTCTTGTGTCCGTAAAAGATACCTATGGGGGCACCAACGTCATTTTTAGTGAGTTTCTACCGCGCTTCCAGGTCGATGTCGCTCTATGCGAAACAACCGATCACGAAGCAATTGAGGCGCAGATCGCGCAGGGCTGCCAAGTTCTCTACCTGGAAAGCCCTACCAATCCGACGGTTAAGATCATCGATCTGGCTCGTTTGGCCCGGGCCGGCCACGACGCGGGAGCGATCGTCATTGTTGACAACACCTTTGCCACCCCGATCAACCAGAACCCCCTGCAGCTGGACGCCGATCTTGTCCTGCACAGCGCCACCAAGTTCCTTGGCGGCCACGCCGACGCGCTGGGAGGAGTCATCTGCGGCTCCAAGGCGTTGGTAGAACGGGTCTACCATTTTCGCGAGATCAATGGCGCGACCCTGCATCCCATGGCCGCCTATCTCCTGCTGCGCGGGATGAAGACGCTGCATCTGCGAATTGAACGGCAAAACAATAACGCGCTGCGCATTGCGCGCTACCTGTCAGCGCACCCGGGAATTGAACAGGTCTTTTACCCCGGCCTGGAGAGCCATGAGAACCACGACATCGCCCGCAGGCAAATGCGCGGTTACGGCGGTGTACTGAGTTTTATCCTGGCCGGCAACGACTTTGATAGTGTGCGGGCTTTCTTACCCAAACTGCGCCTGGCCCATGCCGCGGCCAATCTAGGCTCTGTGGAAACGGTCGCCGGCCCGCCGGCGACAACCAGCCATGTCGAATGTACGCGTGAAGAGCGGCAGCAGATGGGCATACCCGAAAGTTTGATACGCTATTCGGTAGGCATCGAAGCGGTCGATGATCTCATTGCCGATCTCGACCAGGCACTGGCCCAGTTATAAGCTGCGCATCAGCAGCTTCACATCATGGACAATATCCTCAACCGGTGTGCCATAGGCGAAGGAAAGCATGTAGTTGCCCTGTGGATCGACCACGAAGACGCGCGCCGTATGGTCGACCAGATATCCGGTCGCTTCTGATCCTTCGTTGCGCTGGTAATAAACACCAAAGGTATCAGCCGCGGCATCGATCGCTTCTTTGGCTCCCGAAAGCCCCACAAAATCGGGGTGAAAATGGGTGACATATTGTGCCAGTTGTTCAGGGGTGTCGCGCTCCGGGTCAACAGTTACCATAATTACCTGAATCTTCTCCCCCACGTCGTCTAGCTCACTTTGTACTTTAGCCAGCTCGGCCAGCGTCGTGGGACAGATATCCGGGCAGAAGGTATAGCCAAAATAGAGAAGAACGATCTGCCCTTCATAATCGCTCAGATGCACATCCTCACCCGCGGCGTTCTGCAATGTGAAATCGGCCGCCGGAATAGGCGTCGGCAGCACTGTTCCCCGGAAATCAGCCGCATCAAGGCCCTGTTCGCCGCAGGCCGACTGGAATAGAAAGGCCAGCAGAAGAACCAGTATGGGAGCGTACTTCACCGTGCGAATGGGACTGCTAGGTGTGTTCTTTAGAGGTGTAAAACTGTTTGACATGCGTATTCCTTATTGGGCAGCGGATCAATGCATAAAACCGGTACCGCGCATCTCCATGGGCAAGGTAAAGAGGTAGATAGCAGCCACGGCGATACCCAGCAGCAGCAGCAGCCAAGGAAACTGGGCCAGAAAATCGACGCGCGTCTCACGGCCGCGCTCGCTGAGTACAACATAGCTGCCGGCAAATCCCAGGACGACTGACATGATTTGCAGCGGCAACAGCCAAGAAAATGGCATGATGCTGCTGAGCTGCCAGTTAGGCGACGCGCCGAAGAGCAGAATGCCGTGGTCGATCAAGAAGTTGTGCGCCACCGGCACAATGGCCAGCGCGCCCGTAGCGAAATGGTAGCCATAATGGGCAAACCAGATGGCAAAACCAATCGGCGCCAGGGCGGGTGTGAAGCGGCTGAAGCTGAGGCGCAGCGGCTCGTCACGTCCGTCCAGAGCGCGGCTCAACCAGGAAACGCTCAGCGCCAGGGCCACAGGCAGGGCAATATTCAGGGCAAAGAAAATGATAAACAGCAGCAGCGCCTCGTTCGCGGTACCCAACACCCGGGCCAGCCAGGCGCCGGCCGCGTAGACCGGGGGCGTCATGCCGAACGCATTGCTCAGCGCGGCGAACGTGAAGAGCCATACCAGCAGACCAATGTCCCAGCGCCGCGGCCAACCGTCCGCCCGGCGCAGCTCCTGCAGGGGCGCGCGCACGGCCAGGGCCACATTGTCATAGGGGCAGGCGCGCGCGCAGTCGAGGCAGAGCGTGCAGTCAAGATTACTGCTCATCTGTGGCGGGTACAGCTCGGTACCGCAGCCAAGCATCTGCCACTCGCCATTTGTATCGCGCCGGCCGTTGACGCATTCGTGCCCGGGGCAGGTGCGGCACACGTCCGGACTGGCCACCGTCACCTGCAGCGGCGAAATGGTGCTGCCTACGTAATTAAAGGTGCCCAGCGGGCAGACGTACTTGCAAAACGGGGACTCGCTGAAGAACATTTCCAGGACGAGGGCGCTAACGAAATAAGCCACGACGATCCAGGCCGTCAGCCAGGGGCTGGCCCACAGGTCAAGCCACTCGTAGAGCAGGAAAAAGAGAAAGAGCACAGCCAGGGCAAGCCACTTGTTGCGCAGCGCGGCGGGCCAGCGGCGGCCGCTCACGCTCCAACAGCGTGCCAAGCTGCGCGGCAAGGTGAAAGGGCAGTTCATGCAGAACAGGTTACCCGCCAGAAGCAAAGCGACCATCACAAATCCACGATACTGCAGCCAGACAATATTGGTCGCCAGGTTTTCGGGCGCGAACTGCGGGCCGGTGAAACCGTCATAGATAACCACGACGGCCACCAGCAGGAGCAGCAGCTGTCCCAGCAAACGGCCGTAACGCCAGCGCAGCAAACGGCCAATGCCCGGCCACTGCAGTACATCACTCCGCGGCGCGGGTCGGTACAGCGCTTCCTTGGGGGTCGTCATCCGTGCAAACTGCTTCGTCTTGGGTCGCTACCATAAAATCAAAACGCTGTTGGGCGTGTGTGCCGTCCGGCAGCGTCGCTTGCACGGTAACGACCCAGTCTCCGGCCATGGTCCACTCAAACGGTATCCGGTAATACCCATCTTCGCCGCCGCCTTGCTGCTCTGCCAGCAGCGGGACCATGCCGGCGTGGGTCATATCACCTTTGATGGCGAGCTGCGCGTCGTTAACAGGCGCGCCACTACTGTCCAGGACATGGACGACAAGCCGCGTTTGGCCGACGGCCGCCGGGAAGGGAATGGCCGCTACTTCGATCGTGGCCGCAGAAGAGGTCCCCTCCTGACTCCGCCTGCTGCAGCCGCTCGCCAGGAAAAGAGCCGCAGCCAACGCTAGAAGCAAAAGCGTTTTGTACATCCTCAAACAATTATAGGCCAGCGGCTGGGGCCAACCAACAGCGATTAATAACCATATCCGTTCCACCAGGGCCCTGCTGCAAAATAGAAGGAGCGCCTGCGGCGGCAGGCGCTCCCTTTGTACATGGACAATAGCGAGCCGCTTCCTAGCGGAAAAGAGCGCGTACAATAATCTCGCGCTGGATCTGGCTCGTCCCCTCGTAAATCTGGTAGATCTTGACATCGCGCATCAGCTTTTCGACCGGGTATTCGGACATGTAGCCATATCCCCCGAACACCTGCACAGCGTCGGTACAGACCTTCATCGCCATGTCCGCCGCGAAGCCCTTGGCAAACGCTGCGGCGGTCGTATTGCTGCTGCCGCTGTCAACCGACCAGGCCGCCTTCCAAACCAGCAGGCGTGCGGCTTCCACGCGCATCGCCATGTCCGCGATCATGTGGCCAATCGCCTGGTGCTGCCAGATTGGCCGGCCCATCGCTACCCGCTCTTTGGCGTAGCCGATCGCCTCATCCGTCGCGCGCTGGGCGACGCCCACGGCGCCCGATGCGACCGACGGCCGGCTGTGGTCGAACACGCCCATCGCCGTATAGAAGCCCTGGCCTTCTTCGCCCAATAGAAAATTGGCCGGCACCTTGACGTTTTCAAAAATAACCTCGGCCGTATCCGACGCATGCTGGCCCATCTTGTCAAATGGCTTGCCCACGCTGACCCCGTCCCAGTCGCGCTCGACGATAAAAAAGCTCATGCCCTTGTGGCGGCTTTTTGTGTCCCGCAGATCGGGATCGGTGTAAGCCAGGACGGTGAAAAAGTTCGCGTTGGTGGCGCCGGTGATAAAGGTCTTGTTGCCATTGAGGACGTAACCGTCGCCATCCCTCAAGGCCGTGGTCTGGATGCCGGCTACGTCAGAGCCCGCTTCCGGCTCGGTGACGCAGTAGGCGCACAGAGCGCCGTCGGCCATGCGATTGCCATATTCAGTTTTCTGGTCCTGGTTACCCGCCAGCAAAATCGGCAGGATGCCCAGGCTGTTGACGCCGATAGCAGTGCTGATACCGGAACAACCCCAGGCCAATTCTTCCGTGACCAGGCACTCTTCCACCATGGTCAGGCCCAGACCGCCAAACTGCTCAGGTATGTTCATCGTGGTCAGGCCCATTTCCTGCGCTTTCTTGATTACCGGCCAGGGATATTCATGCGATTTGTCATAGTGCTCAGCCACAGGCGCGATCTCGTTGCGCGCGAAATCACGCGCGAGATCACGGATCATCTTCTGTTCCTCGGTTAACGCGAACCCAATGAACTCACCGCTGCCGTTGCCATTACTCATCTGTTTGACTCCTTTCTCGCAATTGCAAAGCCCGTTCGCCTGACGGCGAACATTTGACAAACCTGGATGACGACCGGCGCCATCAACCGTTCTCTTCACCATCGTCAGGAAGTTCTTCAGGCTGCTTCTCCCCAACCGGCTCCACCTCTTCCACGGTGGGCTCTCCCTGCGGTGTGGCGCCGAACATCACCTCCAACTTGGGAAAGTCGACCAGCAAGGCGTCCGAGCGCTGAAAAGCGTCGACCACAACCTCACGTGGGATCATCTGTTCTTCGGCCAGTGGACCGCTGACATAGACGCGCGAGAGCGTAAAGCCAGATACAGCGCCTTCTTCATCCAAAGTGATGTCATCGATCGCTGCTAACTTAGTCCCGCCGGGCGTGTGAACCTCTTTCCCGTGCAGTTGGCTGAGACGATGCCATTTATCGCTTTCGGGAAGTGCCTGTGCGGTGGTGATGACATCGGCGTCCTTGACCAAAATGACATCAACGCCAATGAGCACTATGCCGCCTGCGGGAATGAGCCGGTCTTTGCGCCGGATGACGCCCTCGGTACCCACAAATAGACCTGCGAGCTGGGTCAAATCATGGTTTACGTAGAGATCTTTGGCTCGCCCCAAAATCTGTCCGTTAGCAATGCTGATAATAGGCTTGCCGTCGAAATCTTTGCCGAGTCGCATGTGGTTCTCCTTTAACTGCTTGGATACTGTGGGTGGTTAATAGGAATTATAGTACACGTTACGGGGCGGTCAAAGCGGTTTTGACGCACCATGTCATAAAGGCGGTTTTCTGCTTCAATCGCCCACGACACGCAGCCGTTCGACGAGCTCGCTGAGCATCACGGCCGTGGCTCCCCACACCTTATGTTCCCCCAACGCGAAATAGGGTACCCGGATGTCCTGCCCGCCAACGTGCCGGGTCTCTTCGACCCGCGCGCCCGGATCGAGCAGCGCTGCCAGCGGCGCCTCGATCACCTGCGCGACCTCGCGTGGCTGTGCGCGAAAGGTAGGGCCATCTTCGCCGGTATAACGGGCCACAAAGGGGTGCACTTCATAATCGGAAGGGGGCACATAGATCGGCGTCAACGCCCCTAAGATTTCGACCGTTTCCTGGGTGACACCGATTTCCTCCTCCGTCTCCCGCAGCGCTGTTTCCAGCACCGATTCCGGCGCGCGATTACGGCCGCCGGGGAAGGAGATCTGGCCCGGGTGGGAAGGCATATCATCGCGGCGGCGGGTAAGCACAATATGCCAGATGCCCGCGCGCCGGTAAAAGAGGGCCAGAACACCGCCCAGCCGCGCCGCGCCGCTCAGATTCGCCGGGCGTACCTCGGAACGGTTAATGGGCGCCATTTTCCGCTGGGCCGCGGCGGCGTCAAAATCAGCGAGCGCCAGCGCCTGCCGCACCTGGGCAATTATGGCGGTCATGTCGCGGCCGTAGATGGCACGCCGCTGTATGGCTGGAACACGTACCCTTTGCCTCGCTCAGAAAGGATATATTCGTGAGCAGCATCCTCATCTTGCCCCTCCTCCAGCTTACGGCGCAAGCGGTGCAAATGGACATGCAGGCGGTCTTCGAACGCGGTTTGTCCGGGCCACAGACGGCGCAAAATGTATTCGGTCATCACCACATCGCCGGCCTGGCGCAGCAGGATGTAGAGCAGCTTGGCTTCCGTCGGCGTGAGGGAAACCCGCTCGCCATTCTTTATCAAATCGCGCCGCGGAAAATCAACTTGTAGACGTTCATCGACCACGACCAGCGGTGTTTTGGGAAATTCGAGGCGGCCCATGCGCTGCAGGATGCCCTTCACGCGGGCAATCAATTCACCAGAGCTGAACGGCTTGACAATGTAATCCTCAGCATGCTTACCCAGCCCCTCCAGCACAGTACTTTCTTCATCCACGGCCGTCAACATGATTGCCGGCAGGTCGCTGAACTGGTGAATCGAACGGCAGAATTCAAAACCGCTCATGCCGCCTGGCAGGTGCAGATCGACCACAGCCAGATCGGGTAGACCTATCTCAGCGATAACCTCCAGCGCCTCTTCGCCAGAAACGGCCGTCCGTGTCTCAAAATCGGCACTGTCCAATGTGTGCTGCACGATGCGCAGCGTATAGGCATTATCATCAATGGCCAGAATTACCGGCCGTCCATTGCTAGCCTGGGACATATTTTTGCTGGTCAATCCTCATGATTGTGTTTCGCGTAATTCTAACAGAGGGGCCGTCACCGCCCAATAACGTTTAGAAGCCAACGCCTTGTCCTCTTTGCGGCTATATTGCACTAAAGAGCCAGAGATAAGCTCTCACTACCTCCGCACACCGGAAATACCCACAGCACGTGCCGCCACATCCTGATGATCTTCCCTAAGGCATCGTAATCTGCTAAAGTATCAGCAGCGCTTCCGGTCGGCGAGCCGGCAGCGTGCACGATCTCTTAAAGTCGTGTCTAGTTCCGGGGATGGCGGGGCGTGACCATTGTTATTTGGGCAATCGGCTGGCTGATCGGGATCGCGCTAGGATCCTGGCTGGATCTGCCGCTCGCCTGGTGGCTGGTCATGGGAGCGACCGCCCTCGCCGCGGCCGTTTTCCTGCGCCGCCTATCTTACTCTTCTGCCCTGCTCCTCCTGCTGGCCGGCGCTGCATTAGGCGCGGCGCGCTACCAGCAGTCACAGCCAATCGTCGATCAAACCCACATCGCCTACTTCAATAACCAGACGGTAACCGTCAGCGGCCTGGTAGTGAAGCCGCCGGCCGTCTATGAAACCTACCAAAACGTTGTCTTGAAAACAACAGGCTTGGCGCCAGTCGAGGGCGAACCACGGGCCATCCAAGGCCGGCTGCTGGTCCGCACTCCGCGCGAGGAAAGCGTGGCCTATGGCGACTGGCTGCAGGTGGAAGGAGACCTGGAAGAAGCAAGCCGCACGCCCTTGTTTGACTTTCGCGCCTACCTGGCCCATCAGGGCATTTTGGCCACGATGGACGATCCCGCGATTTTGACTTTGTCACGCGGGTCGGGCAGCCCGCTGATGCACCTCCTGCTGGCGATGCGCGAGCGGGCGCAAGAGAGCATAAATGCCCTGTTTCCACAGCCGCAGGCGGCGCTGCTCTCCGGCATATTGCTGGGCAATGACGAGATGCTGCCGCCGGAGTTGGATAACGATTTTCGGGCTGCAGGCCTGACGCATATCATCGCCATTTCCGGTTTCAACATGGCGATTATCGCCGGCGCACTGCTCAATGGTGGGCGGCATTTGATCGGCCGGCGCGCCGCGGCCTGGCTCGCTTTAGCCGGTATTGGGTTCTACGCCGCGTTTGTCGGCGCCGGGGCTTCGGTCGTGCGCGCGGCGATTATGGCTGCGTTGTTCGTGATCGCCGCGGCCCTGCTCGGCCGTCCTACCTTCACCCCGGCGGCGCTGCTGGCCGCAGCATTCGCCATGACCTTGGCCAATCCCAACGCCCTCTGGGATGTGGGTTTCCAGCTCAGCCTGGCAGCCACGCTGGGCCTGATGCTCTATGTCGGCCCATGGAGCACCGCCCTGCGCCCGAGGCTGCACTCGCTGCTGGGTAAGGAGGAGGGCAACGCAGCCACACGCGCGGCAGCGGATGTCTTGCTCTCAACGATGGCCGCGCTGCTCCTGACTTTTCCGCTGCTGCTCTATCACTTTCACACCTTCTCGCTTGTCAGCCCGCTGGCCAATCTGCTCGTCTTGCCTGCCCAGCCCGGTTTGATGGCCGCGGGCGGTCTGGCGACGATCGCCGGCATGATAAATCCTCTGCTGGGCCAGCCGCCGGCCTGGATCGCCTGGCTGTTCCTGACCTATACCATTGTCCTGGCTCGTTTCTTCGGCGGCCTGCCATTCGCCACGACCTCTCTTACTTTGACCGTGGCCGGCGTCGTCGTCTATTACGCGCTAATCGCCTTTGGCACCTGGTCGCTGCGCGGATTATCTGCAGGCACAGATGCGGCGCAGGGGCGGACCCTGCCCTTAAGCCGCCGCGCGCGGCAAGTCTTGCTGCTGGCCGCGCTAATCGGCGGCACGTTGGTGATCGCCTGGGCGGGTCAGCGGCCTGACGGCCGCTTGCATATTGCCTTCCTTGATGTGGGCCAGGGCGATGCGATTCTGATCGAAACGCCTGACAGGCGGCAGGTCCTGGTGGACGGCGGCCGTTACCCCGCCCTGCTGCTTACCCGCCTGGGGGACCAGATACCTTTTTGGGACAAGCAGCTCGACCTGGTCGTCATCACCCATGCCGACGACGATCATGCCGCGGGCCTGGCAGACCTATTCGACCAATACGGCGTGGGCCAGCTGCTGGTCAACGGCGTGCAGGGCCGCAGCGGCACGCCCTATACCGTGGTCCTGAATGCGGCGGCGGACCATGGTGTTCCCGTGCAGCAGGCGCTTGCCGGAGAACGGATTGACCTGGGCGCCGGCGTCGAATTAGAGGTCCTGCACGCCGGCGACGACTCAGACAACTTCGATGACAATAACGACTCCGTTGTCTTGCGCCTGAGCTATGACCAGTTTTCGCTCCTTCTCACCGGCGATGCGGAACTACCGGTCGAACAACAGTTGCTGGCCGGCGGCCGCAACCTGCAGGCGACCGTGCTTAAAGCGGGCCACCATGGTTCGCAGGAGGCGACCAGCGCCCGCTTCTTGCAGGCAGTACACCCTCAACTCGTGATCATTTCCGCCGGGGCTCCCAATCGTTACGGGCATCCACACGAAGAGACCCTGCAGCGTATTGCTGCCACTGGCGCCCTGATTTGGCGCACCGACCAGTCAGGGACAATTGAACTGAGCAGCGACGGGAAGACTATTTGGGGCAACACTGAAAAGCATATGCTGGAGCAGCCCTAGCCGCGCGATAATATCCCGCGGGCTATGGGCCATCGCCTTGACTATGGGAGTGCTCAATCGGTCTGGAACCGCTTGAAAACAAGCTGAACAAGTTGGGAAAAGCAGCACAAGCGATTACAATCGGGTTCTTGTGAACAGCTTTTTCAGTCGTCTGCTCAGGTTAGCTCTCTCGTTGGCGGCGCTGGCGCTGCTGATCGGCTGCGCGCAGGACGCCCCGGTGACGCCGCCCGCCACAGTGACCGCCGAGCGCCCCATCGCTACCATCCCACTGCCTACGGAACCGCCAGTTCCCACTGGCACGCCGCGGGCCACTATTACGCCGATACCTACCCCTATAACGCCCCAGATAACAGTCGAGGATCAAACCCTGGGTGAAGACGGGCGCCTTGTGTTTGAGTCCGTTACCAGCGATCAGGCGGGCTGGCTGGCGGTCTTTGCCGATAGTGACGGCGAGCCCGGAAAACTGCTGGGCTTTGAGGCGATTCCTGGCAGTACGGCCGAAAATGTGATCGTGACCATTGACCCCTTGGCCGCCACGCCCACCTTGCACGCCCGCCTGCACAGCGACGCCGAGAACAGCGGCGAATTTGACTTTCCGGGCGGCGATGATCCGCTGCTTGTGGGCCGTCAGGAAGTCGGTCAATTATTCACGGTTGATCTTGATCTACCTCTGCCGGCAGTTGATATCGCCGATCAGGCGATCGGCTTTGACGGTCTGGTTCACGTGGACAACGTTTCCGCCCCAGCGCCAGGTTGGCTGGCAATTCATACCCTGGAAGGCGATATGGTCGGCCCGGTAATCGGCCAGGAACCTGTGAATGAGGGCGAAAACAGAGACCTCGCCGTCCCCATCCGCTGGCGCGAGGCGACGGCCGAACTGGCGGCGGTTCTGTACAACGACAAAGAAAGACCCGGCGGCTTCGCGCCGGACGTTGATTTGCCCGTCCTAGCCGGGGGCGAGGCAGTGATGGCCATTTTTGCGGTCCAGCTTCCGCCTGATATCTTTGCCTACGACCAGCCGGTCTTGGACGGCAAACTGGTATTGGAAAGGGTCATCGCCGCTGAACCCGGATGGATAGTCGCGTTTAACGACAACGAGGGCCAGCCCGGCCTAATCATTGGCTCGGCGCGTCTAAATGCGGGCATCAATGAGAACGTCGAACTGGAGGTAGCGGAAAACGCTGTTACCCCGGCCATTTATCTGGCCATCCACGAGGAAACAAATAATCCGGCCGAGTTTAATTTCCCGGTAGCGGACCCAGCAGCCACCTTTGATGATCAGGTCCTCCCGCCCACTTTGCTGGTCACTACCCCCGGCAATTATCTGGTCACCCGCGATCAGGAAATTGGCGAAACAAACCAGGTGGTCGTGCCGCTGGTGGTAACCGACCTCGATTCCTGGCTGGTCATTTACAGCACTGATGAGAGTGGCCAGCCGGACGAGCTTCTTGGACGGGTTTGGCTGCCGGCAGGCATCAACCGTAACAGCGAGGTAGAAGTTCCCGCCTCCGCAGCCGGGCAATCGTTGGTGGCCATGCTGCACCAGGATGCCGGCGAGGCACGCGAATTCGATTATCCTGATGGCGATGATGTCCCTCTGCAGCGCAATCGCCAGATCATTGTCTCTCCCTTCGAACTTTACGAGAGCAGTGGCACCGGCATCACTTCTCCCTGAGGCGCCTGCGTCTAACTAACTTCAGGCTGTGCCTAAAAGGCGCCTTTTCCCTCTAAAATTCACGAAGATTTCATGGCGGCCTCTGTATCATTTCACGGGCCATTCATGTTACATTGTAGGGACTTATGGCAACATGGCAGCAAAGGCCATGTAGTGGTGAAAAATGAGTTTTTCTGTGCTTGTGTGTTGAATGTTTCCAGGTGGAGCAGCGCACTCTCTTAAGGAGGGCACTCTATGGGATGAACAGGGATGAAAATGCTGACAAGAATGGCGAATTTTATGCTTACACTTTGCAGATAAAAGGAGAGTAATAACGCATGAGCAAACTAAAAATAGCAATCGTTTTGACGGTATTGCTGGGCATTGTTGTGTCTGTAGCCGCGTTTGCCGGCGGGTTTGCGGTAGTGACGTATGACGACACTTCGGCCCGTATTCAGCAGCCGGCAAAGACTGTCACGACGCCGCAGTATATTTACAATGGTGATTTTTCGATCTGGAACAATGGTTTCCCGGATGGCTGGAATGTGCCCACGCCGGTGCTGACCCCAGGGTGGGAAGTCCATTTTGCTAGTATGGACTATGCCCGCGCCGGCAGCACGGACGGCATCAATCCCGCCGTGGGTTATTTCTTCCGCACGGGTCCGGATGGATCGCAGTATGCGGGCCTGTCGCAGAAGGTGAGCGACAGCCTGGTTACTGGAGACTACTGGGTCCAGGTGCATATGACTGCCTGGGAGCACAATGTGAAGAGCGCTTATAACAGCGTGGCCTGGTATGGCTTCGGTCCAACCGACAGCCCGAGCAGCGTCACGGAGTGGCGTGAGCTGTTCCCGGACACGTTTGTCTGCGCCAATGGCGATGGTCAGTGCAATCACCTAGGCCGTAAGGAAACCGTGACCATCGAGGCCGGCAGTTATCTCCATCTGTGGATGGGCATGAAGTTCCCGGACATGAACGCCTGGACCGTCTTCGGTGTTGATGACGTCTCGATCAGTGATTTCAGCGATGGTATCAATGTTGATGTGACCGGATTCACGGACGACGGCGACGTCTACTGGGATCCGCGCGCACCGCGCTGACGCTAGGATTTTCATCCCCTGACCGCGGGCCGGCGCAAGGCGCCGGCCCGTATGTTTCACTATCCCCAAAAGGGAGCGCGAATTATGGCAGTACCAAGATTTAATCTCAAGTGGCTTTTACTCTTCGCAGTCGGAGTCCTACTTCTGGCCGGTGTTGGCGTGGTGGGCGCTCAGGACGATGGTGATGAAGAACCAGATGATATGATTTCAATCGCCGCCACTACGTTCGAGATGGGCGCGGCGGCCGACGTCATGCTGGCGGAATGTAACTTTTTTCGTGATGGTTGCGAGATAGGCTGGTTTGGCGCCTCGCAGCCCGAGCATGAAGTTCAGATCGATCCCTTTTCAATAGATCGCTACGAAGTGACAAACGAAGCTTTCCTGGCCTTCATCAATGAGCTGGATGATGCCGAAGAGGGATGCGATGACAATAGCTGTCTCACGCTCGGTGATAGCCGCATTGAGTTGGGTGAAGACGGTACCTTCCAGGTTGACGAAGAATATCTCGATCATCCTGTGGCAGGGGTAACGTGGTATGGAGCCGGCGCGTTTTGCGAATGGCGCGACGCCCGCCTACCCACTGAAGCTGAATGGGAACTGGTTGCCAGCTGGGACTTCGAAACGGCAAGTAAATTTACGTATCCTTGGGGTGACGAGTTTGACGGCGAAGCGGCCAATTTCTGTGATGAAAACTGCCCTGAACCCCAGGCCGACACAGATTATGATGATGGATTTGAAACAACTGCGCCGGTT
Source organism: Promineifilaceae bacterium (SeqCode) (assembly GCA_046259695.1). Lineage (GTDB taxonomy): Bacteria > Chloroflexota > Anaerolineae > Promineifilales > Promineifilaceae > JAACFF01. The sequence continues at coordinate 8,773 of JBJYWX010000604.1, read as the reverse complement.
GGCAGCTATGAAAACGGCCGTTCCCCGGCCGGCGCTTATGATATGGCGGGCAATCTTTGGGAGTGGGTAAGTGACTGGTACGATCCCGGCTACTACGCCGAATCACCGGCAGAAAACCCACTGGGGCCCGACACAGGCGACAATAAAGTCGTACGTGGTGGTTCCTGGTTCGATACCGGCAATTTTACTGGCACGGCTGTCCGCTTCCCGGCTCCTCCTGGCGAATCAGGCGACAGCATCGGTTTCCGCTGCGCGTCCGACACCGTAGATGAAGAGAATATGATCGGCGGCATGATGGCAGCAGAAGGAAGCGCCTCACCTACTGCAGAAGCAGCGGTTACTGAAGAACCAACGATTGCGCCAACCGCCACCGCAACGCACGAACCAACGGCGACGCCGACGGAGGAACCGACCGAAGCGCCGACGGCAGCGGCTACAGAAGAACCGACCGTTGAGCCGACAGCTACGGCAACACGCAAACCGACAGCGACGCCAACGGAAAAAGCAACTGTGGCGCCAACCGCCACGGCCGTACCAACGGAGGCACCGACCACGGCACCAACGGCGACCACCGCACCAACGGCCACGGCCGTTCCTACCGAAGCGCCAACGGCCACGAAGGTGCCAACCGCTACGGCCGAGCCAACCGAGGAACCGACCGAGGAGCCAACAGCCACGGCGGAGGCAACCGAAGCTGCCGAGGAGGGTGGTGCTACAAGCGCGACCACTTCCACAACAGCGCCTTACTTCTACTGTGATCTCTATCCCGGTGAAGATCGCGGCGACACCTACGTCGTCGGCGCCTGTGACACCCTGATCGGAATCGCCTATCGGACCGGAACAACATACGCGCAGTTACTGGCCGCGAATCCACAGATCAGCGATCCGAATATCATTCGCATGGGCGAAGTGCTTACTATAAGCGGTACACGAAGCAGCGCACCGGAAGCCCCGGCGCCCGCGCCGGCAATCACAACGCCTGCTGCGGAACCAAGCCCGCTGCCGGTTAGCCCTGAGCCGACGCCCAAGCCGCCTCCGGCGACGCCTTCTGGCAGTTCGCTGCACTAAAGCGTTTATCCACTGCGCTCCTTGGCGCGAGTCTTCCGTCTAACGCAAAGAAGCCCTGTGAAAATCACAGGGCTTCTTTTTTGCACCGTAGCACTACAAATTCTTACGAGAAGGCAGTGCTACGGTGCGTTTAGCATAATAACTATCCATAAGCACCACCTCCTCTTTTTATAGGATGGCGTGCGCAGCAAAGCTGCATATAAATTGAATGACACGGGCATTATGGCACACTAAGGGGCCCATGTCAACAGGCTCACAGAGAAGAAAAAGTGATCTATGAATACCTTAGTCGCCTTCCGCGCCTAAGCGGCCGAGGGCGTCCAAGACCAGGTCCACTTCCGCGGCGGTGTTGTAATGCACAAAGCCAATGCGCACCAGCCCGCCCTTTTCCAGAAGGCCCAGACGTTCCATGACCGCCACCGCATAGTAGTGCCCATGCCAGACAAAGATATTCTCTTCACCCAGGTGTGAGGCAACGGCCTCGGCCGAGTAGCCATCCAGGCTCACGGCGAAAGTCGGCGTGCGCTGGTCCAGGCTCTCTATATCGGTCACACCATAGACTCTTAATCCCGGCACCTCCGCCGCACCGCGTAGGAATTGCTCGCTAATCTGCTCTTCATACACTTTAACGGCCGACATCGCCTTTACCAGCCGTTCGCGACGTGAGCCGCCCTCGCCGCCAAGGCCGGCCAGGTAATCCACGGCCGCCGCCGTACCTGCCAGGCTCTCAAAGCTTTGGGTGCCCGTTTCCCATTTGCCGGCCGGTTTGGCTGGCGCCGGTCTTACTTTATATGCTTTCAGCCTATCCAGCAGTTCATACTTACCATAGAGCACGCCCTGGTGCGGGCCGTAAAACTTGTAAGCCGAACAGGCCAGGAAGTCGCAGTCGATATCTTGCACATCAATCGAGCCGTGCGGCGCGTAATGGACCGAATCGACATAGACCAGCGCGCCTGCCTCATGTGCGAGGCGCGTCACTTCTTTCACATCGCTGATACTGCCCACGGCGTTCGACGCGTATGATACGGCCACCAGGCGCGTTCGTTTATTCAATAGTCCCGGCAGCTCTTGCAGCTTAAACATGCAGTCGCCCGGCTCAAAATCAAGCCACTTCACGGTCACGCCGCGTTCCTCCGCGGCAAGCAGCCATGGCGAAATATTGGCGTCATGATCAAGCCGAGTAAGGACGATCTCGTCCCCCGGCTGCCAATCGCGGGCGATGGCACGGCTGACGGCGAACGTCAGACTGGTCATATTCTGGCCGAAGGCGATTTCTTCCGGCTCTCGCGCATTGAGCAGGTCGCGCAGGGCGAGGCGCGCCGCGCCGGTCACGTCTTCGGCCTCATAACTGGTCAGGAAAGGACCGCCAAGGTTGCTCGAACCGCGCGAAAGATAGCCGCTCATAGCCTCGATAACGCTTTGCGGCACCTGCGTACCGCCCGGCCCATCAAGAAAAGCCAACGGCCGTCCGTTGACCTGGCGCTGCAAGGCGGGAAACTGTTGGCGAATAACGTCTGGATCGAAAGAGGAGGTAAGCTTATTCATGATCCAGATTATAGCCTCATTTCCCCGCAGCCTCCCAGCAGGGCCGGATTCGGCCGGATGGCGTCTTTTGTATGCGGTGAAGTTGCCAGGGGCCAAAAAAACGGGCACTCTTGTAGTGATTATCACCTATGAGTGAAAGACGGAGCAGAGCAAGGCGCATCCTTTTTGCCTGGCGCGAAGGGGTCCAGATCAGCCTGGCGCAGGGCATGCATGCGCTGGGGCGTGATCGCTTTGACGCGGCCGATTTCGCCGTGGTACCCGTCGTCGTGCCCATGTCCGGGCTGGACCCTGTCTTCGAGGGTTACCGCATCGTCCAGATATCCGACCTGCACATGGGTCATTGGCTCAACGCTGAACGGCTGGAGGGCGTGGCCGGGCTGGTCAACGCCCAATCTCCCGACCTAATAGTCATTACGGGCGATTTCGTTTCCTATTCGCTGCGGCAGGTGGCCGGCGATATGGTCAACGGTCTGAGCCTGCTGGACGCCCCGGATGGTGTGGTGGCCGTACTGGGCAACCACGACCACTGGCTGGACCCCAATGGTGTGCGCCGCCTGCTGCGCGCGGCGGGCGTGCGCGAACTGCCCAACGAAGTGCTGAGCCTGCAGCGAGGCGCGGCACACCTGCACATTGCCGGCATTGATGACCTGATCGCCGGCGAGCCGGATTTTGAACAGGTACTGCGGCAGATACCGGCCAGAGGTGCGGCCGTCTTGCTGGCGCACGAGCCGGATTTCGCCGATGAGAGCGCCGCCAGCGGCCGTTTTGGCCTGCAGCTTTCCGGCCATTCACACGGCGGGCAGATCTTACTTCCCGGTATCGGCCCGATTCGCGGGCACATGTTTCGGCGTTACCCTCTGGGGCGCTACCAGGTAGGGCATATGGTGCAGTACACCAACCCCGGCATCGGCACCCACGTGCTGCGCCTGCGCATCAATGTACCGCCCGAGATCACAGTTTTTACGCTGGCGGCCATATAGCCGATTTGAGGCGCTCACATTCCGCCCACTTTGCCACGCAGGCGACTGCCCTAGTTGATGCTTCGGCTACAGTGAAAAGCGGCTGCCAACAAGCTGCCCACCATCAACCACGAACACGCCGCCTGTCGTAAAGCTGGAGGCGGGTGAGGCCAGATAGAGCGCCAGGCCGGTGATCTCTTCCGGCTCAGCCATGCGTCTCTGCGGGATCGCCTTTACCAGCGCGTCATGCAGTGCCTGCTGCTGCCACAGCGCGCCGCTGAAGCGCGTCTTGACGAAACCCGGCGCAATAGCATTGACCTGGATATTGTCCACTGCCAGCTCGGCGGCCAGCGCCTGGGTGAGCATGATCACTGCTGCTTTGCTAACACTGTAGACGCCCATCATCGGCTGCGGCTCGAGCCCAGCTACGGAGGCCATCTGGATCACTTTGCCGCCGCCACGGGCCCGCAATTCCGGCACGCACGCTTTGACCAGGCGGAAGTAGCCTTTCACATTCACATCGAGGATCTTATCCCATTGGCTTTCTTCGGCGTCCAGCAGGGGGCCAAAGTGGGGATTGGTGGCCGCATTATTAACCAGGATGTCGATACCGCCATACGCACCAACTGCTTGCTCTACGAGGGCCTGCACGGCGGCCTGGTCACCGGTATGCGCGGCCACGGCCAGCGCCTCGCCGCCCGCCTCGCGTATGGAGCTCGCGGCGGCATCCAGCGGCTCCTGCTTGCGGCTGGCAAGGACTACTGCGGCGCCGGCCATGGCGAAGGCACGAGCAATTGCCAGGCCGATGCCACGCGATGCGCCGGTGATCAGCGCGACTTTGTCTGCTAAGGAAAATTGGTCCATCTTTATGCCTCTAGAGCATGGCAAGAGCCCATCAGTGCCCCTTGAATCGCGGCTCGCGTTTTTGCAGAAAAGCGCTGATGCCTTCGGCAAAGTCGGCGCTCTGATAGGCGCGCTGCTGCAGGCGCGCTTCTGTTTCTATAGCGGTTTTGAGGTCGCTGCTTTGCGCGTCGTGCAAACCCTGCTTCGTCAGCGCCAGGGCTAACGTCGGTCGTTGCGCCAGCCGCAGCGCCCAGGCCAGGGTCACGTCATCCAGATTCGCCGCAGGAACCACTTTGTTGGCCAACCCCAAGACCAGGCACCGTTCCGCGGAGAGGCGATCCCCTTCGGCGGTGATTTCAAAAGCGCGGCTGTAACCAACCTGGCGCACGAGCAGCCAGGTAGCGCCGGCATCGGGCACCAAGCCGATATTGCTGAAAGCCATCAGCAGCGACGCATCATGGGCCATGACACGCAGATCGCAGGCCAGGGCCAGTGAAGCGCCCGCGCCGGCAGCGACGCCATTGACCGCGGCGATCACCGGCTTGGGCAGGTCCACAATAGCTTCTGTCAGCGGGGCAAGCTCCTTTACGATACTGTCGTAAATCTCCTCTGAAGTGGGCAAAGCCTGGAAAGCGGTCAGGTCCGCACCGGCACAAAAACCTTGTCCTGCCCCGGCCAACAATACCGCTCTTACTTGCTCATCGGCCGCTGCCGTTTGCAGGGCGTCTAGCAGCTCATTCATCAAGCGGCCGTTGAGGGCATTGCGCCGTTCGGGGCGGTTAAGCGTGAGGGTGGCGACGTTTTCACTTGTCTGATAAAGCACGGTGTCATAGGTGGGCATATGTACCTCCCAAAACGCATTCTGTTGGCGCAATGCCCGGCGGCGTGCGCCCGTATGTTATAGACCGCGACAGGGAAACTGGCAATGGGAAACAAAAAAGCAGCGACTTGGGTTCGCTGCTTTGAAGAAACAAACTAAGAATGCGCGGTTCCTTACAGGGCGCCATCCTCTATACGGAACACAGCTCCTTCTACGGGCCGGCAAAATTGGCTTGCGGATCGAGGCGGGCAAAGATGTGGCCGGGATCAGATGTATGCACATAGACCCATAAATCGTTGGGCGCGTTCGCAGACCAGTTATAGATCCATTCGGCAGCACGCAACGGCATGTTCACGCAGCCGTGACTGTGCTTGTAGCCAAAACGATCGTGCCAGTACGCGCCATGCAAAGCAATTTCATCATCGAAGTACATCGTATTCGGCACATCTTCGATAAAGTAGTAATCGACCTTGCCTTCTGCGCCGGACATCTTGGTCGCTTCGTGCCGGTCCCAGACCTGGAACAATCCCTCGTTGGTCGGCCATTGGTTGAGTCCGCTGGAGACAAGGCCGGCATAGACCAGCCGGTCGCCCTCATAGGCGGCGAAACTCTGTTCATAGAGATCGACCTCAACCCAGTAGTCGTTTTCACCAATTCCTTCCGGGCGCGGCGTACGATCGACCAGGCTGACATAAGTCTGGCGCATCCAACGGCCGTTGCCAATGTCATACCAGATCCAGCCATCATCCGCTTCCACCGCGTCATACACTTCGAAGAAAGTGTAGCGCGGCAGTTTGATCGCGCCTGGAGATGGTTCAGCGCCAGGTTCAGCGCTGTACCAATAATCCACGATCATCCAGCCAAAGAGGTGATCGGGTTGGGCCAGGACCTCATAGCCGGTGAAACCTGACTTCTCGACTAGGGTGATATCTCCCTCTTGTACCCATTCACCGGGATTGATCAAATACCATCGCTGCCCTCCGTGCTCTTCAATCGCCTGCACCGTGGCAAACAGGAATCCATCGCCCACATTGCGTACCGGCGGCACGGCCGTGCTGGGTTCCGGATATACATTGGCCAAATCAGCCAAGCGCGCGTAAGTAGCCCGCTCAATCATGCTGTCGGCAAAGGGCTGCGGCGGCACAAATATCTGCGGCTGCGGCGCTGTGTCGCATACATAGCCGACCGCTTCGGAATGGAAGTAGCAGTTGGCCGCCGCTTCTACGGGGTTAGCTTGCAGCAGCCAGGTGATAGCCGCTGCCATCCCCAGTGCAAGTACAAAGATCAGGCGTAGTTTGGAGGTCAATGTTGCTTGGATGGTGCTGTTTGTTTGTATCACAATTCCGATTATAGCCACGGTGCGAACCAATTGCATACCTATGCTCAAATTGTTCATGCGGCACCGTATAGCGCTATCGTAACACATCACGCAATCAATGAAGAACGCGCCGCCCGGCGTCTTCCGCACGATTTACCGATGTTGGCAGATCCTTCACCGCAGCGCGCACGGGGCCCTTTCCAGGCAGCTTGTGCTCATTGTGCACGAAACGGCCGGTGGGCTTATACTTCGGCCCAATTGACAACAAGGTAGCATAATGACCGGCACCATCCTCAACGTCTTCACCGTGCTCATCGGGGGCACCATCGGCACGTTTCTGGGACACCGCTTTCCCGCGCGCTTGCAAGAAACAGTCGTCTATGCTCTGGGACTATTCACCCTGGTGATTGCCATGGACAGCGCGCTGGTGACTAATAGCCCTCTCATTGTGCTCGGCAGTCTGCTGGTAGGGGCATTTATAGGCGAAGGGCTGCAAATTGAGCGGCGGCTGGAGACTTTTGGCGAATGGCTGCGTGAAAAACTGGTCGGGGATCGGGCAGGGAGCAGCGCCACCTTTGTTGAAGGCTTCGTCACCGCCAGCCTCATCTTCTGCGTGGGGCCGCTGACTATCCAGGGTTCCATCGAAGACGGCTTAATGGGCGACTACACCAAGCTGGCAATCAAGGCGCTGATGGACGGCTTCGCCGCAATGGCCTTCGCTACCACCCTGGGACCGGGCGTGATCGCCTCGGTCATCGTCATTTTCTTTTTTCAGGGCGGTATTTCCCTTCTAGCGCGGATGAGCACTAGCGTCTTCACCGAACCAATGATTGTGGAGATGACGGCTACCGGCGGCGTGGTCTTGCTGGCAATTGGCCTGCGCCTGCTGGATATCAAACAGATTCGCGCTGCCAACCTGCTGCCGGCGATCTTCGTCGCCCCGGCGGCCGTTGCCCTGTTGGATGCCTTGGGCATCCCCTATTATCCACTTTTCTAGTCGACCAGTTTAAGACAATCCCTTTCTGCACGCGCCAGCAGCCGCAGCCGGCTGCGCTAAAGCCGCCCAGGCCTCAGGGTGAAAACGGCCGCAGTTTACGCGGATCTTCGGCGCGGATGAGCGCTCTGGCCAGAACAAGCGTGCTGTCAATCAGCGGCAGACCCTCAAATGTTAGCCCCGCGAAAGCAAGCGGCAGTTCCGTACAGCCCAAGATAAGCGCCTCGGCCCCCTGGGCCTGCAGGTAGTCGATCCCGATTCGGAGCTGGTTCATCGCCGGCGGCGTCACGCAGCCGTTTGCCTTAATGCCATATTGCGGATCATAGATCGCGGGCTGGAGGCACGTCGCGATTAGAGAACGTTCCGGCGTCAACACTTCAAAGCCCATTGGCCTGAGGGTAAGGGGATAGATGCATGACAATGCTGTTCCCATGGTCGAAAGCAGGCCCACGCTGCGCACGGCGGGGTAATGGTCGAGCAAGAACTGGCCCACTTCTTGCACCAGATGCAGCAAGCGCAGACGGCTGCCGCGCGCGGCTAAGCCTTCCAGGATCAGCCCCATGATTTGCGGCGCGTGTGCCGTGTTACAGGGGATGCCGGCCACGGTGGCGCCGATTGCTTCCAACTGGCGCAGTTGGGCGCCGATCGGACCAGCGGGATTTATGGTAGTTTCGCCCAACAGGTACGCGGTGCGATCGGGAATCGGGGCTGGGTCCGAAATGCTGGTCACAGCCAGGAATGCCTGGTCGCTTTGGGAGACCGTCTCGCGCAAGATCTTGCGCTGCAGGTCCAGTCCCGCGTAAGGGCCGACGCCACCGACGATGCCTATCATGACTGCAGCGACAAACCTCGGTAGTCGAAAACGACCTGCACGGCCGTCGACGGCTCCTCATCGATGACCCGGTATGCCTCGCTTGCCGCCTGCAGCGGAAAGCGATGGGTGATCAGCCTACCCGGCCGGTGCTGGGCCAGCAGGCGCCAGGCGACCTCCAGGCGCCGCTGTTTGTCGAAACGCCCCGACCAGCGCGGGGCGATATGGCTGACCTGGCTGCTAATGATCTTGATCTGCCTGCGGTGAAAGCGGCCGCCCAGATCAATCGGTGCGCGCTTCTGGCCGTACCACGAGCCAACCACGATCCGGCCGTCAAATCCGGCCGTGTTGACCGCCGCTTCCAGTGTTTCCGGCCGTCCGGACAATTCAAAAACAAGGTCTGCGCCGCTGTACA
>JBJYWX010000603.1:0-3969 GCA_046259695.1 Promineifilaceae bacterium (SeqCode) | reverse complement strand
CCTGTGCTGGCCAGCACGATTAAAATCGCGGCCAGCAGCAGGACAGCGTTATTTGACCATGCAGCGGCGTCGCCCTGTACTGCTCCGCCCGCGTCTAACTTATTTTCGGCATCCATCCACCTGTTTCCCGCGTTCGCTCTGCCTCACCTAGTGGCTGCCAGGCGCCAGCAAGCTGAGCAGCGCGAAGCACAGCAGCGGTGCACCCGTTAGAAAGAGCCATGGCCTGGCTTGCTGCCATGAGGCCAGCCAGCCGGGCTGAGGTTCCAACGCAGGGGGCGCCGCATGGTACGCGACCAGTGCGTCAAAAACAGGAAGCGGCTCAAAGTCGGGCTCAAGCAAGCGAAAATAGTACCACGATTGGTCTTTCTCAAGATCTGACGGCCGTTTAAGAAACCAGTAATTCGCAACCTCTACCCAGGGCCATTCTTCCTGCAGCCGCTGGTATGCTTCCAGCGTATACCGCGCCTGCTGCTCCTCAGTTACACGGCCGAAACGTGCGTCCATCCCTTCGGGCACGACATTCCATCCTAGCTCGCTAATCCATATCGGTTTCCGCTCATCTCCGTTGGCTACCATGAGATCGCGCAGCAGTAAATGGTGCGGGAGGTTGATTACGGTTGGCCGCAGGCGCTGGTCAGCCGCTCCCGACCACAGGCCATACCCTTGCGCTGACATCACATCGAAACATGCCTCTGCCCCGGCGTTGTACATGCGCTGCAAGAATACCAGGTCATTGACATTTCGGCCGTCCATTGCCAACGTTGGCGTCAAAGCGCCCGCCAGGACAACCGCCGCTGGATCAACTTCTTTGATTCGTCTGTAGGCCCGGCAGAGCAGGTCTGTATAAGATTCGGGATCCACATCCTGAAATCCCCATTCATCATTGCCATTAGGCTCATTCCAGATCTGGTAATAGGTGATTCGGCCGCGGTAGCGCTCAGCCACGGCGGCTGCAAAATCGGCGAAATCATCCAGGTTGTCAGGCGGTGCTAAGGAGCCAATCTCATCGTCCGGCAAGGAGCGGCTCCACGACGGTGGGTTGCTCAAGCGCGCGAGGATTTCGATACCGTTCTCTTCCGCAGCAGCAACAATATCGTCATATTTAGCCCAAGCGTCTACACCGGCCGGATCGTTACGTCGATCGATAAAGTCCCCTTTGCCATGTATCTCGATATCTTCCCACTGAAACTCCTGGCGGATGATGCCGAAGCCCGCCTCGCGCGCGAGCCGCAGGCTCTCTTCCCTTTTCTCCGGCTCCACTTCTTGCTGCAAGAACGTGTTCACGCCCATGGGCATCGGGCCGTCTTGCCTGGCCAGGCCCTCTAGCGCAAGCTGTGGCTGGGGACGGATCGCCGTATTAAGCCAGTGCACGATCCCTGCTGCCTGGCCCGGCCATTCCTCTTCACCGGTCAAATCATAGAGTGAATTCGCCGCCGGCCACAGCGCCGCGGCTACCAACAACAATCCAAGCAGGAGCATGATTAGCTTAGCGAAACGACTTTCTTGCGCCGACATGACAACCAATTATACCCAAGCTGCGATTTGGAATCGGTCGTCCTTATGAACGCCAAACCGACGAGGACCCTACTTCAGGGAAAGTCGTTCCTGGCCAGTCTCTGGCCGGCCCATTCGTGATGCACTGCGTCAATTTATCGTGTACAATCGCCGCCATATGGCGCCCTGAGCAAGTTGATGAGGTAAGACGCATGCTATCCCCAATCGAGGTAACGCTCTTCGCTCTGCTGGTACTAATCTGTGCTGTAGCCGCAATCAACACCTGGGGCCAGATGGCCCGTATCATCAACAAGGGTCAGGGTCAGCTATTCCTACAACCGCTGCCGCAGCGCATCGGCGCAGGTTTGCGCGCGCTGTTCAACCAGGGCGATATTATCAGCCACCGCCGCATTGTCTCGCTTTTTCATTATGGCGTCGCTTATGGCTTCATTTTCTATGCGCTGGTCAACTTGGTCGACATCGCCGAAGGGGTTATCCCAGGCTTCCACTTCCTAGAAAATAGCTTGATTGGCGATCTTTACCGCCTTCTGGCCGATATCTTTGGTGTCCTTGTTTTGATCGGCCTGCTGTTCTTTTTGCTGCGGCGCTTTGCGCGCCAAGATCCCCAGCTCAAAGCGCGCGAGAATGTAAAACTGGATCCCCGCGCCCGCTATGGCGGCATCGACACCGATTCCCTGATCGTAATCATCTTTATCTTCCTGCATATCACGGGCAGTATTCTGGCTTCGTCGGCTACCATCGCTCTTGCTCAGGGCGGTGATTCCTGGCAGCCGGCTTCAGCCCTGGCAGCCAACACATTGATGTCCGCCTGGCCGGAAGGATTACTCGTTTTTGTGCAGCACGCCGGCTGGTGGCTGGCAATTGGCCTGATCATTCTTTTCATTCCCTACTTTCCCTTTACCAAGCATATCCATCTCTTCATGGGACCAGTCAACTTTATGACCCGGCCCGATCGCACTTATCCTGGCCAGCTTTTTACGCTGGATTTTGAAGATGAGTCTATCGAGCAGTTCGGCGCAGCCAGCTTGTTCGATTTACCCAAAACCCAGGTCCTCGATACGTTTGCCTGCATCATGTGCAATCGCTGCCAGGAAGCTTGCCCGGCCTATTTCACGGGAAAAGAGTTGTCGCCGGCGGCACTGGAGATCAATAAGCGCTACTATACGAAGGGCCAAATGGCGGAGCTCGCCAGCGGAGGCAATGGCCGGCCCTTGCTCGACTATGCCATCAGTGAAAGCGCGGTTTGGGCTTGCACCGCCTGCGGGCACTGCATTGAGGTCTGCCCGGTCGGCAACACGCCCATGCTCGATATCCTCGAAATCAGGCGCGACCAGGTGCTCATGGAAAGCGCTTTCCCTGAAGAGTTAAAGGGTGCCTTTGTGGGTATGGAACGCACAGGCAACCCCTGGCAGTCTTCCGAGAGCCGGATGGACTGGGCCGCGCCCCTACCCTTTGACGTCCCCACAGTCGAGCAGAATCCCGATTTTGAGTACCTGCTATGGGTCGGCTGCGCCGGCGCCTTTAATCCCGATTCACAAAGAACAGTCCGCGCTGTGGCCACCGTCATGCACGAAGCCGGCATCAGCTTTGCAGTACTCGGTGACGCAGAATCTTGCACGGGGGATGCTGCCAGGCGCGCGGGCAACGAATATCTTTACTGGGAAATGGCGCAGGGCAATATCGAAACGCTCAACGCGGCCGGTGCCGATAAGAGAAGGATCGTTACCTCCTGCCCGCACTGTTTCACTACTATCGGCAAGGAATACGGTGAACTGGGTGGCCACTACCAGGTGTTCCACCACACCCAACTCATCGCTGATCTCATCGGCCAGGGTAAGCTGCGCCTTCACAACAACCAGCTCGAGAAAGTGGTTTTCCACGATCCGTGCTATCTTGGCCGCATGAACGGCGTTACTGAAGAACCACGTCTGGCACTTGCCGCCGCGGGAGCGACATTATTGGAAATGGACCGCCATGGCAGAGATTCATTTTGCTGCGGCGCCGGTGGCGCCCAATATTGGAAAGAAGAGGAGCACGGCAGCGCAGCGGTTAACCTTACGCGCTATGCCCAGGCCAGGAAGACCGGAGCCTCTACCCTTGCTGTCGGCTGTCCTTTCTGCGGCACGATGATGAATGATGCTAATCGCGAAGCGGGCGAACCGATGCAGGTTATGGATGTTGCAGAGCTCGTGGCTGCGGCCGTAAGCGGCAAAGAGCTTGCCGGCTGATGCGCCTGCGGCTGAACAATCTGCCGGGCAAAGTGTTGGACATCACCGGCGAACCTGTTCCGGTAGAAGGAAAGGCCGGCGCCTAAAAAAGTCACCTTCGCCAAAAGACGTGCTGAGCAAACTGTCGCTTGATCGTGGTTGGGCTCTGTCGTCCAGTAAACAGAGTATTCATTTCGAGGTTCCAGCCGGCAACTAGCGTCCGCGGCGCGTCGCCCGTCGCAGATCC
>JBJYWX010000602.1:0-4377 GCA_046259695.1 Promineifilaceae bacterium (SeqCode) | reverse complement strand
TGATGATTGCTCGGCTATTTTAGGTGCATTAAATAGATTGTCAAGCCACACGGCCGTTCCCATCATCAGATAAAAAGAAAAGGCGAGATCGACCAGGAAGAAGCTGTGATCAACCAGTCCGTGTACCAACATCGCCGCCAGCGCACCACTAAAACCGGCCGCCGCCGGCAGCCATATCACGGAAGAATGGCGCACGTCGCGCCATAAAGTACGGGCCAGGACGCCGATCATCCACGCGCCCGCCAACAGACCCAAGATCCCCAGCCGCGTGCCGAAATCGAGAAAAATATTGTGCGGATGATTCAAATTCGGTTCTTGCCAGGCGGCGTCAAGAATATAGCGGCCACGGTAAGCGTACAAGAAATTGTCCAGCCCGACGCCAAAGAGGGGATGCTCACGCATCATTTCCAAGCTTGCGCGCCAGAGGTTAATTCGAAAAACGCCGGTAGCGCCGCTCAGGTTCAGGCGGCCGGCGAGCTGCGGCATTTGTTGGGCGGCGAAGAGAACTGCGAGGGCCAGCAAGCCTATCGCGAGTGCCCATGGCCAGGTGCGCCGCCCGTGGCTGCTCTGCCAGATCCAAAACACGACCAGGAGGCCGGCCGGAACACCAAGCAGCAAGCCGCCGCGGCTAAAGGTTAGGAGCAGCCCCAAGCCGATTGGTAGAATCGCCAGGATATAAGCCTGGCGGCGGCGCGGCTCCACGGCTTGCCCCAGCAGCAGCATGGCTACCAGCAGCGGCAACTGCCGCCCTAAATAGAGAGCGACATTATTCGGCGATCCGTATATAGAGCGCAGGCGCATCAGCCCGCCTTCAGCGGTAATCAAATTTTGCCCTGTCAGGTACTGCCACAAGCCGATAAGGGCCACGACCACGCCGCCAAGTACGAAGGAGTCAAGAATAATCCACAGCTCCTTGTCCGTTGGGTTGAGGGCGCGAAAGACAAGATAGAACAATGCTGGCTCGAGGATCACCAGCCGCCATTCGTTACTGGCGACGTCCAGGCGCTCCGTGAAAAGCAGGGAGAGGGTAGCCACTATAGTAAACGCGAGTACGGCGTAATCTGCGCGGTGCCGCGAGGCACCGCCCATAACCTGCTCGATAATTCCCTGGCGGTGCCGTGCCCAGGCCACCAGCCAGCGCAGGCTGAACGCGGCAAACGTGAGCAGCATAAAGACTTCAACCGGCGAAAAGCGGTAGGACAAAATGGGCTTGGTGAGCTGCGGTACATAAAAAGGAAAAGTAAAGGCAACCAGCGCTAGCCCCCACGCGGGACGCAAGTAGATAAGCGCGAAGAGCACGGCCAGGGCTAGGATATAGAGAAAAAAGAAGGGCGTGATGTAGAAAACTGATGCGGCGACGGCTGTAATTGCCAACTGCCCGCCATCGCCTAAGCGGCGATACAAGCCAGCCAACTGCTCGCCCCAGGTCATCCAGCCTGCCAGCCCGACAATCAGCGCTGCCAGCGCGGTAAGAGCGAGCTGAGCAGCATCGCTAAGTCCGTCGAAAGCGGTATGCAGGCGCCGGTTTGGCGCGCTCCAGTCGCTGCGCCAGGCATGCCATAAACCGAGGGCGGCAAGCATTGCAGCGACGCCAAGCAGACCGAGGATAACCCAACGGGAAGTGGCGGCGAGCGGCGCATAGGCCACCGAGAAGCCATTCAACGCCCACTGATCCCAACCGCGCGAAGCCACGACTTCCATCGTGTGTACCCCAGGCGCCAGCCCGTGGGCGACAGTTACCGTGGCAACGAAATCTTGCGCCGGGTCGGGTGAGGTGAGTACCAATGCCGCGCCGTTCTCATCCCGCGGCAGCCCGTTTGCCGGTTCATCATCAACCGTCACGTAGAGCCGCGCCCGAAAATCGGCGCGGCGCACGCGTAGTCCGGCATCTGTACCCCAGAAGGTGAAAGTGACCTTATCTGGGGGTTGGCCGGCCTCCGGTTCGCTGATGTCGGCCCCATATTGCGGCGAGAAGCGCCATCCGCCAGCAAACTGCTGGGCCTGATCATTTGGGCTCGCCAGGTGAAAACCAGGGTAGGCGACTGCAGGATTGATGGCACCGAGATAATTTCCAAGGGCTTGCTCAGCTGGTCGCCCGGCGATACTGAAGCCCCAACGGGGATCCGTCGCGCCGGTATTCGGCTGCCAGTTTTCGAGGAACATTAGTCCCATCCAGGACCACTCACGTCGTGCCCGTTCCAGGGCTTCTACTGTCCATGCTGCCTGCTCTGGTGCGTCTACCTGGCCCCAAATGGAGGGCTCACCTTGCCACTCAGGCGGCAGGCTGTTCCATCCCCAATTGCCGGCCCAGAGCGCTTTCTGGCCGTCGCCATAAGCCTCCATGATTTCACGCAGCAGGATGATGCGGCTGAAGTTGAGGTGCTGCCGATCGACCTGGCGATCCTCAGGTGAGTTGGAAAACCCGTAGGGCTTGCCGGCGACAATGTCGAACGCATCCGCCGCGCCCGCTTCGTAAAGTTCCTGCAGATAACTGGCCTCATTAAGATTGTCGGGCCCAAGCTCTTCAGTTGGCGCGAGCGGCGCAGCGATAATGACTGCATCATCATCCATGGCGCGAATGGCCGCTGCCGCTGCGCTGAGTAGGGCGCCATACTCGTTAGCGTTCGCGGGCAAACCGCCCCAATGCGAGGCAAGATTGGGCTCGTCCCAGATCATATAGAAGCGGATCTGGTCTCCGTAACGCCGGGCGAATTCAGCGGCCCAGGCGGCGAAAGTAGCCGGATCGACCGGAGGGGCGAACTGCCGCGCCGGGTCGCCATCCAAAAGCGGCACCAGCGATAACTCGTTGGCCTGAACGGCTTCTACTAGGCGATCGGCTGCGGCCCAGTCGTAGGCTCCATCCTCACTGAAATAAAAAGGCTGCTTGACAACACGCACGCCCAGCGCACGAATACGGGCCAGCGTGTCCTGCAGTTCCGCGTCCGGCAGATCGTCTAAATAAACGTTGAGGCCCGGTTCTGCACCGCTGTAATTGATCGGCTGTGGCAGGCCGTCTGGGATGCCGCGGGTCAGGTAAGCATCCTGGCGATAAAGAGCGCCGGCCGTTAACAAGGCCAGTGCGGCCAGGGCGAAGAGGAGGAGAGAAACGTACGGCCGGCAGCCGCCGGGCGCGGCGTTAACCGGCTCCGGTGGTGGTTTTTTTGACTCCTGCTGTTGTGCGCACAAGGGGGTAATGGGGGGCAAGCGGCCACCGGACGTGGATTACGCCTGCTGCCAAAGCTCGCTTACTTCCGGCGCCAGAGCCTCGGCCACGGTCTCGCTCACATCATTGCCGGCATACTGCTTCAATTCGTGAAACACGGCCCTGGTGGGGTGAACGGCAAATTGCGCGTCCGTATTACCGCTCATGCGCGCCACCTCTTTGAGGAACTCCTGCCGCGGCAGGTTCTTATTGCGAAAATGAAGCAGCCAGAACTTGCGCGTGAGGTCAAAGGCCAGTTCTTCGGGCAGGCTTTTTGCCAGTTTCTTCTTTGTTCCCCGCGGCAGATTCGGCCCCAGGGCCCTCAAGACGGCCGTGCTCCACTGTTGGGCGTCTTGTTCGGTTAACAATAAGCCGTTCTCTTCGATCTGCCGGTAATATCCGCCCAGATCCGTGCCGTTACTTTGCGCCATCTAAGGAAATTCTCCGCTAGGTTGATCTCTCTGTTCAATAAGTCTAAAATAAGCAATTGGCTTGGCGTGCTGCCGGATCAATTGACCGGCCGGCGCGAAGCGCTATACTTTAATGTCTGTTTTGGTTAGCGACCGCATTATAGCCGAAATAGACGCCGCGATAAAGTTCACCTCAGCAAAGAGGGTTTTTTAGAATCGAAGGAAAGAGTTATGTCAGATCGAGTGACGATCGTTGCCGAACCACGCACGGTGACGGGCAAGAAAGTAAACAGTTTGCGCCGTGAAGGATATGTTCCCGGCATTATTTATGGCCGCTCGGATCCGGTGAAGATTCAGATGGAAGTTAAGCCGCTGCGCCGCGCCCTGCGCCACGCCGGCACGACCCAGCTGGCCACGATCGATGTAAACGGCAAAGAATATACCGTTCTCGCGCGCGAAATTCAGCAGCACTTGACTCGCCGCGACATCATCCATGTGGACTTCTTGGAAGTGGACATGACATCGACCATTCGCTCCGAGGCGGAAAGGTGCAAGATGCCCTACGTCAATCACCGCTGGCTGGGCGGCATGCTGACCAATTTCAAGACCGTGCGGCAGTCGATCAAGCGGCTCAAGGATGTCGAAACCATGGAGCAGGACGGCACTTTCGGCAAGATGAGCAAGAAGGAAGCGCTGATGTTGCGGCGCGAAAAGGAAAAGCTCGACCGCAGTCTGGGGGGCATCAAGGACATGAATCGCCTGCCC
>JBJYWX010000601.1:0-11378 GCA_046259695.1 Promineifilaceae bacterium (SeqCode) | reverse complement strand
TGATCGAACCCGGCACGACCAACACACCGATCAAGCACAAGTTTGCCACCCGGATACGCCAGTACGAGCAGACTGATTACGGCGGTATGTTCGTTCAGCTCGAGGAGCAGCTTGCGGAGCGAGAACAGACGGGGCTGCCGGTGGAGAAGGTGGTGGAGGTCATTGTGGCCGCAGTCGAGCAAGAACGGCCGAAGACGCGCTATGCCGTACCGCGCAAGTGGCTCAGCAGTTGGATTGTTCCGCGGCTGCTGCCCGATCGTTGGCTCGATCGCCTGGTTGGGCGCCAGATTGGGCTGGATAAATAGGCGCCGCGTCTCGGTCCGGGCGCGAGTACAGGTCCCACTTGGGCCAGGATCTTAAATCTGTTTATAATATCCATTCGTAGCCAGGGTGGCCCTTGTGCATGACGCTGGGTAATCTGGCGACAGGCAGAACATAGAATCAGAATAGGAGTGCGAAAATGACAAGCTGTTTTGAAGTGGCAATGGACCTGAATGAGGCAGGCTTCTTAAAGGGTGATGATATTGAAACGGCGACTACGGTCCTGGTGCAGACCTTGATTGCCATGGGCATTATCAAAGAGCGCACCGAGGCCGTGCAGCGTAAGGCCGTTGAAGAGGAAATCTATGGCGCGGCGGAACAGGAGGCGGCGGCTAATGACGCGCGCGCAGATTTCGAGCAAGAAATCCGCAACGCGGAAATTATGTTCGAGGCGCAAGAACGCAAAACGCAGCATGAGAAGACTATTGCCGAGGCTGAGGTGGTGATTGATGAAAACGTGCATACCGCCACAGCTGCTCTTGTTGACCATGGGCTGATAAACCCATCGAATGCGGATGCCGTGACACGCATCATCGCCCGCTCCTGGGCATCCATTGACAGCTAGGGAAATCCAACGGTCCTTTATGACCTGGATTTGTTTGAAAAATATGCCGAACTGGCGATCGAGGCCGGCGTCAATTTGCAGCCGGACCAACGCTTGCTCTTATCGGACGTATGATACAGCCGGCGCTCAGCTGCCAAGTGTGATTTCTACGAAGCTGGTGCGATAAGGATATATCCAGATCTGTTCGCGGAATCTGTCGCTACCGCGGCGTACCTCGACATCGTAGTAGCCCGCCACCACGTCATCAAAAGCGAAATTCTCCTGCCAGCCTTCATCACCGTTAAGCTCATTGGCGTCATTGGCATAGCTGATGGTCTCCGCGTATTTTGATGCAGCGTCAACGCGGCGCAGGAACAACTGCTGCCCGTGGACCAGACTGCCATCGGGATGCACTACGCGGCCGGCCAGGGTGCCGTGTTCAGGAAAGGGGTAAAGCCAGAGAAGTGGATTGCGCGTGCTGCCATAACTGTTTTCGCCGACGCGTACTTCAAAATGGAGATGGGCGCCGTCCGCCACGCCCGTGGCGCCGCTCAAAGCAATTATTTCCTGCGCATCCACGTGTTGGCCTTCATTGACCAGGATTTGCGACAGGTGTCCATAAAGATTGTAAACCGGCTGGCCAAGGAATGTTGTGTCCAGCTCGATAATGACCAGGTTGCCGTAGAAGTCATTGTGCGGGCCGTAGATAGTTTCGGCGTCAGTTCCGGCCACGACCACGGTACCGCTGGCCGCGGCCAATATTTCCGTGCCGGCCGGTACATAGAACTCCACCCCGTGATGCGGGCGCAGCGTTCCGCCCCGTGTGCCGCCATAAGGATATGCTTTGTCGGTCCAGACTGTGCCACCCTCGGCGATGGGCCTGCGCAGCCAGTAATGCTCATTCGGCGAGGTGAAGGGGAGCGCCGGCGGGGTAAAGGTCGGCTGCGGTGTCGGTGACGGTTCCGCGGATGCGGTTGCCGTCGGCAGCAGCTTTGCTTCCAATCCCTGTTCATCCTTTGCCTCCGTAGTTGGTGGCGGGGCGGGAGAAGGCGTTACCTGCACAAGTTCAAAGGCTGGGAACTCTTCTGCGGCTGCTGGCGCAGTTTCCACTGAATCGACCGGGCTGGCAAGTGTCGCCGTGGGCGGCACCAAGGTGGGGCTTTCCACAGGGGCGGCCCCGACCTCCTGCAGCGGGCCGGAAACAGCGCCGCTGCAGGCGCTCAATAGGGCAGCACCCACGGTAATCAGCAGCAGCACCGGCACCATCGCCATCATGTCGCCGAGACGTCTGGCGGCCAACCGCAAATTTGACAACTCCTGCCCGCTATTTCCCATGTCGAACTGCGCCTTCACCATTCAAGGTGTTAGTAGCCACCGCGCTCCGCAGCAGCGGCCAGGGCCTGCTCAACGACCTCATTAATGCCTGCTTCCACCCTTTCTATTTCGCTGCGCAACTCACCAGCCAATTCCTGGTCCGCCAGCTGCGTGATGTTGACCTTGACGTTTAGCGCCGCCGTGCCCACGGCCGCTCTTGCCAGCAGCGCGCCTGCAGCAGCATCAGTTGCCGCGTTCACATTACCGATCTCCGCGATATGTGCTGCCAATTCGGCCGTTTCCAGGCTGAGGCGGGCCACCTCAAGCGGCACGCGGGCCGCTTCCAGCGTCGCCTCCTGGATCATCGCTTCTTTCCGCTCATCACTCACGCCGTTCTGGCGAAAGGCGGCCATGACGGCGTTAAAGGCTGCTGCGTCTTCGGCGATCGCTTCGGTCAGGCGGCTGCGCAGCTGCGCAGCACGGCGGCCGACCAACTCGGCCTCGGCGGCAACGCCCGCATATTTCTTCCGTCCCGTCGTCAGACCGGCCACCATCTGGGTCAAGGCGGCTGCCAGCGCGCCGGCCAGCGCTGCCGCCGATCCGCCCCCCGGCGCCGGCGTGGAAGCGGCCGTAGCTTCAATGAACGCATCCGGGATAATCGTACCCTCTTCTTCCTCCTGAAGGCGATATTCCAGAATCTGGTTGTCCCGCATGTCGTCGAGCTGCAAATACCAGCGCGCTGCGTCTATCAACGCTTGCTGTGGCGTAAGACCGATCAACTCCGCGCGCGTGATTTCCAGGCCGAAGTGGGCGGCTTCGCGACTCACGAGTTCTTGGACGCGATGGATGGGCGTCTTCTGAAAGTCAGTCAGATTCATGCTGACTTGGGCCTGGCCCTCGACCAGGAAACCCTTGGCCTGTACATTGCGCAAGCCGCCGCTGCTGTAGCGCACGCTGCGCGCGATTTTGTCCGCTGTCTCTGCGTCGTCGGAATTGAGATAAAGATTGTAGGCGATGAGGAAGGGCCGCGCGCCAATGACCGTGGCGCCCCAGGGATGCGGCTCGGCCGGGCCAAAGTCCGGCTTACGATCCGGATTGGTTGCCACTTCCATTTTCCACAACTCATATTCCCCCTTGCGTATGGCGGAGAGCAGCTCGCGGTCCGGGCGGGTTGCCGCCGATCCATAGAGATAGACGGCGATGCCCAGTTCTTCACCGACGCGCCGGCCAAGCTGCTGGGCCAGCGCCACGCAGTCAGCGACCGTGACGCCCCGCACGGGAATAAAGGGGCAGACGTCGGTAGCGCCGATGCGGGGATGTTCGCCTTCATGGACATCAAGGTCAATGAGTTCAGAAGCGGTACGGATCGCTTCAAAGGCCGCTCGTTCGACCGGCTCCGGCGCGCCGACAAAGGTAATGACCGTGCGGTTGTGGTCCGCATCGGCGCTGACATCCAGCAGCGTTATGCCTGCCACGCCGCTGATAGCCGCGGCAATGCGCTCGTATACTTCCGGATCACGGCCGTTGCTAAAATTCGGCACGCACTCAACGAGTTGTTGCATGAATCTTGCTCCTATCGCAGTTGTTCAGTGGTTTTACAGCCTGGGAAAGGCTCGGCGGCACGATTTTTACACAAAGTGATTGTGGCGGCTAACTTACTAAAATCATTCTTCGCCTGCGGTTATATCCGTTTGGTTGTCCCCATTCTCTTGCTCCAGACGCTGCTGCGGATCCTGGCGCAGCTTGCGCCGCGCCGCTTTCCAGGTCGCCTTAACCGGGGGCAAATCGCTGACATCGACGGGCTCGTCACTGTAGCGCGCTTTGAGGAAAGCTTCGGTCAACTCATCCAGATTCTCCCCGGCTTCGGGCCAGTTTTGCTGCAAGGTGTCGAGGAACTCAACAGGTGTGCCGGCGGACGGCCGCTCAACCCCCTTGTCTCCGGCGCGGCGAAGCGTGGAGAGATAGAAGTAGCGTAGCTGCTCGCGTGGTGGTAAACCGCCAACGCGCAGGAAGCGCCAGTGAGGACGCTGCGCTGTTTCTTTGGGTGCGCTGGGCTCTGATTCGCGGAATGAACCCAGGCCCGATTGCAGTGAGAGTACCCCGCCGCGCAGTCTCAACCATAAGGCTGCCAGCCAGGCACGCAGCTTTTTCCGCCAGTGCGCACCGTCGGTCGCACCCGCGCCAGACCGCCGTTCCCGTAAGAAATACAGCCCTGCGAGCACCACAGCCACTACGAATACAGCCCAAAAACCGGAGCTAAGAACCATGGCAATCGTATCCGCCAGGGCAGTTGGCCCAGACTCAGGCAGCGGCTCCAGCGGCGGCGGCTGCAAAGTGCCCGGAAGTTGCTCCAAAGGCGCTGCTGCCGCGCCGGTAAAGAACGCCAAAATAAGCGCAAAGGGCAGCGTGATCAAGAAGATAATGGCATTAGCAAGGAACAGCAGCCAATAGAGCAAAACGCTGACTATCTGGCTCAGGGTTGACGTTGAGCCGATAGGCAGCAGCGCGGCCACAAAGGCGACTAACAGGATCATAATCAAGCTGGCGCGCTGCCAGCCGCGCCGGGCCTTGGCGTCCACCTTCAGGCCATTGACCAGCCAGCGCGCGTTCCTGTGCATCAAGTTTGCCTGGCTCAACAGCCATAGACCTATGATGAAGTACAGCAGCAGGGCGCTGAGCAGAAGCGGGTTCAGATGTGCCCTTGCTGATACGAGAGGGGCGAACAATGTTTCGACCGACTGCTGTCCGAGCGTGCTCAAACCAACGGCTATGACCATCACAATGCCGCCTACAAGCCAGAAACTAGTGAAGGAGTGTACAAGCTCATTTCGATCGGTTTGGATGGGTTTGTCATCAGAGCGTTCCTTGCGCAGCCCTGGCGGCAAGCTCTGGAAGCGCAGCTCATATTCGCTGATTTCCAGGCGG
This sequence comes from Promineifilaceae bacterium (SeqCode), assembly GCA_046259695.1. Classification (GTDB taxonomy): domain Bacteria; phylum Chloroflexota; class Anaerolineae; order Promineifilales; family Promineifilaceae; genus JAACFF01. The sequence continues at coordinate 6,274 of JBJYWX010000601.1, read as the reverse complement.
GAAAAGATGGCGCTCAGGTTAACGGCCATGCGCCAGACGAGAGCAGCCGCAACCAGCGTCACCAAGAAAGGTACATTGAGGAAAAGTGTTTGCGGCGACCGTAAGAATTCTTCGAGCTGCTCAAGGTCAGGAACGCGGCCGACAAACACGATCCAGCTGCTCAGAAGGATGAGGACCAGGAGCAGCAGCAGCTCGGCGGCGCGATAAGTACCGCGATTGATCGCTAATTGGCTTGGGTGACTCAACCAATCCGTGGTGAAGATTGCTTCCAAGGCGATGAAAAAAAGGAGAGGAATGAGTGCAAACCAGCGTCTATCGCCGGTTACTTCCACAACGACGGCCAGAATGGCGGTAAACAGCGCGCTTACCAGGATCGCTAACAGCAGCGGGCGCACTACATGGCGCACCACGCGGCCGGAACGGTAGCGACGGCGAAGATCCGCCAGATAAGCCTCGTCGACGCCTTCATCGAGGCGTTTCTGGTTGGCGCGTACCAGTTTGCTCATCTGGCCACCCTGCCGTGTGGCCGCCGCCACAGTGCCAAATTATCGCTGCCCAGAATATGCAAGGCGCGAAATCCGAGCTGGCGAGCGCGCTCACGCGTCTGGGCGAACTGCAGATCCGGCTCGACAGCCAGTAAAATTGGATTGAATCCGGCGCGCACCAGGCGATGCAGCGCCTGGCAAGTAGCTTCATCGCCCCGTGATGTGATAGCCAGAATGGTGACGCCCCAGCTGAGCGGCGCGCACGCGCTCGCCGCCCAGGTGCTCAGCGGCAGCGACTCATCACTTTCAATGCGAGCCAGGATTTCCAGGAGTTTCATCAGATGCGGACGGCCGCTGTGCGGCAGCAAAATGGGCGGCAACTGCCCGGCAGACAAGCTGCTGGAGACGGGATCACGCATCAGGCGACCACTTTCCTGGTCAAATTCGAGGGATTCTCCCTGTCGGCCCTGTAATGGATCGATGCCATTACAAATAAGCCCGATCGGCTGGCGCTGTTTCGCCAAATGTGCGGCGAGCGAGGCGGCGACGACAATGGCCCATTCCGTATGGTAGCGCCAATCGCGTTTTTCATAATCCGGCCGGTGTAGATTGAGCAGTATGGTGGTCTCCAATGAAATGGCCGGTTGGTAGCGCCGCACGAGGAGCCGGTCAGCGTGGGCGCTGGCTTTCCAGTTTATCTGTCTTTGAGAGTCCCCACTGCGATAATCGCGCACGCCTGCCGGTCGTGCCGGGTCCTCAAAGAGACGTTGGCGGCTGGCGATGGTGCCAAAAGGCAGGCGCGATGGCAGGCCGAGATCGGCAAGTGAGATAATGCGCGGGTAAACCGTTAGATAATCCGGCTCGAGGTAGGCGGCCGACGGCGGTACCAGGCCGAACAGATCGCCGGTAGCCAGGCGACCGGGACCGATTTGGTAATAGCCGCGCTGGCCCGCCTGGACCTCGTAAGCGGCATGGCGCGTCTCTCCGCCGCTCAAGCCGATGGCCCAGGCCGGTGTTTCGCCGAGACGCAGTTCCGGCGGTACGCTTTCGTAATATTCCAGCCAGGGCAGGGGCACGCGACTACCGTTATGCCATTCCAGGGAAACCGTCACAGACTCGCCGGAGAAGGCGTGATCGTTGAAGCTGCGCTGAATGCGCAGCTGCTTAACGATGCGCGGCACCAGCAGCCGGCCGAGCAGGTAGATACCCAGGCAGACATAGACAATGTAGTAGATGAAATCGATGCGCAGCAGAAAAGCAACTGCCAGCAGGATGGCGATAAGGATGATAAAAGTCATCTCGCTCCCTATCTCTCTCTTACAACAGCATATCCGTCCAGCCGAACCTGTGCCGGTCTAGAATTCGCCGATTTCCAAGGGAACTTCCTGCAGGATGTCGGCGAGCAACTGCCTGACGGTGATGCCGCGCAGCGCGCTTTCGGGATGAAGTAGACAGCGGTGTTCCAAGATAGGTGGCGCCAGGCGCTTGATGTCATCCGGCAGCACGTATTCTCTGCCTTGCAGCGCGGCAAGAGCCTGGGCGCCGCGATAAAGGGCGTGGCTGCCACGCGGGCTGGCACCAAGAACAAGGTCAGGATGCTCGCGCGTAGAGATGACGATACGCACGATATAGTCGCGCACCGTTTCGTCAACGTGGATGTCCCAGACCTGGCGTGCCAGCGCAGGTATTTCTTGCCCATCAACAACCGGCTGCAGGCTCTGAATAGGGTGTTCGCGTCCCAGGTTGAGCAGCATCTGCCCTTCGGTGACCGCGTCCAGGTAGCCCAGGCTGAGTTTCAAAAAGAAGCGATCTAGCTGTGCTTCCGGCAGGGGAAAGGTACCTTCGTACTCGATGGGGTTTTGCGTCGCAATAACGAAAAACGGCCGCTGCAGCTGGCGCGTCACACCGTCAACCGTCACCTGACCCTCGCCCATGGCCTCTAAAAGCGCGGACTGTGTGCGCGGGGTGGCACGGTTAATCTCGTCAGCGAGCAGGATATTGGTGAAGGCAGGACCCGGCAAAAAGGTAAAAGCCTGTGTCTGCTGGTTGTAGACAGAAACGCCGGTTACATCATTGGGTAGCAAATCGGGCGTGCACTGCAGGCGTTTGAAATCCACGTCAAGGCTCATAGCCAGTGCCCGGGCCAGCATTGTCTTGCCCGTACCCGGTGCGTCTTCCAGCAGGACGTGTCCCTCGCACAGCAAGGCGACCATCAGCATCTGCAGCGCATCACGCTTGCCGATGATCACGCGCTCAATATTGTCGACAACCGCGGCGGCGAAAGATTGGACAGTGCTCATACGGATCGTTTGTTCACTCGTATCTATGCCGATGCTCCAAAACACCATGATACCATAAGCAGTGGCTAGCTTCTAGGTGCGATGCCGTCGCGGTGGTGAGAAACTCAAGTTAGCGTACAATACGGCCGATGAGCACCAACGCGGCGGCCAGCGCCTACCTGATCGATAGTTACTTTGATGCAGACCTGGCCAACCGCCTGGCCCACCTGGAAAGCTACAACAAGCACTACTATCGTCCCAACACCTACCTGCACAAGTGGTGGGCACGGCGCTGTGGATCAACATTTCGCCTGATCCTAAAGCATCTCAGCGACGACCCACAGCAAAGCTATTATCGGGCTGGCGGACTTGAAGGGCGAATTATCCTCGACCCTATGATGGGCGGCGGCACGACGCTGCATGAGGCGCTGCGAATGGGCGCCAACGTAATTGGCGTCGATCTTGAACCGATTCCCATCCTGCAGGCGCGGGCAACGCTAAGCGACTATCCCCTGGCGCGGCTGGAAGCGGCGTTCAGTTCGCTGATGAAGGAGTTGCGGCGCGAGCTGGCATCATATTATGAAACGTGCTGCCCGCACTGCGGGGAAGCGTGTGAGAGCTGGTACGTCCTATATGGCACGCGTCGTAGCTGTGCTTGTGGACCTGTCCTGGTTGTCGATTCGCTCACGCTGCGCCAGGAGCCGGACGGCAGCGCACTGGTCATATGTGCTGCTTGCGGCCAACTAAATGACGCCGCAATCGGCTGCGAGTGTGGTGGGGCCAGCCGACCGGGTATTGTGGCTTATGGTACGGGCACCTGCCCGGACTGCGGCGAAGTATATGGCGAGGACCTCTCGCTGCCTTATTACCGGCGCTTTGCGCCACTGGCCATTACCGGCCACTGCCGGACGCATAAGTTGTTTTTCGCCGCGGCCGGCGCGGCTCTGCAAGAAAAGCTGGCGGCGGCCGATAAGGTTCGTGAAGAGCTGCTTTTGCCGCAGGACGCGTTTGTCATTGAACCAGGCGAAAAATCGATCCAACTGCTGCGGCGCGGCATTAACAATTATCTAGACCTTTTTTCCAGCCGCCAGCTTCTGATCTTGGCCCGCTCTTTGGAGCTGCTGCCTGCGTTCGACAAGATGCAGCGACTCAATCTTGCCTTGTTGATCTCTACCGCGCTGGAGTTTAACTCTATGCTTTGCGGCTACAAGGGGAAGGGGGCGCGGCGCTCGGGCGCGATTCGCCATACGTTTGCCTACCACGCCTATACGTTTCCCAATACGGCCGTAGAGAATAATCCGCTTTACCCCCGGCGCGCCTCCGGTACCTGGCAGCGACTCTTTCATATGCGTATCAGGCGCGCCCGGCGCTGGGCCAGTGAGCCGCGTGAGCGCAACCTGGCTGAAGAATCAGCGACATTCCTACCCATACAAGGAGAGGTTGATGCCGGTGAGGAGGCGCTGGACTATGCGGCGCTGCTTAACGGCCAACGACGCTTCTTACTGCGCCAGGGATCGGCGACGCGGCTCGACCTGCCGGATGCCAGTGTTGATAGTATCATCACCGATCCGCCTTATTACGACAGCGTGCAGTACAGCGATCTGGCGGCCTTCTTTCGCGTCTGGCTGCAGCAGTTCTTGCCTGATGAAGCGGAGTGGCGCTATGACGTGGGAGAATCGGCCGTTGATCCCCATAAGAATGGGCGCAATAGCCGTTACGCGGAACTCATGGGTGCCATTCTTGCCGAATGCGCGCGTGTCCTAAGGCGCCCGCACGGCCGGCTCATCTTCACCTTCCATCATTGGAATCCACTGGCCTGGGCAGCATTGTCGATTGGGCTGCAAGGGGCAGGATTTCAACTACTAAACTACGCGGTGGTGCACGCCGAACATCCTATTTCCGTGCATATCGCCAACATGAAAGCGCTTACTCACGATGCCGTCCTGGTGTTTGGGCTGGTGGGCGACAGCCCACCGCGTCCATGGCAGGCGCCTGCCGGTATCGACCAGCGCAGCAGCGCCGCTTTTTGCGCCGGCTGCGCTGAGAATCTCGGCTGGTCGCTGAATGCGGGGCAAAACGAGGAGGATGTTCGCAGCCAATGGCAGGCGGTGCTCCTCGACCGGGACGAAAAATCGTCAACCGAAAACGGCCGATAAAGCCTCGTGCATCACCGCGACCGGCGCTTCTCTGCCTGTCCACATCTGGAAACCAATAGCTCCCTGATAGACTAGCATGCCCAGACCGTCAAGCGTTTCCGCGCCACGGGCTTCTGCCTCCGCCAGGAAGGGTGTTCGCGGCGGATTGGGGATGACATCGCAGACCAGCATGCCAGGTCGCAGCGTTTCGTAATCGAGCGCCGGTAAAGCCGTCACATCGGGATAGAGGCCGATTGAGGTGGCGTTGACCAGAATCGACGCCGCGGGCGGCAGGCGAAAGTCTCCGGTCCAGGGCACAAAGGTGGCCCGGGCCTCGGTCCTGCTATTGAGATGATCGGCCAGCGATTGTCCGCGCTCGCGGGAGCGATTAACTATGGTGATCGCGCGCGTGCCGGCCAGGGCCAGCTCCACGCTGATCGCGCGCGCCGCGCCTCCGGCGCCCAGGATCACAACTTCCGCCCCGATCGGATCGCGCCGCGCATCCTCGCGCAGCGCGCGCAGAAAACCTTTGCCATCGGTGTTTTCGCCAATAAGGCGATCTCCCTCACGGCGCACGGTATTCACGGCGCCAATCAGCGCGGCGTCGGGCGCGATCATGTCCAGGTGGGCCATCACGGCCACTTTGTGTGGGATAGTCAGGTTAATGCCCTTGAAGTTCATCGCCCGTATACCGCGGATTGCGTCGCCCAGGTCTTCGGGGAGCACCTCCAGGTTGAGGTAGCGCCAGTTGAGGCCCAGGGCATTGAATGCCGCTTCCTGCAGCACGACGGTCGGATTTTCGGCTACGGGATGGCCAAATACACCGGTTAGTTCAAACAAGTAGTTGGCGGATTCGTTCATACCTGTTCGCCCTTAGGCAAGTTTAGAATGGCAAAAGCGGCCGCGACCAGGGAATGGCCGCCAGCACAAGTATCAAGGCAATGGAAAAGAAGATTGCCGTAGCGCGAAACTTGCTTTTGTCTGTGCTTTGCTTCCTGGCCCGCGAACGGCCGACATGGGCCACGATAATGGCTAACACCATCATGAAACTATGCTCAACCAGGAAGAAACGCGTGTTGGTGTCGGCCATCGCCGCGCCAAAGTTAGAAAACGCGTGGGTCGTTATCGGGCTGAGAAAAACATAGAGGAGAAGACCCAGCAGTACCTGGAGGTCCAGGGAGATCGTGAAGCCCAGGCCGAGACGATCGTCGAGCTCACTCCATACGCTCGTACCAAACCAGCCGATAAAGGCACGCACGACGGCAACGATGCCCAGGATAAGAACCAGCCAACGAAGTAGATTGTGCAGAGTTAAAACGAAGGAATACATAGGAGCTCCTTTTCCCGATGGCGCGCGCCCACCAAATGGGGCCGC
>JBJYWX010000600.1:0-2317 GCA_046259695.1 Promineifilaceae bacterium (SeqCode) | reverse complement strand
CATTCGCGCGGCTTTTATGGGGATTAGCAGCAATTTGCTTCGCGCCATCCTGACCACGCTGGGCATTGTCATCGGCGTCGCTTCGGTGATCAGCATGCTGGCATTGGGCAATGGCGCACGTGCCGTGGTGGAAGCCAACTTTCGCAGTCTGGGATCGGACATGGTGCAGATCGGCGTCAAGGAAAAGATCGAACAGGGCGAGTTTGTGCCTGTGGGCCAGGTGCTGTCTTATGAAGATGGCCTGGAGCTGGCGCGGGACGTGGAGCTGGTCATCCGGGTGATCATGTCGATCAGCGGCGAAGGGAAAGTGCGGCACGGGGCCAGTGTGCTGGATATGCTGGTGTCGGGCACGACGGCGGGCGGATTGGATACCCTGGCCGCGCAGGGGAGGACGCAGCCGGTGGATTGGCCGGACGGGCAGCCATTGAACGGCGCGGCATTTTTAGAGGACGGCCGATTCTTTACCGCGAGCGAGGTTATTTCAAACGCAGATGTTTGTGTTCTGGGTCAGAAGACGGCGGAGCAGTTGTTTGGCGGCGACAATCCGCTGGATCAAATCGCCTGGGTTAACCGGCGCAAATGCCTGGTCATCGGCGTTTTAACGGAACTAGAAGTAACGAACCCCGCGCTGCGCAACCAACTGCGCCCCAACGAAGCGTTCTATTTACCTATCAGCACGGCGATCAACAATTTGTATGATGAGGAACCATCGGTACAGATCGTGGCCCGGGTAAGAGATGAAGGGCGCATGGCTGAAGCGCGAGAGGCGATCAGCAGCTTCCTGCGCAGGCGGCACGATATCGATAAGGATGAGATCGGGGAATGGAAAGATGATTTTGAGATGACGACTCGACAGGACCTTTTGGGCGCGCAGCAGGAGGCGGCGAGAACTTTTTCTTTTTTGCTGGCGGCGATGGCCACGGTCTCGCTGGTCGTGGGCGGCATCGGCATCATGAACGTGATGCTGGTCAGCGTCACGGAGCGCACGCGCGAAATCGGCGTTCGCCTGGCGGTCGGCGCGCGACCGCAAGACATCATCGCGCAGTTCCTGCTGGAGGCGGTGTTGATCAGCGCCTTCGGCGGATTGTTGGGAATCGCCGTTGGCGTTCTGATCATCCCGCTTGTGGCCAATTTGAATCAGGGCGTTGCGCTGCTCGCACCGGGCAGTATTCCGCTGGCGTTTGGTGTGGCGCTGCTGATCGGGCTGGTTTTCGGTTTATATCCGGCCGTGCGCGCCTCGCGCCTCGATCCGATTGAGGCGCTGCGCTACGAATAGCCGGTCGGCAGCCGGCACATAGCCGGCGCTGGATTAGTGAGAGACGATATAATTTAGAAAGGAGAACGTAACATGAACCGTAGAATTTTGGCCGCAGGTATTGGTATTGTACTGCTTATCATATTGGCCGGCGGCGCCTTTACGGCCGTACGGCTGTTGTCGGCTGGGGATGAACCGGCGGAGGCGCCCGCTGGAGCCATGGTTTTTGAAGATGTGATGGACGACGGCAGCGGGAATCCGGTGACGCTGAAAACGGTGATACTGCCCGCTCCGGAACTGCCGGACCGACCGTCAGACGCGTCCGGCGTGTTTAAGCGGCAGGAGGATAACAGCTATTTTGTGGGTACCGGTTCCGTGTCGGTGGATATCGAAACAATCAATGGCGAAACGACAACGGCCGTCAATCACAGCGGGCCAGAAGTCGAGGTGGTGGTCGGCCATGATACGCAGTTCTACCGCGACGTGACCGACGTCGACTTCTCAGCCAGCGAATCGAAGGAGCAGACGTTTACGCAGAACGTGGTGCTGGTGGACCAGCCACAGGAGATAGCCGAAGGGGCCGGTATCCAGGCCTGGGGCGAGAAGCGCGGCGACCGAGTCGTCGCTGGTGTTGTCGTCTATTCGGAGAGGTAACAAGTCGCAAAATGAACCTTAAACTACCGCTGATTGGCGCTGCTGCGGCCGACACGGCCGGAAATCCTGTTTCGTGAGTGCAGGAGCCCCGGATGCTGATGAAGGTCCGGGGATCCTGTATTACAATAGAAACGTATGGCTCCCGAAGTTAAAACAACACCGGAGACAAATAAGGCTGCGAAACCTGGATTCCGCTCACTGCGCTGGCAGCTGCTGCTGAGCTACGCGGCGATTGCCCTGCTGGCGGTTTTAACCCTGGGCCTCGCCCTTCTGGGCTCCTTGCGCAGCTATTATGAGGAGCAAGAACGGGCATATCTGGCACGCAACGCGGCGACAATCGCCGACGAGATCATGCCGCTGCTGACGACGGGCGAGGAAGCAGCTTTGCAGAGCCAGATCGAGTGGTTT
>JBJYWX010000599.1:0-12112 GCA_046259695.1 Promineifilaceae bacterium (SeqCode) | reverse complement strand
CGTGCCAGGTAAGCGCCCAACTGCCAACCAGGGCGCCCAATATCAAACCCGTCCATAGAATAGGCAGGCGTGCCAGGAATAGAAACCGGTCGACGTCCACGCCCGACTGCCACAACAATTCAGATGCGAGCTGCAGGCGTTCTCCGTCGGGCCAGGACGACAGCTCAGCAAATACAGGAGCATCCTGCCCTGAAGCCAACAGCATGCCGATCAGCCGGTGACTGAAGGGTGCATGCCCTACCTGAAACTGCAAATCGCCGCTGGTACGCAGGGCATAACCGCGCAGAATGTGCGCCGGTTCGTCATAGGTTGGCGCCATCACCAGGGCGGCGCGTAGTCCGAGTGCGAAGAATAGAAGAAAGGAAGTGACAATCAACAAACGAGTCAACCACCCTCGCCTCTCGTCGCTGAAGTGCGGCATGAATGCCGATTATAACTTGGCTGACCATAAGTGATAAGAAACTGAACGCCTAACTCATTCGTTGGTGAAAAGGTAGGCGTAGAGATAAGATTGATAGATTGTGCGGTGCCAACCAGGTTGGCTAGGTGGCGCACTAGTATGTTCATTGCTAGTTGAAGGAGTCTCTGGTGAATTACTCAAAGAAACATGTCGCATGGCTGTTGGTTGCCATGCTCGTCCTGTTGGCCGCCGTGGCCTGCGGCCCGGCAACGCCGGCGGCGCCACAAGCGGACGAAGAAGAAGCGCCCGCCGCGGAAGTGCCGACGGACGAAGAGGCAGTTCAGGATGAGGCCGCGCAGAGCGAAGAAGCGGCCGCGTTTGACGTCGAACTGCCTACCGCTGAACCGGCGGAACCGGTCGTCCTGGAAGGAGCATCGACCACGGACAGCGGCCTGCAATTCCTGGAAATAACCGCTGGCGAGGGCCGGACGCCGGAGGAAGGGAATATCGTCACGATGCATTTCACCGGCACACTGCCTGACGGCACGATGTTCGGAGACTCTCACAGCAGCGGCAGCCCGATTACCGTCGTTTTCGGCAACGGTGAACTGCTTCCCGGCTGGGAAGAGGGCCTGGCGATGATGAAAGAAGGTGGCGAGGCTCAAATGGTCCTGCCACCGGAGCTGGCATTTGGTGAAGAAGGATTCGGCATGATCCCGGCCAATTCAGAGATTATCCTGGATGTCGAATTACTCACCGTTGAGGATCCGCCGCAACCAGCGGAAGTCGCCGAAAGTGACCTGACCGAGACAGAGAGCGGTTTGAAGTACTTTGACATTGTCGAAGGTGACGGGGCTACGCCGGAAATAGGCGGCACCGTGAGCACCGACTACGTGATGTGGGTCCAGGAGGATGACGCTGCTCGCTATGTATTATCGTCTGAAGGACAGGGCCCGATCTCGTTTGTAGTTGGCGCGCTGGACGTGGTCTTCCCCGGCTGGGATGAGGGTGTCATGACCATGCAAGAAGGCGGCAAACGCCTCCTGATCGTGCCGCCGGAGCTGGGCCTGGGTGCAGAGGGTGGCGGCCCATTCCCGCCCAACGCCACCATTATCATGGAAATCGACCTGGTTGATGTGAATGAACCGGTACGCATGACTGAGGTAGACGAAGCCGACTACACCGAAACGGACAGCGGCCTTAAATACTACGACATTGTTGAAGGTGATGGTCCTATGCCGGAAGAAGGCCAGATCGTGATCGTTGATTACACCGGATGGCTTGAAGACGGCACGAAGTTCGACAGCTCGATCGACCGCGGACAGCCGTTTACCTTCCCCATTGGCACCGGCAGCGTGATCGCGGGCTGGGATGAAGGCGTGGCAACCATGAAAGTGGGCGGTAAGCGCCAGTTGGTGATTCCCGCGGATCTGGCTTACGGTGACAGCGGATCGGGCATCATTCCCCCCGGCGCGACGCTGATCTTCGACGTCGAACTGCTGGATGTACAGGGTAACTAGGTCTTGTAGTTTCGCGTCCGGGCCGGTGGCCTGGCACGAAGTAATTGGTTCTTGGTAGCCAATTGCTGAGGAAGCAGAATTAGAGCGGTTCGCGGCCTGCCGGCCACGGACCGCTTTTATGTTGTATGATGGCAGACACATCATCCCTAACTCGATGGGGCGACTAACTCGTTATTTCAAGCGGCCGCAGGTGAGCGCAAGCAGCAAACCGGCGGCGTCACGCTGGCCCTTGTATATGGGGGTCATCCTGGGCATCTGCCTCAGCTACCTGCTGTATAACCAGACGCTCGGCGTGCCGTTCCTGCAGGAGGATTCAACCCATATTCGCTGGCTCTCCTGGCACAACCCGCTTGAGGTGTTCCTCTCAGCCAGGGGAGCTCCGGATTACCGGCCGTTGGGCAAGGCAATCATTAAGGTCTGGTATCTTATCCTGGGACACCACGACCGCATCTGGCTGCGCAGCCATAACCTGGCATTTAATGCCTTGAGCATCGCGTTCATCGCTCTTATTGCCTCTTGGGTAGACCGCAGCGAAAGGCGCTACTGGACGGGAGCCCTCGCCGCCATACTTTTCGGCGCCTTTCCGTTCGCATACCAGGCTATTCCCTGGATCAACAACTTCTTCTATCCCCTGGCGAACTTGCTGCTGCTGGCTATGACGGCCGTTTACTGGCAAGCCCGCGTTCGAAACTCCAACCGGCTGCTGGTCCTGGCTTTCCTTCTACTCTTTATCGCCCCTTTCGAAATCGAGTACGGTCTGATGGGCAGCAGCCTGCTGTTCCTGGTCGAGCTGGTCTTGTGGATTCAGAAACGCCAGCCCTACCCCTGGCTGACAGGACCGCTTTTTGGCCTGGCACTTGACCTGTTATTCCTCGCCCGGTCTTTGACCATCCCTAAGCAGAGTTATGGCTTCGGCTTGCCCACTCCCTGGCGACTGGTGCTGATCAGCACCTATTTCTTGCAGGGGCTGATGTATCCCATATCACCATTGGCGACGCGGGTCATGTCCTGGACCGGATGGGGTGACGTCGCTGCTATCTGGGCCGTCTGCTTGCCCGCACTGCTAATACTCCTGGCCGTCCTGTTTCGCCGTGGACAGCGCGGCCTGATCCTGTTAGGGCTGGGCTGGTTTGTGCTGCTCAATTTGCCGGCGTTTGTCTTCGTTGATTTTGACTACGTGGTGAATTCGCCGCGGCTACTCTATCCGCCTGGCGTCGGCATCGTCTGGCTATGGGGCGGCTTTCTTTCCATAATTACAATTGGTGAGAAGATGCCTCGCCTGCGCATGGCCGGCGGTACGGTCGTTGTGCTGGCCATTGTAGTCATGAGCGGCCGGTTTGTGCGCCAGCGTAACTTTTTATATCTCCTGGCTCAACAACCGGTGTTACAGCTCGCGGAGATTGCCCGCCAGAGCGATCCGGAAGAGGAGTTACTCATCGTGAACTTTCCCTCCTGGCTGGCACCGCAGGAGCGACAGTTCGCCATGGGCAATCACGGCGTGCAAATCATTCCTTTTTACATCAATATTCAAGAGTTGATTTACGCACACAACGATTCCGAACGGGCGGCGCGCGCCGTGCAGTTCGCGAACATACGCCAGCCGCAGCCATACTACTACGGTATGTTGGGCGAACAGGTCGATTACGACAAGCTAGCCGCTTATCTGGCCGATAGCGGGCCAGTCTATCTTGCCCGCTGGTCGGCCGATGCCATCGACCTCTTGGAAGTGGGACGCCTGTCTCCACCAGCAATAGACACGCCGGACGCAGCATACACCTTCGGCGATCAGCTCCAACTACAGATCGCTGTGCCGGACGGGGAAGCAGATACGCTGACAGCGCGGCTGCGATGGCGCCTGGATAAGCCGGTAGACCAGGACCTGACTGTCTTTGTCCATTTGTACGGGCCTGATGGCAACCTGGTAGTTCAGGCCGACGGCTACCCAATCGGTGGCATGGCTCCTTTTTGGCTTTTGCCGGTAGGAACCACCCTGGAAGATGTACGCACGGTTCCCCTGCCAGAGACAGGTATACATGGCCTGAAGCTGGGCGTTGGCGTCTACAACAGCACCACGGGCGAACGGCTGGCAGTCACCGACAGCTCCGGCACGCGCTTGCAGGATGACGTGGTACTGTTGGAGCCTCCCGGCGCATAGTAAACGCCCAGTCGTTTACCTGACTAGCACTCTAACAAAACCTGCACAACTTGTTTCAGCGGTCGTATGTCGGCGCTAAGAGCAGCGCAACGTCGGCGATTGCCACATCCGGACCGCCTTGTGCGATCAGGCGTTCTCCCGTCTGCCGGTCATAGAGGCCAAGCCGAAGCTGGATGCCCTCGCTGTTTTCTAGCGGTATATACCGGCTGTCGGCCAGCCGCGTACCCGGCGCCCATTGGTCGAGGGGGTAGCTCCCGGCTAACGGGTCGCCATCCGCCTGGCCAACCAAGTTGCCTGCCTTGTCGACTGCATGCACAAAAATGGTGACGCCTGGTTCCGTGCCATCACTTTGCCAGATAGTGTCGACGCGGATGCCTTCGCTGCCGGCTTCCACGCCGGCCGTAAGCACTGCAGCGGCCGTTCGTCCATCGTTGTCGCTGAATGTGACCAAGGGAGACGTCCTTCCGCTGGCAGCCGGGCCAACCTCCCCCGCGGGCGCTAGAACGAGGTCGCGATCCTCGTAGATGGTGCTCAAGACCTGCGCGGGCACGGCCGATAGAGACGGCCAATCGGGGTTCGGCCCAGTCAGGCCATAAAGAAAGCGCGCCAATTCAGGCCGGATGCTATCCACCTTGACAAAAGAGAGATCGCCCAGTTCACCGGTGTGAACGGCTGTCAGGAGTGCCGGCGGCACATAGTCCGGCCAAAAGAGCACACCTTCGTGACCCAGGGCGAAGGTAGCCTGCTTCGGCGCCAGCCAGGAGGGAAAATTGACCACTACGGCCGATTCACCGGCGCGGTTCGCCGCGGACGTGGCGTCAATTACCTGCCAAAACCCATCGCCAAGAATGGTATGCATCTCCAGACGGGCGCGAATGAAGCGGGCATTTTGGGCCAGGAGTAACGCGGTGAAGAGGAGCGCCACTCCGCCGCGCAGCAGACGCTGCGACGTTCCTTTAGCCGCACCGCGACTAAAGAGCAGGATGACATCTGCCCAGAGCCAGGCTATACCAACACTGGCCACCATCAGCAAGCGCGGTCCATTGATCACGTAATCAAATACCAGGAAGAGCACAGCCGGCAGTGACGCCAGCCCAATCCAGAGCCAGGGTAACAAGGAACGCAGGCCAGCGCGCTGCCGGATCTGAACCAGGAGGGCAGCCGCCAGGCCGGCCAGGCTGAGCAGGGCCACGGCCGTCATATCGCGCATCCCCAGCCCGCCCGATAACCACCCGCCCAAGCCGGTAAAAGGATACATCGCTCCTTGAATAAAATATGCGCTGTTCTGCATCATCCCTTCCAGGCTGTTCGAGAACAGCGCGCCGCTATCCAGGCGCGGCAGTGACAGCCAGATAGGCATATACAGAAGTAGCGGCAGGGACCAGACCAGACCGCTGTAAAACGCGCGGCGCCAGCGGTTCGCCAGGTCGGGCGTTGTCAGCTCGATCAATACGATAAAAGGCATTACCAGGATGCCATTCTCGTGCGCGAAAGGCGCGAGGAAGGCGGCCAGCAAGCTCACTGCGCCCCACCGGCGCCGCCCGGTGCGGCGCATCTGCACATAAGCGGCCAGACTGATCAGAATCAGTAAGGTCACGGTGATGTGACTTAGTGAGCCGGCCCAGGGCACTGCCTGATAGCTGAACGGGAAGAATAGGAACAGCACTGCGCTGATCACAACGCGCCACCAATCGCTTCTTGGCCCCATCCTCGGCCAGAGGCAGCCCGCCAGCCAGCCAACGAGGAATCCGCTCGCCGCGAAAAGCAGTAAGTTTATTCCATGATCGACAGCAGGAACGTGGCGCTGGAAAAGGTCATATGTCAGGCGCCAGATGCTGAAATTAAGCGGGCGATAATAGGCAAGCTCATCAATCGTGAGCCATATTCGGGCTTGGCTGTTGGCCTCCACAAACGGGTAATGGACAAAGTCATCAAAAAAGAAGGGCAGCGAGAGCGCACTACCATAGAGCGCGGCGACCAGCAGACCACAAGCCGCAGCGATCAGCAGCCAGAGTGTCCTTTCACTTTTGCCGTCGATCGCCATCTTATTCGACATCAACCCAGCCGGCGAGATACACATTATGTGGCTGTGCTTCACCGGCAATCGTCAGCGGCAGTCGCTGCTGCGTCTTGCTATCATACATACCAATCCATACCGGATAACGTCCAGGCGGCAGGTCATCCGGCAGGCGAAGCTCATAGACATCGTCAAATTGTTCACCATTTTCCCAGACCCGTGTCGGGTAGTGGCCATTGAGGGGTGGGCTGTCGCCCGTGGCCAGTGGGGTTGCATCGGGCTGGCCGAGATGAACCAATGTTGTGTAGTCCGTTTGCGGCGCGCCGCGCACTTGCCAGCGTACCACTATGCGCAGCGCTTCCCCGGGCTGCGCCCGCGCAGGTGAAACCTGGACCGTGATGAGTTCGATGAAGTCGCCAAGCTGGGCCGCCGTTTCTTTCACCAGCGGAGGCCACTCAGCCGGAACGATCTTCAATTCGCCGGCTGTCGCTGTATGGCCGTTTATTATCGTAGCGTCGAGGCGGGCCAGAACGGGAGCGATGGCTGACTCCTCAATAAAGAAGCCAAAACGGTCCGCGATTGTCTGACCATCCGGCCACAGGCCGGCTGGATAAAGTCCGCGGCCGTGGTAGCTATGTACTTTACCAATCTCCTCCTCGTCACGGCCGAAGGCGCTCAGAACGAATTCAGGCGCCGCCTGCGCAACATTATCGCCGCGCCAATACAGCGTTAGCTCGACCGCATCGCCTGGCAGCGTCGCCTCGCCCGGCGTTTGCGCGGCCTGCAAGCGCAGCCCTTGTCCCATGTCGGCATCGATTAACCGCGCATCACCCGGCAAATCAATTACTGTGTGCGGCAGTTCATATACCGGGCGTAATACAAAGAACAGGCAGAAGAGCGTGATTGGAAATGCCGCCACAACAAGTATGGGCGACAACCGGCGCAGAAAACGGGTGGCAGTCAATCCCGCAGCCAATCCCAGCGCTGCCGGCAGGATGGCAGGAAAAAGAAGCCGTCCCTGTGCGGCCTCCGTACGCAGCAAGAACAGCAGCAGGCTGGCATAAATCGCGAACACCCAGGCGCCAAGCAGCAGGGGGAGAATCCAGCGCTGTTGCAGCAGAGTGGCAATCCGTTGTTCCAGAGCCTGGCTTTTGGCGGCAAGCGGCGGCGCCTGTCGTTGAATTCGCCAGAAGCGCATAGCGCGCCATAAGCCCCCGGCCAGGGCGAGGAGAACGACGCCGCCCCAGAACCAGTAGACCCACTGCGGGGCGCGGATGTTGAACCAGCCGAAGACGGCGAAGGAAGATAGCCACAGGCCAGGCGTTTCGTACAGTACCTGCAGCGGCGTATAGCCACGTTCACCACCGGCAATGCTGATGAACTGGTTCGCGGCCGTAAAATCACCGTAGAGAGACCAGTTGCGCGCCCAGAGCCATCCGACAAGCAGTAAGGCAGGCAGTACGACCAGGGCGGCACTCCCCGCAGCCAGTCGCCAACCGCTCCAAGTTGGCCGGGGCATCCGGCCAGTATTGCGCAGCGCCAAAAGGATCAGGAATCCTGCCGCGTACAACAGCAGCGTGATACCGGCGTTCTTGGCAAGCGCCGCCAGGCCGATGGTCACGCCGAGCAGGAGCAAACGGCCGGCCGTAACTTCGCGCTGCCATACGCGGGTAAGCTGCCACAGCGCGGCCGAGATGAGGAAAATAACCAGCGGATCATTACTGACGGACGCATGCAAGAAGTTAAACTGCGGCAGGTAAGCGACCAGACCAGTAGCCAGCAAAGCGCGCAGGCCATCATCGGGCCACAGCAGGTGAGCGGCAAGATAGATGCAAACCAGCGTCCCCAGACCGAGTAAGGTAGAGAACATGCGCAGCAGATGAGCCGCGAGCACATAACCATGCCAGGGCCACTGTTCCTGCGAGGTATGGACAAAACGGTTGAGATTGATCAGTTCACTGGCGTCGCCCACCGAGGCGAATTTGTTGGGCCAGACCGTATCGCGCGCGGCGCTTGTATCGATTGGCGCGATGAATAAGGCGCCCAACATGTAGTACAGCGGCGGCTGCGCCGCTTCCTGGCTTAACCAGGGATCAAATGCATCGCCCGACGCCACGGCAGGCAGTTGGCCATGGTCGGCGATGTACTGCGCTGTGAAATAATGCCAATGTTCATCCGGCGCTTCAAAAAGGGGATTGATCGCACCGTAGAGGGATGTCACCAGCAAGTAGCCAGCCAGAATAAGGGCAAGCCATAACGCTTGGCGCATAGGGCGCGAGCGGCTTTCTGAAGTATTAGCAAGCGACGCCTCGCTGTTCAAACCAGTCGTCATAGGTAGAGTACACGTTCCTAAGGAAGAGAAATTGTACTAAGCGCCAACTGGTCATTCTGCTGGCGCTCGCCATTTACAGTGACCGGCAAGCGCTGGCCGGTATCCGGATTGTAGAGCCCAACATTCAGCCGGAAGGTACCTGGTGTTACAGCTGGAGGCAGCGCAAGAAGAATAGTATCGCTCAGTATTTCCCCTTCTCGCCAGCCGGAGGTCGGCCGCAAGTCTTCAACAGGTACACGGTCGACCTGGCTGATAATAGCGCCACTGTCATCAACCAGGTGGAGAAAGACCAGGAAGCTGTCGGCCGGTTGTCCGGTCGCCAACCAATGCAGCGTGATGGGCAGCGAATCGGCAGAGGTCTCCCCTATCTCATAACCATAAAGTTGGATATCCGGGCCAAACTGCGCTTCTGTCACTATGGCGTTGTTAGGCAAAGTCGTGATCATTGGCCATGGGGTGACAGCGAGTTCCCCATGAATGACACGGCTGCTGAACCAGGGACGCCACGCGGGACGGCCGCGAATGGCCCTTTCGCCATCATATAGCCGCCACCATAACTCGTAGTCGCCTGGGTCACTTTCGGGCGGGAAGTAGATCGCCGTCTCCTCGCGCAGCGCCATGTCGCCGGCCAGTTCCTCCACAGCGGCGTCCCCCGGTTTGCCGCCAAGCGTGCGAACAACGTCGCCATTGGGCGCGACTATATCCACTTCATAACGCAAGCGCCCTAGATCCAGCGGTTCTTCGCCATTAGTCTGCCAGATAAAAGCAGCGGACATATTGTGGCCGGGATGGATGCTTTCATCGAACCAGTCGATGCGCTTGAGCGCCAGGCCATCCTCAAAAATGATAGCCGGCGCGCCCGGCAAACGGGGTGATGGCGCCAGGGTTAATGTAGCCAGTTCGGCCGCGTCCCCAAGTGCCCGGCTCTCTTTGTCCAGCGGCTGGGCCATCAACTGGTAGCGACCGGGCGGCGTGGCCTCCGGCAGCGGCAGTTTGTAGCTTTCACGCACAAGGTCCTCGGCCGGCCAGTTGTCAAAGTTGTCGGAGATTCCCTGCTCATACTGTCCCCACTGCCCGCCGTTTTCACCCGCCAGCCAGAGACGCAGCGTCGCTTCTCTGGGTGGCGCTGCGACGTCACCCTGCCAGAACAGATCCAGCCAGAGGGTATCGTTTCCCGCAGGTTCTTCGCCGTCTACCAGGATTCCGCGCAGCGCGGGCAGTCCAGGCCACTCGTGGTCCAGTGGCTGCGCGTCAGGCGCCAGAACCGATGCCAAATTCGGCGCACTGCGGTAACCGGTGGAATGCACGATGGTCGTTCGGGCATGGAAAGATTCGTTATCTATGTCTTGCAAATTCTCCTCCAGCCAACCTGGCACCTTGCGCTGCGGATCGCGATCATCTGCCGGCGGGTCACTCGTAAACCAGATGCGGCTGTACTGCCCGGTAAGCTCCTCCAACTGCGCCTCAACCCCCTCTGCGTCGTAGGGATAGATGGGCGCGGCGGTCGCGTCAAGGTCCTGGCGCGTCCGGTAATGTTCGTGCACGGGCAGCAATATCGCGTTGTGATAGAGGACGACGTCGTTGTCCCCGGCGCGTCGCTCAATGTAACGGATCATGCCCCTAAAATCATCTTTCGCGAAAGCAGGGTTGTTGTACAGGTTATTCAACGCGTAGGCGGAACCGGAGAGAACGGCCAGAACGAGTATCACGCCTGCTATGCGCCCGGCGGCGCGCGCGGACCCGGTCCGGGTATGGCCTTGCCACAGATAGTCGGCGCCAATGGCCAGCAAAAGGATGTAGGCGGGACTACCGGCCATGATATGACGCACGCCCTGATACATTGGTTTAATTAGCGAACCGGCCATCAGCCCCAGCACGATCGAGAATAGATAAGCCAACAAAAAGAGGCGTTTGAGCCACGAGTCTGCGCTCCACAAACCGGTGATGGCCAGCAGGAGGGAGGCAAAAAGCAGCCCCGTGACCAGGGTTTCCCCGAAATCAGCGGTCATGCCCAAACTAAAAAAGCGCCAGACGTCCAGCAGCATAGTCAGTGGCTGTACATAGTAGTAGCTGGCCTCCACACCGCCAAAGATGCGTGGGATGGTAAAGGGAACGGCCGGGATTGCCGCCAGCAGGGCCAGAACGCTGACGGCGACTATCAATCGCTTGTACCCTTGCCGCCACAACAACCAAACCCAGAACAAGGCCTGCGCGGCGATCAGGAAAACGGCGGTGTAATGGGTATAGAATGCCAAGCCGGCAAGCACGACATAGAGCAGTAGAGACCGGCGGATGTCTGCACCGCTCAACGCGCGCCAAAGGACATAGCTGGCGGCCGCGGCCAAAAAGACAAAGATCGTATACATGCGCGCTTCGTTGCCATAATAGACTTGAAGAGGGTTGACGGCCGCAAACAGCGCGGCGAAGAGCCCGGCTCCTATCGTCTGCAGCCGCCGGCCAAATTGAAATAAGAGCGGCACAAGCAGCACGCCCGCCAGCAGCGACGGATAGCGATAGGCGAAATCCGACTGTCCAAACGCCTGCTGTGTAAAATGAATGATCAGGTAGTAGAAAGGTGGATGCGTATCGCGCGTAATCCCTTCTTGTATAGTGATACGATTGCTAAGAATTTCGCTGATGTCGTAACTGCTGCGCAAAGGCGTCAGCCCTTCATCTGTCCAGAAACTAAACGCATCGAGATTAAGCAGGCGCAGCCAGAAAGCAAGCAGGATAATGATTGACACAAGCGCCAGCAACGTCCCATACCGGGCCTGTTTTGTCCCCGTAACCGGATTCAGCATAACCGACGCATTATAGCGAGGCAGGCGCCATCGAACCATAACGAGGAGTCGCCTCTCCCCCTACGCTCAACTGGCTAATGCCAGCATGCCACACGCATTTTGGCGCAGGTGGCGCTCTGTTAGCGTGGTGGACAAATGGGATCAGGTAAGGTATTATCGCCCGACAAAACTACCGTATTTTTCCACAACGACATTTACAGTTGGAGCTCTCCGAATCGATTCCCTTTAGGAGGAAAGTATATGGCAGCCCTTGCCCCTGATTTTAAGAACCTGGCTGATTCCATCTTGGAACAGATTGAAGGCTTTGACCACAGCGTTAAGTCGCGTAGTGTTGGCACTGTGCAGGCAGTCTATGACGGCGTCGCAATCGCTACCGGCCTGGCCGATGTCGGGGCCAGTGAACTGGTGCAGTTTAGCAGCGGCGTAGTCGGACTGACCCTGGACTTGCTGGAAGACTCGGTCGGTATCGTCATCATGGGTGACTATGCCGAAATCGAAGAGGGCGATGAGGTTCGCGCGACGGGAGAGATTGCATCCATTCCGGTTGGCGACAATTTAGTCGGCCGTGTAGTGGACCCGCTCGGCAATCCTCTGGATGGCAAGGGCCCGATCAAGACAACTGAGGTGCGCCCGATCCAGCGTACGGCGCCCGGCGTCATCGAGCGCAAAGGTGTGGATACGCCTGTGCAGACTGGCATCCTGGCTATCGACGCGATGTTCCCCATCGGCCGTGGCCAGCGTGAATTGGTGATCGGTGACCGGCAAACGGGTAAGACTGCAATCTGCCTGGATACGATCATCAACCAGAAGGGCGGCGATCTGCTGTGCATTTATGTGGCTATCGGCCAACGTGTGGGCCAGGTCGCCCAGGTTGTCAACACTTTGGA
>JBJYWX010000598.1:0-7667 GCA_046259695.1 Promineifilaceae bacterium (SeqCode) | reverse complement strand
TTGGCCTGGCGCCCGAACGTGACCGGGCGTCAGAATTGTGTAAAATGAGCTACTGGGAAGTTAGTGGAAATGGAGAGGGAGCGGCACATAACCAGTTGGCATTGAACGGCCGTTCACTGCCCATCATAGGAGAACAGTGTCATGAGTATTTCCCCGCTTGAGAAATCGCTGGCGGCTATTCACGACCGGGCCGGACGCACGCCTGAAGCTTTTGCCACCCTCATCGAAAATAACCTCTATTACACAGAAGGTACGACGCTGCAATCAGCGAGCATGAATGATACCTATAAGGCGCTGGCCTACACGGTGCGCGACCATATGATCGACTGCTGGCGCCGTACCTCGGATGTCCAATTCGAGGCCAATCCCAAATTCGTCTATTATCTTTCTGCTGAATACCTGCTAGGCCAGCAGCTAACGCAGAACATGCTCTATACCGGCACCTGGCAGATCGCCCGCCAGGTCACGAGCGAAGCGGAAATCGACTTTGAGAGCTTGATTGACCTTGACGTCGAGCCCGGACTGGGCAATGGCGGCCTAGGCCGCCTTGCCGCCTGTTTTTTGGACTCGTTAGCCACGCTGAATATTCCCGCGGTTGGCTATGGCATCCGCTATGAATTCGGCATTTTTACCCAGAAGTTTGAAGATGGTTGGCAGGTTGAGAGCCCGGATAACTGGCTTCTACTCGGCACCCCCTGGGAGTTCTCGCAGGCGGACGACATGGTTGAGGTGGGTTTCGGCGGCCATACCGAGTCCTATGCTGATGGGCAGGGGCACTTTCGCGTGCGCTGGATTCCCGATTCGCACGTCTTGGGTGAACCATATCACATGCTTGTTCCCGGCTATGAGACGGAGACAGTGAATTTGCTTCGCCTGTGGCGCGCTCGCGCCACCAAGGCTTTTGATTTTCAGCTTTTTGACACGGGCGACTATGCGCGCGCTGTGGAGCAAAAAGTGCACTCCGAAACGATCAGCAAAGTGCTCTATCCCAACGACAGCAATCTCCAAGGTAAGCGCCTGCGCCTGAGACAGCAGTATTTCTTCGTGGCCTGCTCGCTTAGCGATATCATCCGCCGCTTCCATCTGCGGAACAGCGATTGGGCGGCGTTCCCGGAAAAAGCCGTCATCCAGCTTAATGACACCCACCCGGTGATTGGCATTCCCGAGTTAATGCGTATTTTGCTGGATGACGAAGGAATGGGCTGGGACGAAGCCTGGGCGATTACGAGCAAGAGTTTCGCTTATACCTGCCATACGTTGCTGCCTGAAGCGCTGGAGCGCTGGCCGGTTCCTCTCTTCGAAAATCTCTTGCCGCGCCATCTGGAGATTATTTACGAAATTAACAGGCGCTTCCTAGAAGAGGTTCACGCACAGTTCCCGGGCGACGATGATCGCCTGGCACGGATGTCAATTATTGAGGACGGGCCGGAAAAGCAAGTGCGTATGGCCCACCTGGCCGCTGTTGGCAGCTTCTCCATTAACGGCGTGGCGAAATTACAATCTTCGCTTTTGCGCGAGAATACGCTGCGCGACTTCGCGGAGATGTGGCCGGAGAAGTTCAATAATAAGACCAACGGCGTATCGCCGCGCCGTTTTATGCGCCTGGCCAACCCGCAGCTTTCAGCTTTGATCAGTAAGTCGTTGGGAGGAGAAGAGTGGCTGCGCGATCTCGACCAGCTGCAGGGGCTGGAAGCATTTGTAGATGATGCGCAGTTTCGCCGCCTGTGGCGCGAGGTCAAGCAGCATAGTAAGGAAAGGTTGGCCGCTTATGTTCGCGAGCATAACGGGATCGAAGTAGACACATCTTCAATCTTTGACGTGATGGTCAAGCGGCTGCATGAGTACAAGCGCCAGCTGCTCAAGGCGCTGCACATCATCACGCTTTACAACCACATTAAGGCCGATCCGGGTATGCACCTGCATCCTCGCACTTTTGTTTTTGGCGCCAAGGCGGCGCCGGGTTATTTCATGGCCAAGCTGATCATCAAGTTGATCAATAATATCGCCCAGGTGGTCAATAACGACCCGGACGTAGACGGCCGTCTTAAAGTTGTCTTCATCGAGAACTTCAACGTTACCGTGGCCGAGAAGATATACCCGGCGGCCGACATTTCCGAGCAGATTTCTGTAGCCGGCAAAGAAGCCTCCGGGACCGGGAATATGAAACTCGCGCTTAACGGCGCGCTGACCACAGGCACCCTGGACGGGGCCAATATTGAGATTCGCGAGCGCGTCGGGGAAGAGAACTTTTTTCTTTTCGGGTTGACAGCGCCGGAGGTGATGGCGCTTAAGGCCAGCGGGTACAATCCACGCAGTTACTATCAAAATAACCAGGACCTGCACCAGGCGATTGACAGCATTGCCCTGGGCGTCTTTTCCAACGGGGATAAGGAGCTTTTTAAACCAATTGTCCATTCCTTGCTCTATGATGATCAATACATGGTATGCGCCGACTACCAGACTTATATTGAGTGCCAAGCACGCGCGGCCGCAGCTTACGAAGACCAGGAACAGTGGACGCGCATGTCAATTCTGAACACAGCGCGCTGTGGATTCTTCTCGTCTGACCGTACCATGCGCCAGTACGCGGCCGATATTTGGAAAGCAGCGCCGCTAGATGTAACGTAAGCAAACAGGCTTAAAATGAGTCGATATAACGAACGAGCCGGGCACAACCGTGCCCGGTTTATTCTTGGAGACGTGAGTAGCTGTTTATGAACTTGATTCTTGTCCGGCATGGCGAAACGGAGTGGAATAAAGAGCGCCGCTTTCAGGGCCAGCAGGACGTTCCGCTAAATGACACCGGTCTATGGCAGGCGGAGCAGGCGGCGCGGGCGCTGGCGGGCGAACCGATCGACTTGGTCGCCAGCAGCGATTTGGGGCGCGCGCTGGTTACGGCCGAGCAGATTGCCGCGGTCTGTGGCGCGCCGCTTTTGGTTGACCGGCGCTGGCGCGAGCTGCACTTCGGTGCCTGGGAAGGATTGTCGTTTGCGGAGGTCAGGGCCCGCGATGCGGAAGAATATGCCCGGCGCAGAGCTGACCCGTTTACCCATACCCCGCCCGGCGGCGAGAGCGCGGCCGCAGCGAGGCAGCGCCTGCGAGACGCCTGGAAAGCGCTGCAAAGTACCGGCGCTGAGACGGCCGTGGTTGTGGCCCACGGCGGCACGTTGAGCTTTTTCTTAAAAGATCTGCTCGGCCTTTCTACCGAAGCTTACTGGCAGCTTAAGCTGGGCAACGCCAGTCTCTCCCGCCTGCGGATTGACGCCGCGGGAGCGACCGCACTGCTGCTCAACGACATGCGCCATCTAGAGAATAACGGGGATGCCGGCAGGCTTGAAGCACCTTCGACCTAATCCGCCGGCGAGCGACGGGCATTAAGCGACGAAAACGAGCGTTGATGCTTTTTGGTATTTATTGAGGAAGAGAGATGGATTTCGTGACAAGAGTAAAGCGGAACCCGCGGCTTGGCCTTATCCTCCTGGCCTTTATTGCCTTTGTCGCCCTCGGACTGCCGGATGGTTTGCTTGGCGTTGGTTGGCCCTCCATCAGGGCCGATTTTTCTATCCCGCTGGATGCGATCGGCATGTTCTTGACCGCGGCAGTCGCCGGTTACATGACGTCAAGCTTCCTCAGTGGTTTCCTGCTCTCGCGCGTCGGTGTCGGCCGTGTCCTGGTAGGCAGCTGCTTCCTGACCGGCATGGCGCTGCTCGGCTATACACTTGTCCCCGCGTGGTGGATGATGGTCTCGCTGGCCGTGTTCGCCGGCCTGGGAGCAGGCGCGATTGATGCCGGTCTCAACACTTACGTGGCGGCTAATTTTGGGGAAGGGATGATGCAGTGGCTGCACGCCAGCTGGGGCGTCGGCATCACCATGGGCCCGATCATTATGACCCTTGGCCTGGCGACTCTGAACTCATGGCGCCTCGGTTACCGCGTGGTAGGCGTTTTTCAGATTGTGCTGGCAGCCTGCTTTGTGCTGACCCTGGCTATGTGGAGCCGGAACGACACGCCAGCGAGCAGTGAATCCGAGAAAAAACTGACCGATTACAAGACCCCCATAAGTGACACCTTGCGCCAACCACAGGTTTGGTTGAGCGTCATGTTGTTCTTCCTGTATGTCGGCGCGGAGACTTCGTTGGGCACCTGGACTTACACGCTGCTGACCGAGTCGCGTGGGGTTGATATAACCGTGGCGGGGTTCTTCGCCGGCAGCTACTGGTTTACCTTTACCATTGGCCGCATCGTGGCCGGGATATTCGCCAGCCGGGTGGGAGTCAATAAGCTCGTGTTTGGTGGGCTGGTAGGGGCGCTGTTGGGAGCAGGACTGCTGATCTGGAATCCCACTGAAATAGCTAATGTGATTGCCGTGGCTGTCATTGGCCTGTCAATCGCGCCCATTTTTCCGGCGATGATGTCCGGCACCCGTACCAGGGTGGGCGACGACTTCGCCGCCAACACGATTGGTATGCAGATGGCTGCCACAGGTTTTGGAACGGCCGTCATCCCCGGCATGATGGGCGTGCTGGCGCGCCGCCTCTCGCTGGAAATCATCCCGGTCAGCCTCTTGTTCGTCTATACCGGCCTATTTATTTGTTACACGCTGGCAGTAATGTTCCCAAAGGTAAAGCGCGCAGCGGCGCCGGCATCAAGTGGGCACGCAGTTTAGTAGCTAAAAGGGAGTTGCTTAAAAGGAGATCCTAATGGATAAGACGACGAAACCGCGGATGGCCACACCCGCAACTAGTGCGCGGGTGGAAGCGCTTCTGCGGCAAATGAGCCTTGAGGAAAAGGTTGCTCAGCTTGCTCAAATTGGCGGCGCGGATTGGAACGAGGGCCCCAAACCGGAGGAGATCATCCGCAAAAGCGGCGCCGGCTCAGTTTTGTGGCTCAATGACACAAAACGATTCAATGAATTACAGAAAATAGCTGTGGAAGAAAGCCCATCGGGGATCCCCGTACTGTTCGCGCTGGATGTTATTCATGGCTACCGCACGATCTTCCCGGTGCCGCTGGCGATGGCGGCCTCGTGGGATCCGGCCGCGGCCGAACAAGCCCAGGCCGTTGCCGCCAAAGAAGCGCGCGCCGCCGGGATCCATTGGACCTTTGGCCCGATGCTGGATATCGCCCGCGACGCCCGCTGGGGGCGCATCGTTGAAGGGGCGGGGGAAGACCCTTACCTCGGCGCAGCCATGGCCGCGGCACAGGTGCGTGGATTTCAGGGCGAAAGCCTCTCAGATCCGGAACGGGTTGCCGCCTGCGCCAAACACTTCGCCGGATATGGCGCTGCCGATGGCGGGCGCGACTATGATCCGGTCTATTTGCCCGAGACAGAACTGCGCAACGTTTATTTCCCGCCCTTTCAAGCGGCGGTGGAAGCCGGCGCTGCTACTTTTATGAGCGCTTATATGGATCTGAATAATGTCCCGGCCAGCGGCAACCGCTGGCTGATGCGGGACGTGCTGCGCGATGAGTGGGGATTTGAAGGGTTCCTCGTGAGTGACGCGTTTGCGGTGGCCAGCCTGGTCATCCAGGGCTTCGCCAGCGACAGGCGGGATGCCGCCCTGCGCGCACTCAAAGCCGGCCTGAATATGGACATGGCTTCAGCCGCTTATCTCGAGAACCTGGCTGGCCTGGTTGGGGATGGATCGCTTTCGATGGGTGAGATCGATGAGATGGTACGGCCGATCCTGCTGCTTAAGGACCGGATGGGACTGTTTGAGAATCCTTACACGGATGAAACTGCGCTGGATGACGTAGCCGCTTTGCCGGAACATCGGGAAGCTGCGCGTTATGCGGCGCAGCGCTCCATGGTGCTGCTGCGCAACGAAGGCGGGGTGCTGCCCCTTTCTAAAGAGCAGAAGAGGATCGCCGTGATTGGTCCCCTGGCAGACTCGATGCAGGCCACCGAAGGGTCGTGGATGGTCTTTGGCCACGAACCCGACGCGGTGACAGTCTTGCAGGGTATACAGGCCAAACTGCCGGGGGAAAACATTGCCTATGCGCCCGGGCCGGAGATCTACCGCGATATTCCCCATCCTTTTGGCGAATTCGACATGGCCGCAAAGAAGCCCAGACAGACGATCGCGGACGCCGATGCGGCTTTGACGGCCGCCGTGAAAACGGCGCAAGATGCGGATGTCGTGATCATGGTGCTGGGCGAAACCGCCGACATGGCCGGGGAGTTTGCCTCACGTGGTTCGCTTGACCTGCCCGGGCGGCAGGAAGAACTGCTCAAAGCGGTTTGCGCGCTGGGCAAACCGCTGGTGCTGGTGCTGCTGAACGGCCGTCCATTGAGCATTACCTGGGCGGCGGAGCACGTGCCGGCGATCCTCGAAGCATGGGAGCCGGGCACGGAAGGGGGCAGTGCGATCGCGGACGTCCTCTTTGGCGATGTGAATCCAGGCGGCAAACTGCCGGTCAGTTTCCCGCGCAGCGGCACGCATGCGCCGCTATATTACGCCCGCACACTGACTCATTTGCCGGAGGACAGCCCACGGTATCTCTCGCGCTATTGGGACAGCCCGACGACTCCACTGTACCCGTTCGGGTTTGGGCTGAGCTACACCACCTTCGCCATAACCTATCTCAAATTATCGGCCGCGCAGATAAAGATCGGCGAGGCGGTTGATGTGACGGTGAAAGTAACGAACACAGGGCCAATCGCCGGGGACGAGGTCGTCCAGCTTTACATCCACCAGAGATGGGGCAGCGACTCGCGCCCGATGCGCGAGCTAAAAGGGTTCCAACGTGTCACCCTCCAGCCGGGTGAAACAAAAACGGTCAGCTTCTCTCTGGGTCCAGACGAGTTAAGCTACTGGAGCACGGCTGCCAGGGGATGGATTCAAGATGCGGCGGCGTTCGATATCTGGGTCGGCTCCGATTCGCGGGCAGCGCTTCACGCGGATCTAGAGGTAATTCATTAGATTTACCACGTGCTGCCGGTTAACCAGCGACATTGGTGGATGTCTTCATAGCTAACTACGGTGTTCCCACACGTTGTGGATCAACCAGGGCGGCGCTCAGGGTGGACAAACAGGCGTATTTCTCGACAGCGGCGAGCAGTTAGGGGGTGGCCCACGTGACGAGATCCTGGGGACGTCACTGGCAGGCCAGCATTACACCGGCCCTTATTTCGCCCATGGTGGCGAAATGCAAAGCTTGTTGTTCTGCGATCAACTCTTATTAATTGAAGCGCTCAACACCCTCGAAATTTGGGAACCTAATCTCAATGCGCTGGTTAGAGGGCAAGGGGCAGAGTTCACAATCACGGCTGGCCAGGTGAATGCAATAGACGATTTTCTGGTCAATTTATCGGCTGCGGCCAGCCCCGAACCGCAGCAGGTAATTGCCGACGAAAGATCGAAGTTACCCCTGCCCGAGTCGTTCGTGGGACTGACCATGGAGGAAGCGCGGGAAATCGTGGTCGACTACGCAACCTAAGCGCCAATCGTGAACAACGGAGATTGAGACACGCGCTATCCTAACCGGCAATCATTCATATTTCGAATTGCTGCTCGACTCTAGATCTCCTTGCTTGATTTCGAGACTCACCATATACTCTTTCCTCACCCAAGCAGCTTGTCGTAAAAGCCCTTTAAAATTCATATTTTGGGGTCGAAATGCCCCAAATCAGCACATTCTTACGTAGAAATGGTGCTTTTTGACCA
>JBJYWX010000597.1:0-2036 GCA_046259695.1 Promineifilaceae bacterium (SeqCode) | reverse complement strand
GCGGGCCTCCCACTGGAAGCAGCCGTTCGCAAAGCATTAGGACTCTTGAAAGGGGCCAGCGCCGTTGTCGTGATGAGCATAGACAATGCAGACCAACTGGTCTGCGCGCGCCTGGGCAATGCGGGCGGCATCACGGTAGGAATAGGCCACGACGAAATGTTCATTGCCTCGGATATTCCTGCCATCTTGGAGCACACACGAGATATGGTCTTCCTGGAGAACCGGCAGATGGCGCGTGTATGGCGCGACTCGTATGAAGTGACCGATCTTGATGGGAACAGAATTGAGCCGGAGATTCACAATATAGCCTGGGACCCTGTCAGCGCCGCTAGAGGTGAATACAAACACTTCATGCAGAAGGAGATATTTGACCAACCGCGGGCACTGATCGACACGCTGGCCGGGCGTGCCGAATTCGAGACTGGCGAAGTGATTCTGCCGGATATGAATCTAGACAGGGAACTGGCCAAAAATCTGAAGAAGATTTCCATCGTTGCCTGTGGTACGAGTTACTATGCCGGCCTCGTGGGTAAATTCATGATAGAGTCGCTGGCTCGAATTCCAGTTGAAGTGGAGTATGCTTCCGAGTTTCGTTACTACGATCCGATAATTGACCCGAATACAGCAGTTCTTGCAATAACCCAATCAGGTGAAACAGCCGATACGCTGGCTGCCATGGAGCTGGCCAGAAGCGAGGGCGCTGTCTTGTGGTCTATCGTCAATGTATTTGGCAGTCAGGCCATGCGTATGTCCGACGGGACAATTCCGATGCAGGCAGGACCCGAAATCGGGGTCGCCTCTACAAAGGCCTTCACCAACTCCATCATGGATTTATACCTGCTGGCCTGCCTCCTGGGTTCACAGCGGGGCACTCTCAGCAAAGAGATTCTAAGCGCGAGAATAGCCGACGCGGCGCGCATCCCAGATTTGGCCGGCCGTGTACTTGAACGAGACACGGAGTACCAGGAACTGGCCAACATCTTCTTCAAAGCCAGTGATTTCTTGTTTCTTGGCCGCGGCATAAACTACCCCGTGGCGCTAGAAGGCGCCCTTAAGCTGAAGGAAATCAGCTACATTCACGCTGAGGGTTACCCGGCCGGCGAAATGAAACACGGGCCGATTGCCCTCATTGATGAGATTATGCCTGTAGTGGCCATCGCCACCAGGGATCGCTTGTATGAAAAAATGATCAGCCAGATTCAGCAGGCAAAGGCGCGTGATGGCGTAGTGATCGCCCTGGCAACAGAAGAAGACCAGAGCATCAGCCGCGAAGCGGACCATGTCATCTTTGTGCCGGACGCGCCGCCGCTGCTAGCACCAATCATCAATGTGATTCCGCTGCAGTTGTTAAGCTACCATATTGCCGTCCGTCGCGGTGCTGACGTTGATCAGCCCCGTAATTTAGCCAAGAGCGTGACGGTAGAATGAGATTGCAGGCGGGCTGCGCCGCCAGCTAACGAGCGAACACAAACACGTACACGGTGACAATAAGCATAAATCCAACCACTGTCGGCCAGAACAACAATTTACTGATCAGATTGTCGCCCATCCTGACGAACGGCAAATAGGGGTAGCGCACGACGAGAAAACTATTGACGGCTACAAGCAACGTAAGCACATAGAGCAGCAGATAGAAATATTCGAGATAAGTGAGGCCAATGGCCGCGGCGTTATCCCGCAGCGCGCTATGCAGCACAGCCACTACGAAGAACAAGGCGGCCGTATAGGTCAAGGCGGTTACAATTTCTTCCGGTTCGTCTGGCTTCTGACCGTTTAGAAGAAAGCCGAAGATCATGAATGTTGCGACCAGGGCAGGCAAGAAGAACGCGATGAAAGGCCCAAGGAAACGCCGTTCAACACGGATGTTAAAACTCAGCTCAGGCACCGCAACTGTCGGCCGCTGCACAATCCCAAGGTCCGTACCATAATTGCGAAAGTCAAGCGAAAAAGCACTGGCCTTCAGCTGCCAATTATTTATGCGCACTGTATCATCCAGTCCGGGAAGCTGGTTCGGAGAAGTAACATTGTAAGCATCT
>JBJYWX010000596.1:0-2580 GCA_046259695.1 Promineifilaceae bacterium (SeqCode) | reverse complement strand
CAGCCGTCCGCTGACCACCTGACCACCTGACTACCTTAAAGGAGATTTCCATGCTCGCGCGAGATATGTTAATTAAAGAGTTTGAATACAATCACTGGGCCAACGGCCGTCTATTGGATCAGGCGGAGAAGGTGACGGAAGAGCAGTGGACCGCCAAGGCGGACCCTGAAGGGCGCAACCTGGGCGAAATCCTCTATCACCTCTTCAGGGTGGAGCGCGTCTGGCGCCTGCTCAGTGCGCACGGCCTGATCCAGGAGGGTGATATTCCCGGCCCGGATGAACTGGCGAATGTGGCCGCGATGCGCGACTTCAGTGACAGAGAATCCGAATACATGGGCACTTTACTCGAGGATTGGAGCGACGATTCTTTCACAGAACAGATTATGGTCACCCGCTGGGACGGCAAGACCTCTCCCCTCGTGCGCTGGACCATGCTGCAGCACTTACTGCTGCACAGCATGCAGCACCGCAGCGAAGCGGCCCTGCTGCTGACCGAATATGGCCATTCGCCGGGGGATCTGGATTTTTTGTTCTTCGTTTAGATCATTGACTTTCCCGGAAACTGCCAGTTTCCGGGAAAGTATTATAACTCCGCTATCGCCTCAAATTCCGGCGCCAGGGCCGGGTAGAGCGCGCGGTAGCGTTCGTAATAGGGGGGGTAAACGGCCGAATTTTCACCCGGTTTGGTGCTGCCCGTAATCTCGATCGTCTCGCGGCAGGCGCTCTCCACGTCGGGATACATGCCCGCGGCGACGCCAGCCAGCAGCGCCGCACCGAAGGCCGCCCCTTCGGTCGTATTGACCGTCACCAGCTCCACACCCAGGACATCGGCCATGATCTGGCGCCAGACGGGGCTCTTGGCCCCGCCGCCGGAGATGCGCACCTGGGTGATCTCGCCCAGGCCCGCTTCCTGAATCAGTGTGAAGCTGTCCTTAATGCCAAAGGAGACCCCTTCGAGCACGGAGCGCGTCATGTGCGGGCGGGTATGGCGCACGGTCAGCCCGACCCAGGCCCCACGGGCCAGGGGATCGGGATAGGGAGTACGCTCGCCGGTCAAGTATGGGAGGAAGAAAAGCCCTTCGCTGCCTGGAGGAACGACCGTTGCCTCTTCGGCCAGCGAGCCAAAATCTTCACCTGGTGCCAGCGTATCGCGATACCACTGCAAGGAGCCGGCCGCGCTGAGCATGACGCCCATGAAATGCCATTTACCGGGCACGGCATGGCAGAAAGCATGCAGGCGCCCTTCGGGCTGGATTAGCGGCGCTTCCGTCGTGGCGAAGACCACGCCGGAGGTGCCCAGGGTCAGGGCGATAATGCCCGACTCCACGGCGCCGACGCCGGTAGCCTGCGCCGCCTGGTCGCCGCCGCCGCCAACAACGGGCGTCCCTTCCAGGAGCCCCGTCTCTGCGGCAGCTTCCTTCGAAACCACCCCCGTGACCTGCGGCCCTTCGTAAGTTGGCGGCAGCCACTCGGCGGGAATGTCCAGGGTGCTCAGCATCTCCTCCGACCAGGTACGATCCTTAAGGCTGAAGAGGATGGTGCCCGCTCCGCCCGCGCGGTCCATGGCGTAATTGCCGGTCAATTTATAGCGGACATAGTCTTTAGGCAGCAGAATATGGCGCGCTTTGGCGTAAACGTCAGGCTCGTTTTCCTGCACCCAAAGGATTTTAGGCGCAGTGAAGCCGGTCAGAGCGTCGTTTCCCGTGATCTGGATCAGCTTTTCTTTGCCCAGGCGGCGGCGAATCTCGTCGCACTGCGCGCCGGTGCGCTGGTCGTTCCAGAGTATCGCCGGACGCAAAACCTCGCCCTGTTCATCGAGCAGGACGAGACCATGCATCTGCCCGGTGAGGCCGATGGCGGCGATGTCCGTGCCGGATAACGCTGCTTCCGCCAGTGCTGTTTTGATGCTGGGCACCATGCCCGCCCACCAATCGGCTGGTTTTTGTTCCGACCACAGGGGATAGGGCGTGGAGAGGGTCAGGGGAGAAGTCGCGCTGCTGATCACACGGCCGTCGCTATCAACGATCAACGCCTTGGCCCCGGTAGTAGAGACGTCTAAACCCAAAAGATATTTCTTGTCATCCATTGTTCCTCCAAAAATAAGCACAGCCGCGCAGCCTTTCATCGCAGGTGAGCGGAAATACCGCGGCCTGTAATATTTCCTGTTAAATTTCCGCCGGAAAACCACTCTTGCGCAAGGCTTATTGAGCCTGTACTTAAAGGTGTTAATCAGCAGATGAATAATACCATGACAGGTGGAGGGGCACGAGATTATAACGGCCGTAAACAAGGGGGAATTCCCCTGTCAAACCCGAACTTTGAATTCTGTCGCGGTTACCCGGTCACAACGGCGGCGAAATCATTTCCCGACGGCTGCTGTAGACGTGCCTGCGGCACGTAGCAATTTAGCAAATTGTTTTATATATTAACGGACACCGAGGAGGACCTCGACGGTCAGTTGGTCGAGCCGTTCATAGGTTAGGCCGCGTTTACCCAGGGCAACGCGGTCGAACTTGGCCGATTTCAGAGCCGCGGCCTTGTCGTGGCTGTAAACACCTTTATATGCATCAGTAGAACCAT
>JBJYWX010000595.1:0-10943 GCA_046259695.1 Promineifilaceae bacterium (SeqCode) | reverse complement strand
TTGCGCCACAAATGGCCGGTTGCCCCACAATGGGTCTGGGGCTTATCATTAAGGGCTGCCGGTGCGGCGGGCTGCCTGCCGGTGACGAGAGAAGCCTCAGATGCAATCTGTGCGGCGAGTTTGGTCTTACATGCGGCCCTATCACTGGGCCTTTCTTTTCATGATGCTCACCGTCGTCCTGCCGGTGGCCATGGAACTCATTGTGCCGCGCGCGCTGCGCTATGTGATCGACAGCGGCATCGACGCCGGCGACATGGCCGCCATCTGGCGCGGATCGGCCGTGATGCTTGTGGCGGCCGTGGTGGGCGCCGTGGCCACCTTGGGACAAGGGGTGTACCGCGCGCGCATCTCGCAGGGGCTCGCCTATGATCTGCGCAACGCGCTTTTCGCCCAGATCAATCGCTTTTCCTTTGCTAATCTGGACAACATGCAGGCCGGGCAGTTGATGACGCGCCTGTCGAGTGACGTGGACATTGTGCGCGGCTTCATGAGCGCGGGCCTT
Organism: Promineifilaceae bacterium (SeqCode); assembly: GCA_046259695.1. Lineage (GTDB taxonomy): Bacteria > Chloroflexota > Anaerolineae > Promineifilales > Promineifilaceae > JAACFF01. The sequence continues at coordinate 10,441 of JBJYWX010000595.1, read as the reverse complement.
GCGCTGTTCCTGCGCGCCGTGCTGATGATCAGCGGCAGCCTGCTGATGATGTTTCTCATCGACTGGCAGCTGGCGCTGTTGATGCTGCTGCTGCTGCCCCTGGCCGCGGCATTGATCGCCGGGCTGATGATCCTCAGCCGGCCGATGTACACGACCGTGCAGCAGAAGCTGGGCCTGCTGAACACGGCTGTACAGGAGAACCTGGCCGGCGTGGGGGTGGTCAAGGCTTACGTGCGCGAAGGGCACGAGATCGGCCGATTCCAGACCATCAACGAGGCCTACATGGTACAGCACATCGAGGTCGGGCGCCTGCTGGCCTTGGCCATGCCGCTGCTGGCCCTGCTGACCAACCTGGGCAACGTGGCCATCGCCTGGTTTGGCGGCCAGAGCGTGATCGGCGGCCGCCTGACCTTGGGTGAACTGGTAGCCTTCAACAGCTATCTGCTGATCGGCATGGCCCCGGTCTTGATGCTGGGCAACGTGCTGACCATGATGGCCCGCACCCAGGCCTCGGCCGATCGCATCTGGGAAGTGCTGGATACGCCGCCCGCCCTCCTGCCGGCGGCCGAGCCATACAAAGCGGAATCGCTAAAAGGGCAAGTTGTTTTCGAGAACGTTTCCTTCCAGTACGACGGTACCGGCGCCTCCGCGACACCCGCCGCGGACGCCGCGGCGCCGGATGGGCGTACGACACGCTATGGCGGCGGCAAGGTGCTCGACACGGTTTGCTTTGAGGCGCAGCCCGGCCAGCGCGTGGCTCTCGTCGGCGCCACCGGATCCGGCAAAAGCAGCCTGGTGCAGATGGTCCCGCGCTTCTACGACACGGCCTCGGGGCGCGTGTTGATTGACGGCGTCGATGTCCGCGATTGGGATCTGGAAGCACTGCGGCGGCACATCGGCGTCGTGCAGCAGGAGACGATCCTTTTCAGCGGCACGGTGCGCGAGAACATCGCCTACGGCCGTCCCGGCGCGACGCTGGAAGAGGTGGAACGGGCCGCGCGCGCGGCACAGGCGCACGATTTCATTTTGGCCATGCCGGACGGGTACGACAGCCTGGTGGAAGAACGGGGCGCCAATCTCTCGGGCGGGCAAAAACAGCGCCTGGCCATCGCCCGCGCCCTGCTTATCGCGCCGGCGATCCTGATCCTGGATGACAGCATGAGCGCCGTGGACAGCGAGACGGAAGCGCACCTGCGGGCCGCGCTGGAGGAGGCCGCGGGTGGCAGCACGGTGTTCATCGTCGCCCAGCGCATCTCCTCCGTCCTGGATGCCGATCAAATTCTGGTGCTTGAACACGGCCGTATCGCCGCCCAGGGCAGGCACGAAGAGCTGCTGCGAAGCAGCCCGCTTTACCGCGAGATTTACCAGTCGCAGGTGGTCGAAGACGCCAGCGTTGAGGAGGACGGGAGATGAGCACCCGCAGAGGCGGGCCGCGTTTGGGCTACGGCGGAGGCGTCATCACGGGCGAAAGCGCGACATCGGCGCGCGAGACGATCGGCCGGCTGATCAGCTATGCCCGGCCGTACCGCGGCAAGCTGCTGTTGATTTCCCTGCTGATCATGGTGGGCACATTGGCTTCGCTGGCCGGTCCCATTCTTTTCGGCCGGGCGGTAGATGAGGCGATCACGCCCGGTGACGTGGCGCTGCTGGCCCAGATCGTGCTCTTGATGCTGGTTATCTACCTGGCCGGCGGCCTGGCGGCCATTATTTACGGTGTGATGATGGTCGACGTGGGACAGCGGCTGGTAGCCGACATCCGCGCCGAGCTGTTCACCCAGTTCCAGGCGCTGTCGCTGGCCTATCATGACCGGCACCAGGTGGGCGATCTGATGAGCCGCGTGAGCAACGACAGCGAGGCGATCAACCAGGTGCTGTCCAACGGACTGATCCAGTTTATGACCAACGTCCTGACCCTGGGCGGGATCATGGTGGCCATGTTTCTGCTCAACTGGCAGCTGGCGATAGGCACACTTATCATCCTGCCGCTGATGCTTTATATCACCAGCCTGGTCACGCGCCGCAGCCGGGTCGCCTTTCGCGAGGTGCAGCAGAACCTTGCGGCGATGAACACCGTGATGGAGGAGACGATCAACGGCCTGCGCGTGGTGCAGGCGTTCGCGCGTTCCTCCGGCGCCTTGGCCCAGTTTGAGCAAGCCAACGCCGCCAACCGCCAGTCGGGCACACGCGCCGACGTGATCACCGCCGCTCTGGGCCCGATGTTCATTACCATGAGCACAATCACGGTGGCCGTAACAGCGCTGCTGGGCGGCTGGCTGGCGCTGCGCGGCGTCGTCACCGTGGGCGTGATCGCCACCTTCGTGGTCTATATCAATAATTTTTTCCGCCCACTGCGCGGCATCGCCATGCTCTACAACCAGCTGCAGTCGGCGCTGGCCGGCGCCGAACGTATTTTCGCCGTGCTGGACGCAAAGCCGGAAGTGGTGGACGCGCCCGGCGCGCGGCCGCTAAGCACTGTACGGGGTGACGTGGTGTTCGAAAACGTTACCTTCGGCTACGACCCGGACAAGCCGGTGCTGCGCGATGTGAGCCTGGCGGCCAAAGCGGGGCAGACCATCGCCCTGGTGGGGCCGACTGGCGCGGGCAAAACGACGGTGATCAGCCTCTTGAGCCGCTTCTATGATGTGCAGGAGGGGCGCATTATGGTTGACGGCCGTGACATTCGCGAGGTGACACAGGACTCTTTGCGCTCGTCGCTGGGGATCGTGCTGCAGGACACCTTTTTATTCGCGGATACAGTGATGAACAACATCCGCTACGGCCGATTGTCGGCTACGGATGAAGAAGTTATCGCGGCAGCGAAGCTGGCCAACGCCGACTGGTTTATCCGCCGCCTGCCGCAGGGGTATGAAACATTGGTCTCGGAAAAGGGGCACAACTTTAGCCAGGGCCAGCGCCAGCTACTGGCGATTGCCCGCGCCGTCCTGGCCGACCCGCGCATCCTGATCCTTGATGAGGCAACGAGCAGCGTGGACACGCGCACGGAACAGCAGATCCAGCAGGGGCTGCTGCGGCTGATGGAGGGCCGCACGGCGTTCGTCATCGCCCACCGCCTGAGCACGATTCGCCAGGCGGATCAACTGCTGGTAATCGACGACGGCCGGATCATTGAGCGCGGCACGCACGATTCGCTGCTGGCGGCGGGCGGCTTCTACAGCCAGCTGTACAGGCGGCAGTACGGCGATCTGCAGGAAAGACAGGCTGAGCCAAGCGCGTCTGCTACCCGCCATAAATGACGGGTACATAGAGCAGGCCGGTTTCTTGCCACTCCTCAAGATCACGACCGGCGGGCCAGAAGCCGGGATCGATTTGGTACTGCGCGCTGCGCGAACGGCCGTCGGGCCACTGGCCCAGCAGGCCGTCGAGCTGGTGGACGCCTGAGCCGCGCGCGCCGCCTCCGCCGGACAGCAGCGACCAGCTGAGATCAAAGTGGGGCGAGACCTGGGCCAGGACAGGCACGGCAAACAGGGCGATAAAGGCGGCGGTGACCAGCAGCAGGCGCCATCTGTTCATAAGCGGCATCCTCATAGGCCCTTAGGGCTGGAAGACCACAAACTGAAACGGCCGGCGGCCGTTCGCTTCCTGGCGGCTCGCTCATCCAGAAGTCCCTCGGATTATCAGCCGCTTGCGGTTAGAATAGTCGGACGATTCACCTACCGCCCAAGATCGGCCGGGGCGCGAGCAATACCGTTCCGCTCTCTGGGTGGCTACCAGCGCGCGGCGTCTTGAGCGAGAGGAAGCAACATGTCACGTACGATAGAATTCGAAACAGCCATCCCCGCTGATTTCCACTGGCTTTATCCCCCCACCCGCTGGCAGGCGGCCGACGGCCTGGTCCTGACCACGGATCCGGGCACAGATTTCTGGCAGCGCACGCATTACGGCTTTCGCAACGACAACGGCCACGCCCTTCTGACCGAGCTGGGCGGTGATTTTTACCTGGAGACAGAGGTCAGTTTCCGGTACACCACCCAGTATGACCAGTGCGGCCTACTGGTGCGCCTGGACGCCGAGAATTGGATCAAGATGTCCATCGAATACGAAAATCCGCAGCTATGCATGCTCGGTTCGGTGGTCACTAACCTAGGCTATTCGGACTGGGCGACGACTGAACTGGAAACGCTTCCTGATCGCATGTGGTACCGCATTAACAGGCGCGGCCCTGATTTTCTGCTCGAGGCGGCGCCCGACGGCCGTTCCTGGCGGCAGCTTCGCGTGACCCATCTGCTGGCGCCGTTCCAGGCGATCCAGGCCGGGATATATGCCTGCAGCCCCAAGGAAGGGTCCTTCACCTGTACTTTCCACACCCTCTCCATCGGCGACAGCCGCTGGGAGATCTGATACCCGCGCGCCATGCCCCCCAACGCCCGATCTGAATTTATGGCCGGCGTGCGCGCCGAGCTGCCAATCGTTCTGGGCGCGCTGCCTTTTGGCCTGATTTACGGGGTCGTCGCCGTTGCCGCCGGCCTTTCGCCCGTGCTGGCCGCGGCCTCTTCGGTGATCATTTTCGCCGGTTCAGCGCAGTTCATAGGCGCTGAGCTCATTGGCGTTGGCACGCCGGCCCTGGTCATCTGGGCCACGACTTTTATCATCAACCTGCGCCACCTGCTGTACAGCACGGCCCTGGCGCCCTACACGAGCCACCTGTCGCTGCGCTGGAAGCTGCTGCTTGGCTATTTGCTGACGGATGAAGCGTACGTGGTCACGGCCGTGTACTATGAGAAAGGCAATGCGCCGCCTGAATATCGCCATTACTACTGGTTGGGCGCCGGGCTGGCCCTTTGGGTTTCCTGGCAGCTCTCGACCATCGCCGGCGTGGTTTTCGGCACGCAGGTGCCGGCAAGCTGGTCGCTCGATTTTACGCTGGCCCTGACTTTCATCGGTATGGTTGTGCCTCTCTGCCGCTACCGGCCCAATCTGGCCGCGGCGCTGGTGGCCGGCTCGGTGGCGGTGCTGGCTAACGGCATGCCCTACAAGCTAGGCCTGATGGTCGCCGCTTTAGCAGGCATCGCCGCCGGCGTGCTGCTGGAACGGTGGCGCCCGCCATGGGTGGAGGCGGCGCCGTGAGTGACTGGCTGATTGTGTTAGGCATGGGTGTTGTTACCTTTGCCATCCGCATGTCCATGATCCTGGGCAGCGGGCGCCTGACGATCAGCGAGCCGCTGCGGCGGGCGCTGCGCTTCGCCCCGGCGGCCGTGCTCTCGGCGATTATCGCCCCGGAACTACTGCAGCCGGGCGGCGGGCTCGACCTATCGTTGGCTAACGAGCGGCTGCTGGCCGGGCTGCTGGCGATCATCGTCGCCTGGCGCACGGACAGTATGATCTGGACGGTGGTAATTGGGATGGGGGCGTTGTGGCTGCTGCAGGCCATCGACTGGACCACGCTGGTCGCGTGGCCCAGTCTGTCCTGGCTTGTTGGTTGAGCCGCTTGTAAAATGCGGGGCGCAGCGCGGCGCCTGCGGCACGAGAAACGAAACGCGCGCTGCGTCCCTGGCCTTACATCAGGAGCGGCTCGCTGCCCTCCGCTAATAAGTAAAATAGACTATCCTGCCGGTTACCGTCCGGACTGGATGGGCCATCCGCGGCAAGCGGCTGTCCACCCGAAGTTTCCGCTGGCGCCGGGGCTGCGTTGCCGGAGCGTGCCAGCTCCTCGTCGGGGAGCGGCGCCGGCGGCAGCCAGGCCAGGGGATCCAGGCCCAGCGCGCGGATCTGGATAGCATCGGCAGCGCCGTGTCGCGCTGTGCTGCTTGGGTAAAATGGATTGTGTGCGGCCATTGGCATGTTGTTTTTCCCTGCTTGGTTATTTATCAACAAGCACAGGATAGCAAAGAGGCGTGACACAAACGTGACAGACGCGCCGGCGGGTCTTATGCAATTCTGATCCGGCGGCTCTAAACTGGTGCTTGGCGCGCTGAAGGCGTATTATGGCGCGGCATTAAACAACGGGAAGATGTATGGATTACAGAGATTACTACCAGATCCTGGGCGTGAGTAAGCAGGCGTCCACGGACGAGATTAAAAAAGCGTATCGCAAACTGGCGCGTAAATACCATCCGGACGTGAACCAGGGCGACAAGGTCGCTGAAGACACGTTTAAGAACATTAATGAGGCGCACGAAGTGCTGTCCGATCCGGACAAGCGGCGCAAGTACGACCAGTTCGGCTCCGAATGGCAGCGTTTCGAGCGCGCCGGAGGGCAGGCGCAGGACTTCAACTGGGCGCAGTGGGGCGCGCCCGGCGGCGCGGCACGCACGGTAACGGCCGAAGAGTTTGAACAGATGTTTGGCGGTGGAGGCGGCGGCGGTTTTTCTGATTTCTTCGAGATGTTGTTTGGCCGTGGGGCGCGCGGTGCAGGCGGCTACGGCGCCAATCCCGGCGCGGGCCGGGCGGCGCGCGGCCAGGACATCGAGCAAGGGGTGGCCATTACGCTGGAAGAAGCGTTTCATGGCGCGGCACGCGAGCTGCAGTGGAGCGACGGCCGGATAATGAAGGCCAGGATCCCGCGTGGGGTCAAAACTGGCTCCAAAGTGCGCCTGTCCGGGAAAGGGCAGCCCGGCCCCGGGGGCCAGGCAGGCGACCTGTTCCTCAAGATCACGGTCCAGCCGCACGACCGGCTACGACGCAAGGGTGACGATCTTTATGTCAATGTACCGGTCGATATTTTCACCGCGCTGTTAGGCGGCAAGGCCGACGTGGCCGGCATCGACAAAACAGTCAAGCTGTCCATCCCCGCGGAAACGGCCAACGGCAAGCAGATCCGCCTGCGCGGCCTTGGCATGCCGCGGCTGCGCAAGCCGGAAGAACGGGGGGATCTGTACGCCCGCATCAAGATAGAAATGCCCGAAGCGCTTTCCGCCGCAGAGAAGCAGCTCCTGGAACAGTGGCGGACGCTGCGGGATGACCAATAATCAAGTCTAAATCGCCAAGGCGTGATGGGACGCGGGCAGGCGCGGTTTTTTTAGGTCCTGCATTCTCGCAGCGTCCATCCGCGTTCTATTATTCATTGATACGCGATCATTGCCCCTTGATCAGTGATCATTTTCTCTTCTGTTTCGGTTACAATAGAATGTAGCCGGTTGATCTATTCCAGGAGAATCGCTGATGAGACTAGAACGCGTGCGCAGTTGGATGACCCCTGACCCTATTACCGTGCATGTGGATACCAGTTTGCCGGAAGCGCACCAGATCATGGTTTCGGAAGAGATCCGCCGCCTGCTGGTGGTGGACGACGCGGGGCGGCTGCTGGGCATTGTCACCCTGGGCGACGTGCGCGGCGCGCAGCCTTCTCCGGCCACGTCGATCAGCATCTGGGAGATGAATTACCTGCTTTCCAGCCTGGACGTGGGCAAGATCATGACCCCCGACCCGATCACGATCAGACCCGAACAAACGATCGGCGAAGCGGCGCGCACCATGCTAGAAAACCGCATCAGCGGCCTGCCGGTGATCGAAGCCGACGGCCGTCTGGTGGGCATCATCACCGAGTCGGACATATTCAGCATGGTCGTGCTGCACGAGTGGAGCGAGGAATACGCCGGCGACCGGGAAGACTACGCGCTTCCCCCAACGCCCGCCGCACATATGCGCGGCTCACCTCAAGAAATTGAACCTGGCCGCGTGGCGGCCAGGTTTTTCATTGGTTATGCGAAACGGAGCGCCGCCTAGGGAATGGCCAGCTCCTTCGTGTCCTCTATGTTTGACGCGGCATCGTAAGTCCAGCCCACTTTGCTCACAGTGAGCACGGCCGCTTGGTAAAGGCCCGTGCTGCTCACCTTCGTCGTAAAAGATGCCACGCCATCCGCGCCGGTCAGCGCTGTCTGCTCCTGCGGCGAACCATCCGGGAGTTGGGTGAGACGCAGGGTGACTTCGGCGCCGGGTACCGGCTGCCCCGCGGTGTCGAGAATGGAAACGGCCGTGTGAATGGCATAATTCCGCCCCCGCCGGCTACTGTCCATCGTTAGCGCCGCGACAAACATTTCACCGCCAGGCGGATCAACAGGCTGGGCGCCAAAATAGGCCAGCGTCCCCTGGTAGGCTGCCCACGCGATCTGGCCGCGGCGGCAGCTGAAATCAGAACAGTCGCCGGAGATCGAAGCGCTTTCATAGTCGAAGTTATCTGGCGCAAAACCATCAAATAGGCTGGTCGCAAGCAAGGGCCCCTCGTATATGTTGGACATCAACAGCGGCTCAAGCATGGCCGCCGCCATATCGCTCTTGAAAAGAACGCCGGAGGCATAGCGATCAATGCCGTAGTCCACAAACTCTTCCTCGGGCATGCCGCTTGGTCTGGTATCGCGCAAATAGGGGTACATCACACTATGTAATGTCTGCGCCAGTTCCGGGGATTCACGCGGCCCATACAGGGTCATCGTGCCGTCCCAGGTCAGATCGCTGTGGCTGTTGGTGTGCACGGAGATGAGGATCGTGGCCTGCTCGGCGTTGCAGAAGGTATAACGATCGCTGTTATCCAGGTATTGGTCGCCGGTGCGAGTCATGACCACATCAGCGCCGGAGCCTTCCAGTAGAAAGCGGAGGCCATAGGCCACTTCCAGGTTGATATCGCTTTCCTCCAGGCCATAGTCGGGATTGATCGCCCCGGGATCGCTGCCGCCATGCCCTGGATCAAGGCAGATTTTGGTGCCGGCCAGCGCATCGTCCGCGACCGCGTTCGCGGCGCGATCCAGAGCGAAGCTGGCGATCAGTAGAGTAACAAAAAGGAACAAGATAGCGGTGAGGGCTTTCTTGGTCGGCATGAGTACCTCCCTTGTCGCGCCCGTAACGGGACATTCTGGCGGAGCTTGGCGCGGCGACTCACGATTATTATACGCAGAAAACGTCACATAGAGCCAGCAGGATTTTCTTGACGATCGATTGCAGCAGGATAAATAGCGTCGGGAGCGGCCATGCTCCCGGCTTTGGCTGGCCGGGACAAACCATGTTTTAAACTCCGGCTCTAGACGGCCATAGTATATTGGATGGGCGGTCAGCACGCGTTAGTACACCTGGAGGGAACCATGCGTGTAGAAAAACATTTGTCACGTTTTTTGGGAGCCGCTTTTTTATTTGTCTTCGCAGCAGCGCGCTTTCACTTTGGGGCGTCGCCGCGATGGCCCTGGTCACCGCCGGAAGTCTCATTCTTGCCTACAACAGCAGCGCGGCCGTACCCACCTGGCACTACATTCCATATATGCCGTTTGAGCTGGCGATCGGCCTCTGGCTATTGTTCAAGGGCTTCAGCGTTCCGGCAGTCGAGCAGGCCGATGCTGCCCTTTCGACGGCGCAGTAGATTCGCCGCCTGGATAGGACTAGATTAACTGGCCGTTGGCCCACTGTCCGGCGGCATCCCGGTAGTTCATCACGGCCAGTGGTTCCTGATCCAGGCCGAAGGCTTCGATCGCGGCGCGCAGGCCGGCTTTGGCCAACATCTCGTTCCTGCGCTGGTACGCTTCTGTCGTTTCCAGGCCTATCGACACCAGCCGCTGCGGCGCGTCGATGCGCGTCCATTCAATGAGTACAGGGCCGTAACGCCCAGGCCAGAGCCGCGCCTGGCGCAGTTTCGAGACGCCCAAGGTCGTACAGCCGGCTACCTTGAGAGCGGCGGTGGTCTGCGCGGGCCCGGCGTCCGCGGGAGGAGCTCCGAGGACCAGGTCCGCGCCGGCCAGAACGTCACCCAGACATGACCACTGGCCGTCCGATAAGGGAAAATTGAAGATCTCGCCGGGGTCTTCGCGCCAGCACTCGAGCGGGCCATCCTTGTCTAACGGCCGTTTAATCTTCAGATCCCCCTCGACGCCGGCGCGGGTCTTCAGGTTCACTTCCAGGCCCGGCGCCCAGAAGTAAACGTCCTCGACCGCCTGGCCGTCGTAGACCACTTCCTGCAAAGTAGCAAAGCGCAGCGCAAGAGCGGCCGAGACCGCCCCAAACCCACGCCATTCCCAGTGTATTCCATAAGCCATAGAAGCTCTCAGCTCTGCGTTCTCAGACGCCGGCTAGCGGTCCGGCCGCCGGTTAGTAATTACCTGTTGAAAATGGATCACGGCCCTCTCCACTGCCTTCCGCGTCTTCCCGCGTCCTGTCGATCATTGACTGCTTACAATAAATCAGGTGCCCCGGCGCATCTTCACTCTCAGCTCCTCCGGCCAGGCGCCGGGATCCTCGGAAGGATAAATGCGCAGTTCGGGGCCGTTTTGGCTCAGAATGTCACGCATACGACAGCCCAGAATCTGCCTGGCCGCGGCCAGGCCGGAGCTGGTCACGCCGGCAACACCGTGGCTGAGCGTGCTCGCGCCCACCATGTACAGCCCTTCAATACGGCTCTTCACCGGGAAGGCAAACGGCCCTACCTGGTCCGGCGTTTTGTCGATGCCATAGAGATTACCGCGAGTGGCATTAACATAATGCTCATTGGTCAGCGGCGTGGCCA
>JBJYWX010000594.1:0-4413 GCA_046259695.1 Promineifilaceae bacterium (SeqCode) | reverse complement strand
TTAACGGCATTGCTGATGCCCAGGATCCAGATAATCGTGATCGCGTAATTGACAATTGTTGGCAGCGGCAGTTGAACGTGTATGCCGAAATAGATGAGTATGAGAGCGCCGCAAAACTCGCCCGCAAGTTTGGCCCAAAAAGGGAGCTGCAACCTGTCGTCGACCAGGCCGACGGCGGCGACAACGGCGCTTGCCAGCAAGACGCCGCCAACAGGGCGGGGCAAACGGCCGTATGCAACAAAGAAAAAGAGCGTCACCGCCAGCAGCATGCCGCCGATGATGGCCAGCCCACCTAACAGTGGTATGGGTTGCTCCTGTGACTTTCGACCGCCGGGAACATCGACAAAACCAAGATTTTGCGCCAGTTGCTTGACCTGCGGCGTCCCGACGGCCGTTGCCGCGAGGGCGATAAAAAATATGGCAATAAAAACAAGCATTAATCTGTTTAGTTATTGCTCCATTTCATCCAAAAAAGCCTGGATGTCATCGGCGATATCCGCCGGAGCAGACAGCAGAGCCTGCTGCGCCAGCGCCTGCGCCGCTGGGATGTTGCCCATGTCACGGTAGACTTGCGCCTGCAAGAAATCCACATTCCAGGTTGGCAGATCGTTGGCTTCATTCAGCTTTCTGGCCTGCTCAAATGCCGCGAGCGCTTCATCATAGCGCGAAAGCTGGTAATTGATCTGCCCGGCCTGTATCCAGGCCCTGGCCTGTTTTGGATCGAGAGTTAATCCACCATCAATAGTCTCAAGCGCAGATTCATAGAGCTCATTTCGCACATTCACATCGTTCTGAGCAGCCGCACAGGCAACCAGGACATCGGAAAAACTGAAGTAAGTCTCAGAAAAGAATGGATCATTTTCCAACGATTGTCTGAAGATAGCGATCGCCAGATCACAATTGCGACGAAGATCAAATTCGATGCGCGCGAGCTCATTGCGTATCACTGAGTTGTGCGGGCTGAGCTCCAGCGCTTCCTGGTAGTAAGATTCAGCACTGTCCAGAAGTCCTTCCCGTGCTGCAGGATCCTCCATTGTGGCAGCCCAACGCGTGCTCAGCCGGGCCAGGTTAGCCGAGTGATCAGTGTTCAAGGGATTGAGATCGCGCGCTTCCAGCAGGCGTTCCTCTGCTTCGCCCAACAATGCCAGCTTTTCGCCAAGATTCTCTGATAGCCCCGAGCGCTCTAACAAAGCGCGGCCGAGGAACAGGTAGTAATAATCTTCGGACGGCTCGAGCTCCAGAGCCTTATTGTAAATGGCGATGGCAACATCCCACATCAAAGGATCCTGCGACTGGGCAGCCTGCTGGTCAAATGGCTGCCCGCGCTTAAAAATCATGTCCGCCTGAACAGGCCTGGCATTCGTTTGCCCTATTAAGAAAATGGCCAGCAGCAGGAGCGGAATGGCCGTGGCAAAAGCGCCCGTCTTTCCCCAGGAAGCAGCGGCCTTCATGGAGCGGCGCGCTAAGGAAAGGCCTGCGGCCGTTATCACAAGCAAGAGGAACAAGTAATAGCTGCTCAGCAGTTTCGTTGACTGTGTGGCTTCAAGCACGCGCGCCTGTTCGATCGTTGAAAGCGGGCCATCCGGAGCAAAAAACAGGTTGAACAATGTAGAAATGGGTTCGATGCCACGGGCAAATACCAGATAGAGCAGCGCCTCACGCAAAAGGATGGCATGAAGATAGGTATAAATCAATCCAACAATCAGTGAAAGCGATCCAAGCACAATGGGTGGGAGGAGAAACTGCTTCATTGCCGGATCCCAGAGCAGGAACAACAACAGCGAGCTTATCGCTGCCAGAGACAACCCTTCTACCGGCGATCCGCCAAAAAGGATGGGCAGGCTGAATAGAAATCCGCCAGCGGAGACGATGGCCGCAGCAAGACGGCCAGATTTTTGGTTGCGCGTCAGAATCCAGGCCAGCCAAAGACATACGACTCCGGCGATCAGTAACAGGCTGCGGGCAAGCGAGGTTGTCGGGCTGGGTGTTGAGGGCAGGATAAAACGCTGTCCGAGACCCATCAGACCCAGCAGGAGAAAGGTAACAGCAGCCGCCTTGTAACGCAGGGGAGGCATCTCTGCGAGAGACGGCATCGTGACCTGCATCCTATTCTGGCGGATCATCTCGCCGAACACAATGAGCACAGACGTGGCCCAGGCAATCACAATCAATAGAAAGATGAAGGGGGAAGAAACGAAATTATTGTGCGCGTTGGCAAATAGTGACTGGTCGATGATTTCCATGACAGGCAGATCGGCGCCACTTTGCAAGAGTTTATTCGCCGGCAGAACATAGTTCATAAAATCGTAGCCCAGGGTTCCAATGATCAGCGCGATTAAGAAGGACCACGCCAGGACTATGCCCCAAACCGGGTACTCACTCTCCAGCCTGGTGCTGCTCTTCCGGGAATTACGGACATCTAGAACTTCTTCCGTTGAGGGCGCCGGCGGCAGCTTGTGAGCGACGACAAATATGAGGGCGACAAAAAGGAAGAACTCGAGCCGTGTCACGGCAATAGCGATGCCTAAATGTATTTCAACGTAATGGGCCAGGACGGCCGCCAGAAGCGCGTTTACCAGCAGATAATCAGTGCGCAAGTAGGCACGGGATGTTTCGTCACCAGGCCGGGCCGGCGGGCGCGTGAAGATGGCATAATAGAACAGGTAGACAATAAGTCCAAGAATCGTGCCTGCGGGAATGGCGACTCCAAGATAGAGGGGATCAAAGAGAGTTAAGCTCAAGATCGTTCCCAGCAGCGCGCCGCCAATCCAGGAGCCAATCAGGACAAGGGCGTCACGACGCGAACGAACAACGCCAAGAAACTGAAATCCATAGTAAAAGACACTGAGGTAAAGCGCCTGCCAGGCGAGGAATCCGGCCAGACCTGTTATCACGAATGCGTCAAATGTTTCATTGTGCGAACGGTCCGGTGCGGCATTGCGTGCTTCGACAGTGGCCAACTCCGGCGGATAAAAGCGGTTGTAGACCACATACATGGACTCGGGACCGTAACCTATCAGCGGTCGCCAGAAATTGAAGCTATCACTCTCGCCATCTGGAAATGTCAGCGGGCTGTGCGGCGAAATCAGATCGACAACGCCTTCCCAGATCAGGACGCGAACACGATTGGTCTTTTCTCGACCTGTTGTTTGTGATGGATCGAGCATTCGGCCGTAGGTGCCCAGGTTCGGCAGTTCTTTCCAGGCAATCTGCTCCTCAAATAGTGTGCCAACAGCGGGAATTTGAGCCAGGCGGCTCAATGTCGGTTCAGGCAAATTGAACAATAGCAACCAGCCACCCATCATCAGAGCCAGCAGCAGCCAGCTCAGCCAAAGCCACTTCCATCCTTTTCGCAACACCACCAGTAAGAGCATGATGCCCGCCGCCAGAAACACACCGGTCAGAAAGACAGCGAAGGAGGCGACAGACGAGGCAACGCTGCCAACAACGCCGCTAAATAACAGCATAACAAGAAGTGGCGCGAGGGGCAGGAAAGCAAGCAGGACATCCTTCAAGCGAAAATCCTGGCCCGACTCCACCCTATTGCGCAGCGTGACCAACAACAGCAGAACAAATGAGAACAGGCCCAGAGCGAGACCTATCAGCGGTCCACGGCTGCCGGACCAATAGATCGCCAGAAGTTGTATGGCCAACGCGAAGATGTAGACGCCGGATCGCGGCACATCGGCGTAGGAGATCTCCTCGTCGTACAAGATTCTGGTGGATGCGTCAATGATACGCCCCAGCGTCAAGGGGACGCTCATGATCAGATAAGCGGCAATAAAAATGGCATTGCCCAGTTGGCCGGCCACGCGATGTACCACATCGCCGCCCCAGGGCAGCGGATCAAGGCCAAAGTGCTGGATCAAGCCATAGAAGGCAACGGGTATGCTGGCAGCGATGATGGCTGTGGGTATGTGGCTCACCTGAACACGGCGGCGTATCGTTGTCATCGCCGCTGCGTAAAAGACGACATAGGCCAGCATCGTATAGGTTCCCTGCAGTCTCTGGTACGATCCTGACCAACTGATGCGCGGCGTTACAGAAAACAGGGTTGAGATGAGATAGACAATGACCAGAGCGACGATCGGCATCACGAACGGCAGGCGCCAGATAGATTCTTCATGGCGCCATCGCAGCCGCTGCCAGGCGCGCCAGCCATGCTGATCGATAAAACGAACCAACCATGCTGCTATGATCAAGATTGCGATTGAACGGAGAATGGCTACTTTATCCGGTTCAAATACACGCTCCGATTGGATATTAAAAAAGAGAGGGACGGCAATCAGGGCGGCCAACCAGCCGGCTTCGATAATCCCATCACAGAATCGCGAGAGTTTTGAGGCCATACTTACATGCTCCAATCCCATCTAGCCGAGCACACAAGAAAAAATACCTCTATTTTTCTCTTCT
>JBJYWX010000593.1:0-9258 GCA_046259695.1 Promineifilaceae bacterium (SeqCode) | reverse complement strand
ACAATTGGCCATAGTATACACCAAAGGCCCCCCTGTTCAAAAGTGCGCGTTCGATTTTTTAAGGTCGAGTTTGCGCAACGACTAACCATGTGCGCAAATTCCCATGTGGTACAATTGATGGGTTCATGGGCGACGCGCTGTCAAGTCGGCGCCGATCCTTGGCACCATCGGAAGTAAACAGGACTAAATTTGGCACTCACACCACAATCACAGGCTACGCGCTTGACTGAAAAAGTCCGCCGGCATAGAGGCCTAACGGCTCTCTTAGTAATCACGGCGGTTGTGTGCTGCATATTGTTGTATTGGGCCGTTTGGCCGGATCGCGCGCCAGGATGGACAGGCATTGGTCCCCAAACAGTCGAGGCGGGCGTTATTCCCGCCAAGACACTATGGGACTGGGTTGAGCTCTTACTGCTTCCGTCGGTTGTACTACTGGTTAGCGCGTGGTGGATGCGGTCTCGACGCCTTGCGGAAGCAAAAGCAGCGTCATTAGCAGCCGCTCAGCGTGCCTACGAATCTTACATCGGCACGGTTTCAACGCTTATTATGGAACGCGGGTTGGCGGATAGCCAAAGTGATGATGAGATCAAGACCATTGCTCGCGCGCTTACAGCGACGGCGCTGCGTGAGGCGAGCCCGCAACAAAAAGGGCAAATCGTTGGGTTCTTATATGACTCAGGATTGCTGCAGGTCAATGACCCCGTTGTTGCCCTGCGTTCGCTCGACTTAAGCCAGGCGAAACTGGCGGGTATTCCACTGGCAGGAGCCAGCTTTCAGGGCGCACATTTGAACGGGGCACAGCTGACAGGCTGCGATCTATCGGCCGCCGATCTGCGCTCAGCGTCGCTGGCAAGTGCCGACCTAAGCAATGCCGTCATTAGCGGTGCTTACCTGCGCGGGGCCAACCTGGAAATGGCGCACCTGGAGGGAACAGATCTCGCTGGCGCCACACTTTCCAAGGCCGACCTGGCGGGCGCCAATCTCGCTGGCGCAAATCTTAGCGGCGCCAACTTGAATGATGCTAATCTGCAGGGAGCCAACCTAGACGGCGCCGATTTGCGCAGCGCAAAATTGCGTGGGGCGAACTTGCAAGGCGCCACTCTGGAATATGCAGATCTCAGCCTCGCCAACCTAAATCATGCCGATCTCAGCGATGCACGCCTGGCCCATGCCAAGCTAGACGGAGCCAATCTAAGTCGTGTCAACGCCCCTAATGCCAAGCTGCAGCGCGCATCGTTTAGTGGTGCGGTGATGAATGATGCCGTGCTCCCTGGAGCGGATTTGCGCATGACTGATTTGAGTATGGCAAATATGCGTGGTGCTCGGCTAAATGCCGCCAGTTTGCAGGATGGCTTTCTTCGCGACGCGATTTTGGGGCGCGCGGACCTAAGCGGTGCCGATCTAAAGCGCGCACAGTTGAATCGAGCCAATCTCAGCCTGGCTAACTTACGCAGCGCAGACCTGAGCAAGTCTATCCTGGAAGAGGCCGGATTGAGTGGCGCGGACCTGCGCAATGCAACGCTAAATGGCGCCAACTGCAGCGGCTCAGTGCTTCGCGGCGCGATTATGGGCGGGGCAGACTTGCGCAACGCCAATTTGAGCATGGCTAACCTGCGCTGGGGCAACTTGATCAACGCTAAGCTGCGGGGGGCAGATCTAACCGGCGCCGATCTCAGCGAAGCTGAGGTTACCAGGGAGCAGTTATTATCCGCCAAATCAGTGGAAAACGCGGTCATGCCGGATGCTCCTTCGCCGCGGCGGCGGACGCCAAGCATTACGCCGGACGATCAGGAAACATTTGCTGAACCACCCTCCCCGATGCCGCGGCGCGCCGGCGTGCCGGAACAGGAAGAAGGGCACTCGATTTAGGCAAGGCAGGCATTACAGGTAAACGGTGCGTTTAATTCCAGGCCAGTTCGCTCCGCGTCTGCCAGTAGGCGACCGGCGACTCCCTCAGTTCGACGCAGAGCATCTCAAGTTCATCCCCCAGGTCGAGCTCAACAGCTTTGACATTTGAGCGCAGCTGCGCCACGTTCGCGGCGCCGCTTAACGCGATATCCACCCAGGGCTGGGCAAGAACGGCCGCCAGGGCAACCGCATCTATGGTACTGCCGGTCTCGTGCGCAGCCTGCTCCAACAAGGCGCGTTTCCGCGTAAAATCCGGCTCATCGTTGCGGTCCGTCAACCGGCCGTTGGCCAGTGTCTCCTTTACGATGACGCCCATACCCCTCTCATGCGCCTGCCGCAGGATAGGACCTGCCTCTTGCGCCAGCAGGTTCCACGTTGCCTGGACGGAGGCAAATAATAGCCGGCCGTCGAATACTATTTCCAATGCGCGAGCAATAGTCTCTTCCTGGTTAGCGCCGCTTGTCGAGAGACCTATCAACAAGCCCCCACTTCGAAGCCTGGCTAATTCTGAAAGTACATCCTGATTGTCTAATACGCCACTCTGCAGGGTCGCGGAGTGTATCTGGTAAAGATCGAGATAGGGGCCAAGCAGGGCGCGGCTTTCTTTAATCTGGCGCTGCAGTACAGGCAAGCTGTGTTCCTTCACCTCGTGCTTATCCGCCGTTACCATCCAGTCTGCGGTGTAGGTGTAGCCCCACTTTGATCCCACAGCCACTCTGTCCGGAGCAATCATCCGTGCTGTAAACCAGGAAGCGAGGAACTGTTCCGCGCGGCCGTAAGATCGCGCCGCGTCAAAGTAGCGAATACCCGCTTCCCAGGCTGCATCCAGCACCTCATGGCTGTGCTCCTCCATGGCAGCAACTTCGTAATTCTGCTGCAAGTCCTCAGCATGGCCGAGATTAATGTAACCGGGCCGGCCAAGTGCCGCCATACCGAGCCCGATTCGCGTGACCCGCAGATCAGTTGTGCCAAGCGTATTCGTTTTCATGTTTTTCCATGCCGTCTAAAATAGGAAGAGCCCTCCGGCGGCAACCGGTAGGGCTCTTCACTCGTCCCCGGAGTGCTTTCTAATCCTCATACCTAAAAGATACGTTCATTCGCACGCGATATTCAACAAACTCGCCATCATCCAGGCGCACATCCATCTTCGTCACCTCCGCGATCCGCAGCTCGCGCAGCGACTTCTTGGCCATATCAATGGCCTTGTTGGCTGCATCCTCCCAAGACTTTTCACTTGTACCTACCAGTTCAATGACCTTGTAAACACTCATGCAGATGCCTCCTCTAAACAAAACAATAAGACGTTGGCTACCCACGCCCACCAGGCTGCGTGCTGACACCATCATACACTAGCCCATCAGCCGTTGTCTACAGTCGGTACAGGGCGGCCGATCAACATAACTATTAGCTTAGGGCCAGATACTCTTTGCCATGCAAGCGATCTTCAATCTTGTGCCAGATAAGCTCCAGATGTTCCTCGTTCTGGACGTAATCAAGGCCATCCGTGTTCAATGTCAAAACGGGGCTAAACCTAAAGCCATCACTCCATGCGTCATACAGTCTGTTCAGGCGCAAGAGATAGTCATCCGAAATCTCTTTTTCGTAACCGCGGCCCCTGGTCGCTATACGGCGGCGCAGGGTCGGTACTGAAGCGCTGAGGTAAATTACAAGATCGGGCGGTTGGAGCAGCATCGTCAAGGTCTTGTAGAGGTCTAGATAACACGTCCAATCACGCTCGCTCATGTCCCCTTGATCGTAAAGATTGCGGGCAAAGATCTCCGCATCCTCATACACACTGCGATCCTGGATAATCGATCCCGGCTGCTGCAGCAAGGTGTGATGCTGCTGCAGGCGCCGTGAGAGGAAGAAGACCTGCGACTGAAAACTCCAACGCCGCATGTTTTGGTAAAAATCACTCAGGTAAGGATTCTCGGCAACTGCTTCAAAGACCGCTTCCCAGCCGCTGCGTTCGGCCAGCAAACGCACTAACGTCGATTTGCCTACACCAATATTGCCGGCGATCGTAATAAAGTATTTAGTCATAGTCGAAACACCCCGCCATTTTAGTAGCAAAGGATAACATTTTGCGCCGTAGCCGAGTAGGTCATAATAGATAGTGATGATTCTTATGAAATATGTGCTTGATTTCCGGCGCCCAATTGCTTATCGTATGAGTAAGATCATTATTAGTTCATTGATAGACCCTTTAAGGAGTCAGTTATGAAAGTCACGATGGACCGTAATCTCTGTGACGCAAGTCTCTCATTCTGCGCGCGGTGCTCAGCCGCGTTTATTCGCAATCCAGAAGGCGTTGACCGCCTTTGCATTATGGATGTTGAGGATGACGGTAGGGACTCTTTGACCCTGCACTTGATCAGCGACGGCCGTGAGCTTGAGATCAATCTGACCGATGAGCAGCAGGAACTGGCAGCCGTTGAGGGCTGGGAAGCGCTCGCTGACTTCGATCCGGCACTGTTTCGCAGCGGCGCGCGGGAACGCTGGGAACTGCTCCGTACATTGCCTTCAGAACACTAATATAACACCCGTTTTCAAAGTGCCAGTCACCAAAATAGGCATTATTGGCACGGGTTTTGTCTCTCGCGGCCTGGTAGGACTTTTGCAGCAGTTACCGGCCTTCGAAGTTACGAGCATACTAACGCGCCGCAACTTACGAGAATTGAGCGGTTTCCCAAGAAATGAGTTATTGACAAACTCAGTAGAAGAGCTTATTGACAAATCCGAGATAGCGGTCGAGTGCTCGGGTGATGTCGTTCATGCCACAGAGGTCATTGCACAGCTGCTTGCCGCGGCTTTGCCGGTGGTCACTATGGACGCAGAACTCCAGGTAACGACCGGCTCTTATTTTGTGGGCCAGGGATTCCTGACCGAGGCAGAGGGAGATCAACCGGGGCTCTTGGCCGCCTTCGATGAAGAAGTGAGATTGATGGGTTTCGAGCCCGTCGTCTACGGCAATATAAAGGGTTATCTCAATCACACGCCAAGCGCTGCGGACATGGTCTACTGGGCCAAGAAATATGACTTCACCCTAACACAGGCAATTAATTTCACCGACGGCACCAAACTTAATGTGGAACAGGCGCTCGTGGCCAATGGATTAAGCGCTTCATTGGCGAGAGAAGGCATGATTGGTCCGCAGTGTGACAATCTGCAAGATGGGGCGCTGGCGCTAGCTGAGATCGCGGCCAAAACAGGGCTGACGCTCAGCGATTATATCCTCAGCAAGGCGGCACCTCCGGGTGTCTTTATTGTTGCGGCGCATCAAGAGCATCAGCGCCGCAGCCTGGCGACTTATAAGCTGGGCGATGGACCATTTTATGTCCTGTTTAAGCCTATCCACCTCTGCTACTTTGAGATCCCCAAGACATTGAAGCGTGTTGTCCAGGGCGGCGGTGTATTGCTTGACAATTCGCCTGTGCCGCATGTAAGCGTCTCGGCCGTGGCCAAACAAATGCTGCCGCCTGGCACAGTTATTAGTCACGGTATCGGAAGTTTCCAGGTGCGCGGCGAGGCGATAAACATTAGCGGCTATCCCGATCATGTGCCGATTGGCCTTCTGCAGCAGGCGGTTGTCAAGGAAAGGATCGACCTTGGCCAGCGGATCAACTTCAGCGATGTCGAACTGCCGGACAGCCAGGCCTTGCAGATCTGGCGCCAGATACGCAGCCGCTCATTAAGGGCAATGGGTCCGGCAGAGAGCTGTGGAAAAGTAGCTGCTGACAAGAGTCATTTGCAGGCGTAAGCACAGCGGCCGAACAGCACCGGCGCGCTTTGGACGATCGCCGCGACCACCACTACCCCGCCTCCTTTCGATCCTGTTATAATCCGCGCGGATTATGCACGAAGAACCATCCCATAACCGCCGCCAGATCTGGCTGGGCGTCCTAATCAGCCTGGCTTCGCTGGCGGCAATTTTTTTCTTTGTCCGTCCGGATGAGATTTTCGCGGCCCTACAAACAACGCGATACAGTTACCTGCTGCTTACTGCCCTCGGTATCATTGCTTTTCTTGTCATCAGGGCGGTGCGCTGGCGCTACATGCTGAATAACGATGCGCCATGGTCCACCGTTTTTCACATCCAGAATATTGGCTACCTGCTTTCCACCATCTTGCCACTACGTATTGGCGATGTGGCGCGCGCGGTTCTCATCGGTAACGTGCCGCCAATCACTATTTCGCGTGGCATTTCGACTATGGTCGTCGAGCGTGTGCTGGACATGTTGTTCATTATTGCCATGTTACCGTTTACGCTTTCGGCCGTAGAACAAATGCCGGACTGGATGCGCGCCGGCGCCCAGGCAATGGGTGTAGCCGCGATTGGCGCAAGTATCGTTCTTCTGGTCGCCGCCAACCAGCGCGAGCGAGCCACGCGGATTGCACATACATTTTTAGACCTGATACCCTTCCTGGATACGGGGACCTGGACCGAGCGCATAGATAATTTTCTGGCTGGGCTTGATTGTCTCACCACCCCGAAAGATGCGGCGGCACTAGTCCTGCTCACTATCGCTACCTGGATTCCGATCGTCCTCGCTTACTACGCGACGCTGCTTGCCGTCAATTTGCAGCCGGGTATGGCTATGGCCGGCTTCGTAGTCTGTGCTGCCGCGCTGAGCGTGGCTTTGCCCTCCTCGCCCGGGCAGATCGGCGTTTTCCATGCCGGCGTAATCGCCGCGCTGCAGGTCTGGGGCCAGCCAGAGGCGCAAGCGGCTAGTTTTGCCTTTCTGTATCATGCTATCAATACGGCGATCATGATTGGATTTGGTATCGTGGGCATCTTTGCCACCGGCTCAACGTATCGCCAAGTTGTGGCTTCCACGCGCCAGTTTATGAGCAAACTTGAAGCCGATGAGGAGGCGCGCAATTAGCAGGCGGGCGGTGTATAAGTATTGTGTCAGAGAAGCGGCAGGCCAACCGGTCTATCGCCCACAAAGGCAACAATAGATGAAGATTCTCGAGGTACTCACTTATTACCGGCCGTGGGTCAGTGGACTAACCATTTACGTGGAGCGGCTAAGCAGGGCCCTCGTTGAGCAAGGGCATGATGTCACTGTGCTCACTTCCCAATACCAGCCTGACCTGCCCCGTTTTGAGGTAGTCGAAGGGGTGAAGGTAGTCCGCATCCCAGTGGCCATGCGCATTAGCAAAGGCGTATTAATGCCCGGATTTGGCCCGATGGCCTGGAAGCTGGCGCCACGAACCGACGTAATTCATCTCCATTTGCCGCAGTTTGACGCGCCGGGCGTGGCGCTGCGCGGGCGCCTGCTACGTAAGCCGGTTGTATTAACTTATCACTGTGATCTGCAATTACCGGGCGGCCGGTTTAACCAGTTTGTTGACCGCGTTGTCCTGGCCATGAACCAGGCAGCCAGCAGCCTCGCAGATTCCGTCGTCACCTACACGCGGGACTATGGCACACATTCGCCGTTCCTGTCGCAGTTCGTAGACAACAAGCTTGCGATAATTCCCCCGCCGGTAACACTTGAGCCCTGCAGCGATGAGGCGCTGGCCCGCTTTCGCACAAAGCATGACCTGGAGGGGCATCAAGTAATCGGCGTATCTGCCCGGCTGGCAGCAGAAAAAGGGATTGAAGTGCTGCTCAAGGCGCTGCCCATTGTCCTTGAAGTGTTCCCTAAGGCAAAAGTGTTACACGCGGGCCCCTATCAAGACATCATCGGCGAAGAAGCTTACGCCGCGCGACTCGCGCCCCTATTTCGCAAATACAAGGACCATTACGTCCTGTTGGGCACGCTGCATGGCGAAGAACTTGCTGCCTTTTACGCCAGCCTCGACGCACTATGCATTAGCAGCCTGAATAGTACGGAGAGCTTTGGACTGGTGCAGATTGAAGCGATGCGCAACGGCGTGCCCGTTGCCGCCTGTGACCTGCCCGGTGTTCGCCAACCGGTGGCTATGACCGGCATGGGCGAGGTCTCGGCCGTGGGCGATCATGAAGCGCTGGCTGAAGCGCTGATTAAGATACTGAGTGACCGGGAATCTTACGTGCGGGACGTTGAGCTTATCTCAGACAGTTTTGATCCGCGGCAAACAGCGCGCGACTATGTGAACCTGTTTGAAGACCTGCGCCAGCATCGGCGGCGCCCGATTACACGTGAGCCCAATGTTTATGACCAGTTGCGTGCGATGCGAGATAGGATGGCGAACGGCTTAGAAGGATAATCCGTTATGAGTGAAACTTCGCCCCTTGTAGTGGGCCAGTCGCCGGCGGGCGACGACCTGTTGTGGCAGCAGCTAAAAAGTATCCCTGCCTTTCGCGCCCTCTTGCGCTCGGTTGAGGCACGCTTTTACCAAGTGCTCGATCTGCCGCAGCCGGTACTGGATGTCGGCTGCGGCGACGGCCACTTTGCGCAAGTAACGTTTGAGCCGCGCATCACGGCCGGTATCGATCCCTGGTGGGGACCGCTGCAAAAGGCTAGGCGAAGCGGGATGTACGAGTTGCCTTTGCAGGCGTTGGGTGACGCCCTGCCGTTTGCGGATAGCACTTTCGCCAGCGCCTTCAGTAATTCGGTGCTGGAACACATTCCCGACCTGCAGCCAGTACTAAGCGAGGTTAGCCGTGTATTGAAGCCCGGCGCCCCATTTGTTTTAACCGCGCCGAGCCATTATTTCACTAAATTCCTGGGTGGGGCAGATCTCTTTGAGAACATCGGTCTGAACGGCGCGGCCGAGGCGTACAGGAAGGGCTTCAACCGTATCTCGCGACACGCACATACGGACCCGCCAGAGATCTGGGCCGAACGTTTGGCCCTGGCGGGATTCAAGATCGAACGCTGGCAGTATTACTTCTCGAAGGAGGCGCTGCGCACCCTGGAACTGGGCCACGCGCAGGGCATTCCCTCTGCTGTCCTCCACGCCCTGACCGGCCATTGGATAATCGGTCCCTGGCGCAGCAACCTCAAATGGACAGAACAGTGGGTACGGCCGTATTTTGAAGAGCCGTTTCCCGACAAAGGCGCTTATCTCTTTTTCCTGGCACGCAAGGAGGCAGATGCGCCACTAGAGGCTGCGCTACCTGCGCCGCAGCCTTATACCTTGGAAGAATTAACCGCCGCCAGTTTCCCTGGCGCGCCCAGCGAAGTTACACCGCCCGCCGTGCCGTCGAAGACAGAAGAACGGGTCACAGCCGCGGAGACTGCTAGCGAAGAGAACGTAGAGGCCTTGGCGGAAGCTCCCTCTCGCAACCTGCGCTGGCTCATACCGGGTTCGTTGGTCACCCTGGCGCTCTTATTTGCCGCCATGGGCCAATTGGCCTGGCGGGCGGCGCCTGAGCAGCCATTTCGTGGCCTGCAGTGGTTTGCCTTGAGTGCACTA
>JBJYWX010000592.1:0-3013 GCA_046259695.1 Promineifilaceae bacterium (SeqCode) | reverse complement strand
GGATATTGAGCGCCCAGGGCAGACAGGGGGGTCTGCCCCACCAGTGAATATCGCGATTATTTTGTCAACTGCCAAAATTGTGTTCGGGGGATTATGCGGCGGGTGGAGACGGCCGTAAATCGCGGCACTCAGACAGGTTTGGAGCAGGTCTTGATGAGGCTGCGCTGGCATGATTGCAGAGCTGCAAAGTTGCAAAGCTGCAGGGCGGCAAGGTGGCGTGGATGGCGACTCAGGAACTGAGCCCGGCCAACTCAAAAACCTGCGCCAGGCGTGATGTGAACTCGTCAATATTTGATGAATTGATTACGTGCCATTGCCCGGGCTCCAGGATCTCTTCAACTTCTTCGCGAGCTATTGGTAGGAACTTTGGAAACTGCGCGTATTTGATGTTGACGTGTAGACGATCGTGACGCAGGCTAACAAAGGCAAGACGATATCTTTTATTGCCCGGTGGTGTCAGCGTAATGCTTCTCTTGTAAGCCCTAGTGCCAATGCCATTTGCATG
This sequence comes from Promineifilaceae bacterium (SeqCode), assembly GCA_046259695.1. Classification (GTDB taxonomy): domain Bacteria; phylum Chloroflexota; class Anaerolineae; order Promineifilales; family Promineifilaceae; genus JAACFF01. Next base: position 2,508 of record JBJYWX010000592.1, on the reverse strand, counting down.
GCAAGTGTCTACAACCGATTCCAACACGGTTTTGATATTGTACGATTCAGCCAGGGTCCATATCCGGGACATCCGATACCCTCCGCTCTTACTGGCGGTCTCCGGCAACGGATCAGGTTTTTCTACATGCCAGCGCTTGAGCGCCCAGGCCTTGATTTCCTCACGCCGTTTTTTAATCTCGGCCAGCGTCCAATCATCATGGCCTGCAATCTGCTTTTCCATGAACACTTTGGAATCCTCATAGAACGAGCGTTTGCCTTTCGTCTCGGTCAGGTCATTAAACGGCCGATTGCTGAGGGCGCTGTTGTCATAGGTCAATGTGATGTTGCCGATGTCGTGTACCCAGTGTTGGTGTTCTTCCGGCGTGAAGCGCTGCGACCAGTATCCATAGCGGTCGAGGGTCTGGGGCATAATATGCTCGATGGTGTCTTTCTTTTTGGTCAAAATTTCCCAGGGCATAAGCACGGCGAGGCCGCGCTTCTCAGCGAGGTACTGCTCGTATTCGTAGAGAAAGTATTTGAGCCCGCCCCAATGATACCAATCATTGTCTTCCTCGCTAAAGCGATCGATGAAGCGCGTATCGGAGCAGTAGCGATGTATGGCGCGACGCATTTCGGTATCAACGGCAGTAAACGACGTGGTGCCCTGGTAAAGATCGTAACCGAGGCGGTAAAGCGTTGATTGGCCCGTGTTGGAGCGCCGGTTCGCCCAACGGTAAACGCGAAACGCATAGCGCTCGCAGTCATCCAGCGCTTCCAATGCCTGCGGCCCATCTTCCTTCAATAACGTGGCCATAAGCAGGGGCAGAAACGCTGCCCGGGCACCGATGCGCTGCAGGCGTCCAGTGGCTTCCTGCAGCTGACTGCGAAGTTCCGGCCGGTCTTTAAACCGCCCAAAGGCATTATGGCGCTGCCGGGCCAGAATGTCGCAGTAGGCCGTGCATGCATTCCGGAGGCTGTTGAGGTAGGTTTGAACATCGCGCAGCAGGGCGGCGTGATCATCTTTATAGTCGCGCAAGTCAAACTGCTGTTTGATCGAGCGGCTCTGCTCCCAGTTGTCTGTCTGGTAGTCGTAGGCCATCAGCCAGTGGGCGCGCAGCAGCTGGTCTTCATGGGCGGCCGTTCCCAGGTCGGCAGCCATCAAGCTTTCAAAGATGTGCTGCCAGGTGGCGTTAATTTGTTGGGCCAGATGGTGTTCATCGGGCAGTTCGATGTGGCCGGCCAGGTAGAGGAGATAGTTCTTAACTTTCTCCAGCTCTGTAATGGGTTTGCCGCGGTTGTTCATCGTCTCAAAGACGATGCCGGCTTCGGCGCTGCTGCCGACATTGTAGATGAGCAGCTGTAAATGCTGCAAAACTTTGAAATATAGATCTTCAAGCCAGGGGGCGAAACGGTCGCCAAGCTCTTTCTCCTGCCGATTGAGGTAATCGCTAAACTGCCGCTTGGCCTGCCTGAGACGGCGCTCGGAGGCGATCTTGGGCCCGGCAATCGAGGGCTCGATGCCGAGGATGACGCCGCGGAAAAAAGCGTCGGAATCCTGGTTGAGGTGCAGCTTGGGGACGGGCTGCTGGTTGCGATCGGTAGTGACGAGAAAATTGCGCCTCAGGTCGCCGGTCAGATCGCTCAAGCCCAATGCTTCCATCTTGTTATGGATGGCGAGCATGAAGAGGACGATAGTGGTCAGCCGCTGCTGGCCGTCAATGACTTCCTGGTAGGCGTAAGAACGGCCGCCGCGGTCGGTTAGCCGATTGTTATCACCATCCGCTTCCTGCAGGATCAGCGTACCCATGAAGTGCTGGCGGTCATGTTCCAGCAGTTCCAGATCTTCGAGAAAATCGCGGCACTGCTGTTCTTCCCAGGCGTAGCCGCGCTGGTAGTCGGGGATCTTGAAGATATTCTCGCTGAAGATTTTTTCGACAGAGTACAGGTTATCCATTTCGCCCTCCCAATAATGGTTCAGTCCAATTTGGAGTAAGTGCCGACCAGGCGGCTCTTAGCCGGATTGCCCTTGCTTAAAACCTCGCGGCCGGTTAAGGCCTTCACAGACATTCCGATGGTGGCATTGACATGACCCTGGCCGTCACCTTTATGTATTTCTATTTTGTTGTATTTGTCGACCAGGGCCTGGTAGCGTCGGAGGAAATTTTCATTGTGTTCGATGGCCAGGAATACAAGCAAGGTGATGTAGTCGGGCCAGGGTTCGGGGATGCTGTTAAGCACATCACTCGTTAAATCTTTAATATCTTGTGTTTCATTTGCCATCGGAGTTCCCCTTTTTCGTACCTGGTTTCTTATCTCTCATCACTAATTACGGCTGTCAACCTTGATGCACCCCTCGCCGACGCTGTCCAAGTACCGACCAAACGCCACGGCCGTTACATGCATGATGGGACGGCCGAGTAATTCTCCCGTGGCATTCTTGAAGGCCTCACTGAATCAAGCTTCGCGGAATCCACCATGTACGAGGATATGAAAGAACTAGGGTTACGCGAGCTCTCCAATATACGGC
>JBJYWX010000591.1:0-2851 GCA_046259695.1 Promineifilaceae bacterium (SeqCode) | reverse complement strand
GCTCCGGGCTGCTGAAAGGGCACTGCTGAATGGCCCGAAAAACGAGCTTAAGTTCTGCATTCCGTGGTCTTGACATTGGGGCCCACTATACGGTTTGTTTAGCCAAGACAATCTCACTATACTGTTAGTGCAAGTGGATTTCGTGGAAATATCTTCTCGTGTGCCGCAATAGTCGACGCTCCCACCGACTACACGATCAGTATACTTGGTTTCTTGTAGCGCTTTTGGGTCCCCTATATTATCAGGCTCTACAGTCGTACCTCGGGCAGATTAACTTTCAGGGGCGCTTTGGTGTATCGCGATGAAGAGTCCCTGTCCTAGGACTGAAGCGATAGTCACTCGTTTTTCCTCGAGCGGTACTACCCCCATTTCCGTTCCTATATTGCCTACTATCATCTTTACAGTGACTGGATTCTGTTGACATTTTCAGCGCAGCCAGATAAGAGAGGCAGCCAGAGAAACAAAGTCAAGGAAACGGCTGGCAAGTTTGCCGAAACGAGAGATAATGCGGCGATAGTACTTAATCTTGTTGATGAAGCACAAGACCGAGTGCCGTTCTTTATGTAGGTGCGGATCGTATTCTCGGGCTCCCTTTCGATTCTTGCGCGAGGGGATAACGGCTTCGGTGCCCTGGTTAGCCAAGAATTCGAGAAAGGCATCCGCATCGTAGCCTCTATCTGCGATGAGATAATCTGGTGCGAAACCATCGATCAAGTCATATACCTGTGTGATATCGTGACGCTGGCCTCCTGTAAGCAGAAAGCGCAACGGATTGCCCAAACCATCGACAACAACGTGAATTTTGGTGCTGAAGCCACCACGGCTCCGTCCTAGTGCCTGATTCGATTGCCCCCTTTTTCCCTTGGTGCGCCAGCGGCACAAGGGTGAGCACGAACGGTGGTGCTGTCAGGAATCAAGTACGCCAGGTCCGGGTCTTCGGCGAAATGGTCGAGCATATGCTTCCAGATATCCTTTTCACACCAGCGAGCGTAGCGTTTGTGGATGCTGTTCCACTTGCCGAAACGGTCTTTCGGCAATTCTCGCCACGGGGCGCCTGTACGGGTGAGCCAGAGCACTGCCTCAACAAACCGGCGGCAATTGGCTTCATCACCCACGTACACGTACGGGCAACTGCGAAGAGCCTGTAGGATTTTCGACCAATGGTCGTCTCGAATCTTGTTCATGCACCAGAGTTTCCTCAACGGAGGACTCTACTGTCAACAAATACCCATCGTGAAACATCAACAGAACCTATTAGGATGCTAGCTGACTTAACAACCTAACCGACTTCGTAGTTTCCATTTGATAGTTAGCACGGATGGCGAGGCGTTCAGTATGTTCAGTTGTTCTCAGCCAACGGTCGGCCGGAGCAAGGAGAGAAACATGGGCGGATGTCTATCCTGGAGGAGCTGTGCACTTCTCGTCGTGCTCGTACTATGCCTCAGTACGCCCGCGATCGCCGCGCCTACTGCGTCTCCCACAATCTATGTCTTCCCCATGCAGGCCGCGCCCGGCGCGGCGCTGACCGTACAAGGATATGGGTTTGCGCCAAGGTCTTCTTTCGAATTGCTCATCGTCGGTAATGACAGCGGAATCGAGTCCAGCTTGGGTACGTCGACCACCGATACCAACGGCGGCCTGACGCTGGCGGCGACGTTGCCAGCCCTTAGTCCGGGCGTCTATTCCGTCGTCGTCAACAATCGTTCGCGCACGCCAACCATCGCCTTGACCGTTCTCGCTGCGCCCACCATTTCGCTGAACCTAACGGCTGGACAGCCCGGCACGATAGTCGAATTTACGGTTGATCATCTGCTGGCTGGGAGCCTACGCCTGGATTACGCCGGCGTTCCCGTCTTTGGTCCGACACCCGTTGCGGCGGGAAGCTTTCACAACCTGTTCGTCGTGCCGCAAGACCGGCCTGCTGTTCTTGGCGAGCGCGTTATTGTGTCGGCGTATAACCTCGTCAGTGGACGTAGCGTGGGACGCGGAGAGACGGTATTCGAATCACAAACGCCTAGCGCTCCAATCCGCTACACACTCAACCAGATTAAGCTGCCTGAAGGGGAACTGGATGCTGGAGAGTTCTTCACGGTGTCCGGGCGGATCACACCGGCGCCTTTGGAACTGACCGGCATGAGCCTCAGGCTGCTTTGGAAGACCGGCGCCGGCGCGGTTTTTCCCATTACGCAGGGCACGCCGCAGATTGCTGAGGACGGTGCGTTTCACGTGCAAGGACATGTGCCTACGCTGATGGCAGGCGACCCCGCGCCGGCGGATTCCGGGGCCCAGGTCGGCGTTGTGCTGCTGACCGGCGACAAGGGCAATGCAACCTTGGTTGGCTACACGCCGTATGGCCCTATCAAGCCAGTGCCCAAATTCATCGTCAAGGTTGTTGACGAGAACAACGCGCCCGTCCCCAATGCCATTGTTGATATCCGCGCGCCGTACGCTGCCGACGCGACGTCTACCGACGGGCAGGCCATCGCATTTAGTAGTGCGACTCTAGGCCAGAATAATCAGGTGGTGCAGGCGCTCGTGAATCAGCTCCCCAGCGGCGAGACCGATCCCTTTGACTGCCCCGCCAGCGCGACCCATGGCCGCACCGATGCCAACGGAGAGTTCGCCTTCCAGTTCGATCCTGAAAAAGTTTCAATCATGGGAACATACTACGTGTTGGACCCCACGCATCCAGACAAGAAATTTCAGTTTCCCACCGAGGTCGAATTTCCGTTGACTGTCAATGCGCTCTATACGGGGCATGGGCAGATGGTAAACAATAAACCCACCGCCTATCAATTGCAGGTGCGCTACAGCTCGATAACGCGGTCATTTTATGACGTCGCCGCCAACA
>JBJYWX010000590.1:0-2269 GCA_046259695.1 Promineifilaceae bacterium (SeqCode) | reverse complement strand
ATGCGTGATATGGGCCTGGTAGCGTTCGACGAGCCGATGCTGGCCCTATACAACCAGGGCATGGTGCTGGGCGAAGATGGGGAGAAGATGTCGAAATCTCGTGGAAACGTGGTCGCGCCCGACGATCTGGTGGCGCAGTATGGCGCCGACACGGTGCGCGCGTACCTGATGTTCTTCGCCAAGTGGGATCAGGGCGGGCCCTGGAATTACGATGGCATTAAGGGCCCGCAGCGCCTGTTGAACGATGTTTGGGAAGTATCGCTGGCCGAATACGAACCCGGCAGCATTGATGAAACGGCCGAGCGCGCCCTGCGCCGCAAGACTCACCAGGTGATCCGGAAGGTGGGCGAAGACCTGGAAAGCTTCAGCTTTAATACCGCTGTGGCGGCAATCATGGAACTGCGCAACGCGATTATGGCCGCGCAGCGCGAGCACAATGTCTCGTCAGAGGCGTGGCAGGAAGCGATAGAAAGCCTGCTGCTGCTGCTGGCGCCAATCGCGCCGCACATTGCGGAAGAGCTGTGGTCGCGCCGCGGCAAGCCTTACAGCATTCATCAGCAGCCCTGGCCACAGTGGGATGAAGACATTGCCCGTGAGGAGCAGGTGACGCTGATCGTGCAGGTGAACGGCAAAGTGCGCGACCGGATTACGGTCGATGCGGATATGCCCGACGAGGCTTTGAAGGCCGCCGCCCTGGTCTCTGAAAATGTACAGCGTTTCCTGGATAACCGGGAGCCGCGCAAAGTAATTGTAGTTAAGGGTAAGCTGGTAAATATTGTTGTTTAGCAGATCATTGTATAAGCTTCGTGCTCGTTGGCTCGCCAGACCTCGGCGCGCCAACGAGCATTACAGGGATCGAAGTTGACGATCTATCCCTTTGTTGCAGACTGAGGGCAGAAGTTTTGGAGTAGAAACGGCTGTCGCGCGGCGGGGACACAGCGTTCAGAATTAGTCGCCCCTGCAAATGACCTGCATAGGAATAGTTGGAACTAGCTGCCTAACGCATACGAGGTGAGGCGATCCATGCGAGAGACTGAGATTCTGGTCACGCCTTGGCCGGCGGGGGCGGAAGTCAGCGAGCGAGAGCTGCGCCAGCGCCTGGCAAGGGAGAATCTATTTCCGTACAGGTGGTCTAACGGCCCGCACGACGTCTACGGCGCGCATATGCATCCCTATAACAAAGTCATCTACGTGGTTAGCGGCTCTATCACCTTTGGTTTGCCCCAACTCAGCAAGCGTTTCTTGCTCACTGCCGGCGACCGCCTGGATTTGCCGAAGGACACGGTCCACGAGGCCTTCGTTGGGCCGGATGGCGTTGTCTGTCTGGAGGCTCACTGCTAGGAAGCAGCGGCCCCGCCAATCTCATGACCAAGCCAATCTTGCGCGACTTTCCTTATAGTTTTGAAACCGAGCGCCTGCTCATACGCGGCCCGCTGCCTGGAGACGGCATGCTTGTGCGTGAAGCTGTCCTGGAATCGCAAGTCGAGCTGCGTCCCTGGATGCCCTGGGCGGTTGATGTGCCCGATATAGACGCCTATGAAGTGATCATACGTGAGGGGCGTCTCCGTTTCCTTTCCCGCGAAGATCTTTGGATGCTGTTATTCTTGAAGGACGATAATATCCTGATTGGCAGCAGCGGCCTGCACCGGATTGACTGGGATGTGCCCAGGTTCGAAATTGGTTACTGGGTGCGCACCGCCTATAGCGGCAATGGTTATATTACCGAGGCTGTCAATGGCATAACCGACTTCGCTGTCGATATACTTGGAGCCACGCGCATTGAGATCCGCTGCGACTCGCTCAATATACGCAGCAGCGCCGTTGCCCTTCGTGCGGGTTATGAGCTGGAAGCGACGCTGCACCGCGAAATGCGCCATCACCTGACCCACGCCCTGCGTGATACCCTAGTTTTCTGCAAACTGCCTCCCTAGGAGCCCTTTCTTTGCCCGTCAAGAAGCATCAGCGGGTTAGAGGGAAGATGCTTTATCACCTTTAAATTGCTATAATTAACCGTTTGCTTGTGGCGCCGGGAGACGCGGCGCCCGTTTATTGTGCGAGGAATTTCTTATGACTCAACGCGATTTTGTGTGGTTGGGGGTTATCGTGGTCATTGTGACCGCCGCCGTCTGGATAATCCTGAGCCCGAATTATACGATTCACCGCGGTTTGGATTTGCAGGGCGGCCTGCAGGTCTTGCTCGGCGCAGATGTGCCGGATGATCAGGAGATTACATCCGACCAGATGGATAATGCCCGGCAGATCATCGATC
>JBJYWX010000589.1:0-13377 GCA_046259695.1 Promineifilaceae bacterium (SeqCode) | reverse complement strand
CACCTAGAGCGACCGCGTCCAGAATCCCAAAAAGCCATCCAGCTGACAGCGAACCAGCCAGTCCGATCTGCAGCACTCTTAACGAATGATTGGTGCTGCCCGGTTGGCGAAGCGCGTACCAGAGCAAGCCAGCGGCCACTAACCACAGGGACATATAGGCGACGAGCCCTGGTATGCCTAGGTCAAGTCCTGCCTGCAGCAGGTGGTTATGTGCATGCGCAATATCCAGGGTCGGCGATACCGAAGGCAAAGGATATAGAACATGGACGAGCTGGCGAAAGTTGTTCAGCCCAGTGCCGGTAAAAGGGAAATCTGATAATGCCGCGATGCCGCTGGACCAGATTTCAAGACGGCCCTGCAAGCCAATTGTCTCCACGGAAACTGCTGACGGGGCAAACATGAGCTGGTTACCAAGAAAAAACAGCGAGATCAAACCTCCCAATAGGCCGGCAAGTAGCAGCCACCGGCCCCATGAGAAGGAAAGGGCCGCCATGACGAGGACAGCCAATATCGTCGCAGCGACACCTCCCCTGGATTGCGTGGCTAACAAAATGATGCCTGAGATGACAGCGGCGGCTGTCAAGATCAAGGCGGCTGCCCGTCCTGCCCATCCGCTGCGCCAGAATTTCGGAGTCTGGCCTATGGCTAATGCGATAAGGAGCGGCACGACCCACGCCATTACTCCCGCTAACTCGTTGAGGTTGACTGTTGATGCGAGCATCAATCGAGGGCCAAATACGGTGTTGAACTGGCCCATTAAGCGTGACTGAAGCAGCGCAAGCTGAGGTGCGGCGCGAGCCCAGTCGCCATAGACAATCGCAAGCAGGACAATTCCCATTCCGGACAGGACGACCGCGGCCACGATTCGCCAGACGCCGGACTTCTTTCGCCGGCAGTGTTCGATTACCGCAAGTAGCAGCTCTGTGCCCAGGAGCACGCCACTTAGTTTGGCGGCGCCTTGTTGTATGTCAAAGAATGTGGTGATGCCTATCAGGAGCGCAAGTAGAATAGCTGCAACGCTGAGGTTATAAGGCGATGGTGGCCAGAATCGGCCGGTACTGACCTTGCGTATCAGCCAGAACATCGGGATCGGAACTGCCGCCACGAGCGGGGCGGGTGAAGGTAGGAGCAACAGCGGCAGCATGAAGAGGAGCAGCAACCATTCCCACGTGGTAATGGCTAATAAGAATCGACGCATTCAGATACCTCAACGTAGAGGTCTCCATCATAACTGGCTCGGTCAGCCGAGGCAAAAATATATGAGCCGCGTTTTCAGAACGAACGTCTTATTGCCTCACTCTGATTATTCCCCCTATAATGGAACTAGATCACCAACTACTGTTTCTGGAGTGTCATGTCAGAGGTGCCATTGGCGCGCGAGATCCTGCTTGTGGAAGGGCAGAGGGAGCCTGAATTATCGCTGGCAAACCCCTTGGCAAATGCCGGGTTTCATGTCACATCGTTTAGGTCTGGGCGAGAGGCCGTAAACTGGTCGCAGGAGCACCAGCCCGAGCTCGTCATACTGGATGCATCTTCCATGCGTTCGAGCGGTGTCCGCATCATTCAGCGTTTGCGCGGCATTCTTCCGGACACGCCGATCATTTACTGCCGCGCGCAGGATGTGAGGGAACATCCACAAGCCGCAGCGGACGTTTACCTTGAACAGCCTTTTACCGGGCGCAAATTGCTGAATCGTGTTCGCGATTTGTTACCAGCTGATCCGCGCGAGGAGGAAATTGTCTGCTTCGGCTCGCTCAAATATTACCGCGGCAAACGCGCGGTGGAAGTGCCTGGCCGCGGTGAGCAGCGCCTAACGCCTAAATTGGCGAACCTTCTAGAGGAGTTCTTGCTCAATCCAGGCCAGCTGGTCACACGCAAGCAGTTGATGAAAAATGTATGGAAGACCAACTATGTGGGCGATACACGCACACTTGACGTGCATATTCGTTGGGTGCGTGAGTGCATTGAGAAGGATCCTTCAAATCCCGAGCTGCTGATCACGAAGCGCGGAAAAGGCTTTAAGTTGGTAGAACCTCAGCGTGACTAGCTGTTTTCGCTGTCTTCTCCAAAGAGGTTTTTTAACTCATCCTCCCAGACTTCATCCAGTTTGACGAACTGCATCTCAGTGAACTGTTCTTCTACCTGCGAAAGATATTCACGTATGCCTAACTGTGGCATTTCTTCTTCAAGCTCGCCGATACGCTTGTCAATCACGTCGATTAGCTCGGCACTCCTTGCTTCCAAGTCCCTGAGATTCAAATTCAGCTGCAAAAGGCGATTCACGCGGCGCATGATGTCGTACCACGCCTTATAATCATTCTCAAGACGAATGCCCTGCGTCATTAATTCATTTGCATTAAAATCATAGGCGGGAGCGAACGCGTAGAAAATCAGATAGGGAAGGTTCTCGTCTTTTGATTTACTTACAAGATATGAGCCAATACTGGCGCCGCCCTCATAATCTGAAAAACCAACTGCATACTCCTCCAGTTCTTTGCGCATTTCCGGCAGGCTGTAAATACAGGATATCTGCCGTTCACGGTCATATGGTACCGGACCATAAACGCCTGCCAGGCCAACGATGCGTGACACCCCGAGCAAGTCCACCGCGGAAAAGAGCGCGCCGGCGTAGCGATCTACTGCAAGATGGGGTTCATCCCCTAAGAAGATGATCAGGCCATTTGCTTCGTCGCCTGCAAAGTAAAATTCATTGCGGCGCTGTTCAAGCGATTGGCTGAAACCGTCCTCGAACTGCACAATCGGACGCAGAAGATGATGGGCTCCCGGAATTTGAAAGAGATAGAAGTCGTCGCTTCTTATCTCGCCAATTTTGCGGGCGCCAGTCTGCTCGATTATATACTCAGGAAGGGCTGAGGAGACTGACCCTGCATCCGCCCACTGTCGCCAGCCGGTGATCATGCGCATGTTTACCGCGCTCGGCAACTCATTGAAGGTTAGCAATTCGTCCATGGCACTGATCCTAGCAACTGTTTGCCAACTTGCCCACTTCTGAGATTGGTCAAAGAACAAAAAAGCACCATCCTTACGAGAAGGATGGTGCCAGAAATTCTGACGAAATCGATGTGCCTATGCAGCGGCTTCGGCTTTTGCTTTTGCCAGGCGCGCCATAAGTCTGCCTTTTCTTCGTGCTGCATTGCGTGGATGAATAACGCGGCGGCGGGCAGCTTTGTCTAGCGTTTTGTAGGCCATGAGGGCGGTTACTTCCGCTTCCTCAAGCCTACCTTGATCAATCAGCTGGCGGGTCTTCTTGATATGGGTACGTGCTGACGCCTTGTAAACTCGGTTGTTCTTAGTGCGAGTCGCTGTTTGCCGGATTCGCTTTTTGGCGGATTGAATATTAGCCAATTCTTTTACCTCACTTCACAGATCAATTACAAAACTACGGAAGCGTGAGAGCCGCACGATAATAGCACTAATATAAGAACTAATCAACAGAATATGATGGTTTTATGTGCTCTCTAATCTATTAGGCATCGACATGCTTCCAATAAATGGCCGCCAGCGGCGGTAGGTCAATCTCAATAGAGTAGGGTTGTGCCTGCCAAGGTGTGGGTTGGCTTTGTTCTAAGCCATTTACGATGTCAGAACCACCATATTCCGCAGCGTCCGTATTCAGAAGCTCCTCATAGTGACCTTCTTTTGGAACACCAAGACGGTAGCCATTGCGTACAACCGGTGTGAAGTTCAAAACGACCGTAATACAATTTCCGGATCCATCTTTGCGTGCGTAGGCGAGGATGCTGCTCTTGCTATCATGTAGATCGATCCATTCAAAGCCTTCCCAGGAATAGTCTTCGGCATAGAGGCTGGGTTCCGACTGGTAGAGAGTATTCAGCCGCCTAACGAGTGCCTTCAGCGCGCCATGTCGGCTGTCGCCATCCAAGAGGTTCCAGTCGAGACTGCGGGCCTCACTCCATTCTTGCCACTGGCCAAACTCTCCGCCCATAAAGAGCAGTTTCTTGCCTGGGTGGCTCCACATATAAGCGTAGAGCAGCCGCAAATTGGCAAATTTCTGCCATACGTCACCGGGCATTTTGTCAAGCATACTGCGCTTCAAATGCACCACTTCGTCATGGGAGAAGGGCAAAATGAAGCGCTCCGTAAAGGCATAAAGCAGTGAGAAGGTGAGCGTGCCGTGATGATAGGCGCGATAGATGGGGTCATCCTCCATATAGCGCAACGTGTCATGCATCCAACCCATGTTCCATTTGTAGTTGAATCCGAGTCCGCCTTCCTCCACAGGATGGCTTACGCCGCCCCAAGCAGTGGATTCTTCCGCGATGGTGATGGCAGTTGGGAACTGTTCATGCACGGCCGAATTGAAGCGGCGGATAAAATCGATTGCTTCGATATTTTCACGACCGCCGTAACGATTAGGCACCCATTGTCCTTCCTCGCGCGAGAAATCCAAATAGAGCATCGAAGCAACGGCGTCGACCCGCAGGCCATCGATATGATATTTGTCCAGCCAGAAGAGGGCGTTGCTAATTAGGAATTGGCTGACCTCTACACGGCCGTAATTGAAGATATATGTGCCCCAATCCGGATGCGATCCCTTGCGAGGATCATCATGTTCATAGAGATGTGTGCCATCGAAAAAGCCCAGCCCGATCTCATCCTTAGGGAAATGCGCCGGCACCCAGTCAAGAATAACGCCTATACCCGCCTGATGGCAGGCATCCACCAAAGCCATAAAATCGTCGGGTGTACCAAAGCGGCTGGTAGGGGCAAAGAAGCCGGTCACCTGGTACCCCCAGGATCCGTCAAAAGGGTGTTCCGCAACCGGCATGAGTTCAATATGGCTGTACCCCATATCTTTGATATAGGGCACCAGGTCGTTTATGAGCTCGCGGTAGGTCAACCATTCCCAACCGTTCTTTCTTTTCCACGAACCTAAGTGCAGTTCATAGATACTGATAGGTGCGTCAGGTGCTTGCCGCCCCGCGCGTCCTGCCATCCAGTCCTGATCGCCCCAGGTGTGCTTGTCGATATTCCATACGATGGAGGCGTTCTTCGGCCGCAATTCGCTGAAAAAGCCCACCGGATCCGCTTTCTTGACCATATAGCCCTGGTAGTGCGTCTTGATCTCGTACTTATAAAGGGTGCCTTCGCCGATGCCCGGCACAAAGAGTTCCCAAATACCGTTGTCAGGATGAAAGCGCATCGGGTTGCGGCGTCCGTCCCACTGGTTAAAGTCGCCCACAACGCTCACACGCTCAGCATTTGGCGCCCAAACAGCAAAGATAACACCCGACACGCCGTCAATTTCGTGTAGGTGGGCGCCAAGGCGCTCGTACATCTGCAAATGTGTTCCTTCAGCAAGCAAATGCGCGTCAAAGCCTGATAGACTGGAAGGGAAGCGATAAGGATCTTCGTATAGCACCACATTCCCATCATGGTTTACTGTCTCAAATCGGTAGGAGAGTGGCAGCGCCGCGCCTGGCACGATGACCTCAAAGAAACCATCTTCCTTGACCATGGTCATTGGATATGCACTGCCATCATGTAGAAGTACCGACGCCTCATGAGCCAGCGGGAGAAAAGCCCGGATTGCTACGCCCTCGGGGACCGCGTGTGGTCCGAGGATACCGAATGGGTCGCCGTGATATCCACCAACGATGGCGTCAATCTCGTTATAGCTTATAGTGGGATAGTTCATCTAATCTGGCCTCGCTATGCTACAAGGGAGCGCAAGATAGTAGGCCGGCTCCGGACCACTTCTTGCCCTTGCGTAAGGTAACAGAATTAAGTGCAAAAGGCAATCTGTTGAGCCGAACGCGAGAACGCACGTTTCACCCACTTCTGGCTGAGTGAATCAAAGTATAACTAATGTTGATTAAATTAAGTATAGGCACACTGAATGTTTATTCTTTGCCTCCCTTCTCCCCGCAGCACCTGTGAAGGACTGTTCGCAATAGTAAGTGTGCGCCGGGCGCATTGCGAGTGGCGAAACCTCCGCCAAGTATGCTACCATCTCTGAGTTATGCCCGGATCACGTGAGAACCTGCTGCCCATCTCGGAGCGTCCCCTGCCCGACCGCCCGGCCTGGATTTATGAGACCCAGTACCTGATTGAAGCCGGTAACCGCAGCCTCAAGACCGAGGCCACCTATCGCAGTGGACTGCGCCTGTTCGCCGATTGGTTACAATATTATAATAAAAGCGGTTATGCGCTCGAAAATGAATGGCCCCTCTCACCTGACACGCTTTCCACGGCCGCTGTGCTGGATTTTCGTACCTGGCTGCTGGCCAATCGCTCCCGCTCCACGACGACGACCTACATTGCTGCTGTGTCCGGCTATCTCAATTACCTGGACGGTCTTGACGCCCTGCCCGAGACCGTACAATTGGGCAAGTTGCAGCGCCAGATTGCGCGCCGCCAGGTCGATCGCAGCCAGGCGGAAACGGTGTTGGACCTCGATCACGCCCGCCAGTCTGTTCCTCTAATCGTCGCCTATTACGACGATCTACCGCTGCCGCCCGAAAACGACCGTTATAATCGCCGCCTGTCGCTGCTGCGCGATCGCGCCCTGGTGCGCACCCTGTATTCCACGGCCGCTCGCATATCGGAGGTGGTGGCGCTCAACCGGCATAACGTGGATCACGGCCGATCTGAATATGCCACTATCACCGGCAAGGGTAATAAGCCAAGAACCATCCATCTGCGCACTTATGCCCAGCAGGCAATTCAGCGCTACTTGGCCGAGCGTGACGATAGTAATCCGGCCCTCTTTGTTGCCCACAGCCGCAACGCCCGTAACGCGCGGCTATCGGTGACATCAGCACATAACGTTGTTAAGCGCTCGGTCAAGGCGCTAAACCTGCACCCCAGCCTTTCTGCCCACGATTTCCGCCATTTCCGCGCCACACAGTTGCTGCGTGAAGGTATGCCGCTGGAAGTGGTGCAAGAGTTCTTGGGTCATGCCGACGTATCGACGACGCGCAATGTGTATGCCCCGGTATTAGGTGTTCATATCGTTAGTGAGTGGCTGGACAATGTAGATATTACGCCGCAAGAGGCGGCCAAATTGGCGCCAGAGCGATAGAATTAACGCTTGTAATGGACAAGTTCACATAAGGAGGATCAACCTAATGGACCCGGCCGCATATCTGGTTTTTGCCATTTTCCTATTATTGTTGGTCGCTGCGATCTTAATACCCCAGGTTCAGAAACGCCGTCAGGCCTGATGCCCCTTCCCCACTCGGCTCACCGCGAAAGCGTGAGGAGGGCACCTACCAGATTGTGAGCCGGTTCATTCCGGTTGCAGATCGATCCGACGACCAGGGCGCATAAGGAGCGCGAATGAGTGCCGCTAGTGCGATAAGCGTGCGGTCGTAATTTACGCGCCAGCTACCAAACCTGAGCCACGCTTCATCCAGGTCTTGGTATAGAGGAATGCCTGCTTCGGCTAGGCGCGAACATGCCTCGTCAAACTCCGCACGGCTTACACTGATCGGCTCCTCAGGGAACTCCGGATCGGCGTTATATTCTATGTTAAACAAGTCAGCAATATTGCGCAGCGCCAGATAGCCGGCCCGTGAAGTCAATCGCAGCGGCATTTCATCATAGGGGAAATCAATAACGGTCATCATCATAGCCGCTGTATCCAGCACGGCACCGGAAGCCGTTATCCACGAGCGATCGGGATGCGGTGATCTGAAAAAAGAGAGTGGCAGGAGTGAGGTATGTGATTCTTCCAAAGCCGCAAACCAATGCTCCCACGGCTCAAAGGTATGGCTCATGCGGCCTAACATATCGTTTCGCTGAGCGCGAATGAGCCATTCAACGGCCGAAGGCGGCGATCCCGCGCGCACCTCAAGCAAGTTGACGGCTTCCTCACGGCGGGAAAACGCCGTATACATCGTGGGCAAATAAGCGATCAAGAGAGCCACCAGCCCCAACCCAATTGCCGCCTCGCTAAAAACCAGCACATGCAGCCAGACTGTATCCACCGTGGCAAATCCAAGCGTGAGCAGCGACGAGCCACTGAGCCGGAACGCACCGGCCAGAGGCGATATGCCCATGGCAAAGTACATCAGCATGTAACCGAGCAGAACCAGAACCAACCAGGCAACCACCACCAGCATCACCGTGATCGGGGCATAGAAAGCCATAATCCTGTCGCGGCGCTCATACGAGTTGGCAAAGCGCATCAATGGGCTGAATGCCAGCCAGGTAAGCCTGAATGCCGTATGCGTCACGATGTCGCGCGTGCCTCGCGGTAAAATGAGCGTGCTTAATGCCGAGGCAAACGTGCCTATGACGATAATCGCTCCGACTGCAAAAAGGAGAATATTGAATACCATATCGCTCAACTTACTAATACTTCTTGGCTGTGCCATGCCTGGCTGAGGTCCGGACCGGCAGCTCAATGGGCCGGCAGCCGCAATCAGAGCCTGGCAACTCTGTATTCCACGCGTTCAGCCTGCCACTGCAGGAGGCTCTATCCGCAACTGAACGCTACCAATTGTAATTATGTCCCCAGCACCGACAACGGTTGGCGCTTCCACCCGTAGATCGTTTAGGATTGTCCCGTTGCGACTCTGCAGGTCCTCCAGCCACCACTGCCTCTCACGGCGGGTTAGCATCGCGTGCTCTGATGAAACGAAGCTGTCTTCAAGAACAATCGTATTCCCGGCTGCGCGGCCAATGCGCGTGATTGGCAGCAGGGGAAAAACGGTCCCTTCGGCGGCGGAAGAGGCATCACTGGAGACAACACGCAAAGTCCCATAGGCCTGGCGGCTGGCGCGAACCTCCTCAGCGCTTTGTTGCAAATCTCGGTAGACAAACGAAGCCAATACGGCGAGAAACACGAAAAGTAGCAAACCGCTCGCCAAGCGCAACAGTAGAAGCAGCGCGGCCTCACTCATCATTTGTGTGTAAATAGACCAGAGTGTTCCCCGCTTGCGAAGCAGCGCTCCCATCGCGTGAGCGTTCTTCATGTCCCTCACCATAGACACAAAACACATCGCTAAATGCGAGGACATCGCCCGGCCGCAGCACCGCTTCGTGCACCGCTTCGCCATTGACGGCCGTGCGGCCACGGTTGCTTATGTCATAAAGCACAAAACGATCGAAACGCCATCTAATTTGAGCGTGCTGGCGGCTTACGCTCGATGCATTCAACACGATGTCGTTATCTGGACGCCTACCGATTGTGACCAAAGGTTCATCCAGCGCTACATGTCGCTTGCCCTGAACGACTAGATAGGCATCAAGCGCACGTATTGCACCCAGGATCGGACTGCCGGCAACCTGGGATAGGTTTACTTGCGTGACATCTAAGTCTGGCGCCTCCAGCCGTGGTGAAATTCGCACACGGCGTCGCCTGCCCGATTCATCTGCCAGCAGCCGCAGCACCGGTTGGGCCGGCAGGACCAGACCATAGCGCTTGCCAATTTCCCAGGCCGCAAGCGCGAGTTCGTTGTTCAAATCAGGATTGCGCTCGAGCAGCAGTTGTAAGTCATCAGGATGGAGCAACACATCGTAACTGATTTGCTTGTCTTGGTGAGCCGTGTGGTCCTCCATTGCCGCGACAAGCTGTGTGGCAACATCCATCGGTTCCAAGTAACTGCCAAACAAACGGCCAAAGGACCCTTCAACCGTTTCGCGAAGCAAACGCTCAAGGCGAGAGAATTCATTTCCAGACATAGCCAAGCCATTATAAAAACCTGAATAAGCTGCGTCAATCACAATTGCGACGGTATCACCATACTGTATACTTCCCGTATTGTGAATGAATGGGCGCCATTGGATACAGCAGCGAACCACCGCAAGGTGCCTTCATGGAGAAATAAATGAGTTCAAGCGAGATCAGACTCACCGCACTTGCCTCATGCGCGGGTTGAGCATCTAAATTGGCTCCGTCGGAGCTGGAAAAAGCACTAGAACCGATACGGGCAACGTTCCAGATGGCCGATTATCCTGACCTGCTTGTGGGTCTCGATCTAGCCGACGATGCGGCGGTTTATCGCGTGAACGATGAACAGGCGATTGTCTCCACCACCGACTTTTTCCCGCCCGTAGTGGATGATCCCTATGACTTTGGCGCCATCGCGGCGGCCAATGCACTTTCCGACATCTATGCCATGGGTGGCCGGGTCCTGTTTGCCATTAACCTGCTTGCTTTCCCCGACAATCTAGGTGATCACGTGCTGCGCGAAATACTGCGCGGCGGCGCTGAGAAAGTGGCAGAGGCCGGCGCTGTTGTAGTTGGCGGCCACAGTGTCAATGACAAAGAACCGAAATATGGACTGGCGGTTACCGGTATAATTCATCCAGATGCCGTCAAAAAGAAGGGTGGTGCGCGACCGGGTAACAAGTTGATTTTGACTAAGGCTTTGGGTGTAGGCGTTGTGACCACTGCGCTCAAGCGCCAGATGGCGCGTGACGAGGATGTTGCGGCGGCCGTCGAAAGCATGAAGCGGCTCAATAAGCTGGCGGCGGAGGCTGCCCAGGCAGCTCGTGCTTTGGCCGTCACCGATATCACCGGCTATGGGCTGCTTGGCCATGCCTACGAAATGGCTTCCCAGGCCGGTGCAACATTCATAATCGAAACTAGCCGCCTGCCCTGGCTGCCGGGCGCACTCAAATACGGTGAGGAAGACTCATTTCCCGGCGGCATGGCTAACAACCTGCGCTTCTTTCGCGACCATATCAACTTTGACCCGAATGTGCCCGAACTGATACAACACATGCTTTATACGCCGGAAACGTCTGGTGGTTTACTGGTGGCCGTTGAGGAAGAAGATGTCGCGCAGTTCCTGGCGATGGTTACTGATGCTGTGGTCATCGGCGAGGTCATCGAGGGCCCGGGCATTATCGTTGTACGTTAAGCTGCGGATCGCAGCGCTTATGGAGACAAAATGATACGCACTGTGCCAACATCTGGGAACGAAGAGATTTTGCTATACCTACGCACCTACTATTCCTTGCTTCGTAGCTCACGCCCGGTTCAGATAAAGACACTCATCGAGGCCCACAAGAGCATCCATTCGGCTTTGCATCCCAAGGCGGGCGATCCTGAACCTGATATGGGCGCATTCATTTACTCAATCCTGCGCTTGCCGGACTGCTTGGACAGGATAGACCTGGTGGTTATGGGACAATCTGAGCGCGTCTTCTGCGAACATGGCTATTGTGAGGTCGAACAATGGCAGCGTGTCTCGGCCGCAGGGCGCCGGCGGCGCAGTTTCTATGATGGCGATCGAACTCTCGCCGTGTATATTGCCAGCCGCTCCGACATTGATGATTTGGTCCCCATGCTGACCGCGTATCAGATCGAAAGAGACAAGCTCCACCAGCGCCTCGACAACCATGCGGCCATTCAAATCTTACAAATGATCCGCCAGGGCGACGGAGCGCCTTCCTATGCCGAGCTCCAGTCCCTGGCAGAAGTAACCGAAATTGATGCCGAGGACCTGGGACGGCTTAGTGAAATCTGGGGCGAGGATACGGCCGACAAGCTACTGGCCATCGCCGAGGATACACAGGAGATTTCCATCAGGTCCCTCGCAGGTTCCTTGGCTGATTACAAGCGCGCTACCCGCCGATGGTGGCAGAACATCGAGCGGCAGGAAGACGAAATCGACTTCACAGAACAGCCGATCTACTTCATTTCGAGCAACCCGCACAGCATGGCTAATCTCCTGAGCGGATTCGCTCTCTCAATTGAGCAGGATCTGCAGGAGTTTGTCAACACCTCGGGATCTAAGGAACTTCACCGCGAATATGTCGACATTATGGACAGTAGCGTGCCTAGCAGCTTGGAGAACTACTTCTACTATGTGTTGAAGAAATACCAGGCGGAACTGCCGGCCGAACGCCAGAGCCAGCTTGATTGCGAATGTGAGGTGGGTATATCGCGCGTGCGCAGCGGGCATGCTTTCGATATCGAAGCCCAGGTTGTAAGGTTGAATAAACTGGATCCGAAGCGCTTTGATCCGCGGCTTCAAATGCCCGAGCTGGCTCTGCTGGCGCAAAGCGACGCGCTTATCTTTAACGTTGACTATCCCTTAGGCATGGCCGCATACTTGGTCTTGACCGAAATAGCGCGCAATGTAGCCAATGTCCGCGGCGTTTACGTTGCAGGCAAGGCAGCGACGCTCAACGGCCGCATCGGTGATGTGATGATCCCCAACGTTGTTCATGACGAACATACGCTAAATACCTATCTGTTTAGCAATGATATACAGGCGGCCGCAGTAGCGCCTCATCTTATATACGGTACTGTGTTGGACAACCAGAAAGCCATCACTGTTCCAGGCACTTTCCTGCAAAACGAAGGCTATATGTCGGTCTTCTACCGAGAAGGATATACCGATATGGAAATGGAGGCCGGGCCCTATCTAAGTGGTATCTACGAAATGGTGCGGCCCACGCGCCATCCATACAATGAAATAGTTGATCTCCATAATGCCCCCTTCCCTATAGGCATCGCGCACTATGCCTCTGATACGCCTTTTAGCAAAGGTATTAATCTTGGCTCGCGTAACTTATCCTACTATGGAATGGATCCGACCTACGCTACCATGATCGCTGTGCTGCGCACCGTGTTTAGCCATGAGATTCGCCACGTGGCGAAGAAGCTGGGTAACGAAGCAAGCTTGGTGCAGTTGGTAAGTTGAGCTAAATAATTACTATGCGAAATTAAGTTCGTATGCTCAGTCTACACAAATCCCGCATATCGGCTATCCGCCAACAATTTCACACCTGGGGCGTCGGCGCAATCCTCGTTATGAACCCGGTAAACCGCCGCTGGGTCAGCGGATTCACCGGCTCCGATGGTCACCTGCTGATAACGCCCGACATGGCCCTACTGGCCACAGACTCGCGCTACTGGCTGCAGGCAGCTGAAGAAGCTCCAGAGTTTGAACTCTTCAAGCATGAGCGTGCGATGGCTGACATGGCCCGTCTTCTCGAGTTTGCTACCGAGACGCCTATTGGGATAGAAGCTAACTACGTCACCTGCCAGACTGTAAATCAACTCTCTGAAATCGGCCATGTGAGCGTGCACCTGCTTGATGACCCTATTGGCCCGCTGCGTGTGGGTAAGAGCACGCCCGAAATCGCCCATATACAAAAAGCAGCCGCAATCACGGATTCGGCCATGACGGCCGTCCCGCAACTCCTTCGCAAGGGCATTACGGAACGGGAGCTGGCGTGGGAGATCGAGAAATGGATGCGCGAAAGCGGAGCCGATGGCCTCGCCTTTGATTCGATTGTCGCCTTCGGCGCTCACAGCGCGCGCCCGCATCACCACCCTGGAGATAGACCGCTGCGGAGCGGCGACATTATATTAGTCGATATGGGCGCTCGCTTCGCAGGCTACTGCAGCGATCTCACGCGTACGTTTTT
>JBJYWX010000588.1:0-4837 GCA_046259695.1 Promineifilaceae bacterium (SeqCode) | reverse complement strand
CAACCTATACCTTCTCCCGGTGACTAACGTTTCCGGTAAATAACTCAGAAACAGCGTAGCGGA
The DNA here is from genome assembly GCA_046259695.1 of Promineifilaceae bacterium (SeqCode). Lineage (GTDB taxonomy): Bacteria > Chloroflexota > Anaerolineae > Promineifilales > Promineifilaceae > JAACFF01. The sequence goes on along the minus strand of JBJYWX010000588.1, from coordinate 4,774 downwards.
GGTGTCTATGGTTGGAGCTAGGCGGTATTAGGGCCGCGGGTACAATCTTCGTAGCATGGCTGCGAAAGCACAAGATAAGGGATAAGCCGGGTTTCTCCGGCTTATCCCACAGTTTTACTGGTTATTAGGAACTTTTTTAGGAGAATTTTGTAGCAATGGAAACCCCAAAAGATGTAATGGACTTTATCAAGGAGAAAGGTGTACAGATTGTAGATGTCAAATTCACGGATCTGTTTGGCCAGTGGCAGCATTTCTCGATGCCGGTAGAAGAATTTAGTGAGGAGACAGCATTCGAGGATGGTATGGGCTTTGATGGCTCTTCAATCCGTGGTTTTCAGAGCATTGAATCAAGCGATATGATTCTGCTGGCCGATCCGGCTACCGCCGTGATGGACCCCATATGCGAAGCGCCGACATTGAGTCTCGTCTGTTCTATCTTTGACCCGATCACGCGTGAACCCTACAGCCGCGATCCGCGTTACGTCGCCCAGAAAGCGGCCGATTATCTAAAAAGCAGCGGCATTGCCGACACCGCCTACTTTGGGCCGGAGGCCGAGTTCTTCGTTTTTGACCAGGTAAAATACTCCGCCGGCGAATACTCTTCCGTTTATCAGGTAGACAGTGCAGAAGGGCCGTGGAACTCCGATATTTTTGGCTACGGTCACTCCGTTCCGCACAAACGTGGGTATTTCCCTGTTGCCCCATTCGATACCCTGCAGGACCTGCGTTCGGTCATGGTGCGCACGTTGATTGACTCCGGCCTGAGCGTGGAAGTCCACCATCACGAGGTGGGCACGGCAGGACAATGTGAAATCGATCTGAAGTACAGCCCTTTGGTCACAATGGCAGACCAGATGCAGATGTACAAGTACGTCATTAAGAATGTGGCCAAGGCCGCGGGTAAAACCGTAACCTTCATGCCCAAACCGATCTACGCCGACAACGGTTCCGGCATGCATACGCACCAGAGCTTGTGGAAGGATGGCAAGCCGCTTTTTGCTGGCGATGAATATGCCGGTTTGAGCCAGATCGCTTTGTATTATATTGGCGGCATCCTAAAACACATCAACTCCCTGCTGGGCATCGTGGCGCCGACCACCAATTCCTACCGCCGCCTGGTACCTGGGTATGAGGCGCCGGTCGTCGTCGCCTACTCGGCCCGCAACCGTTCCGCCGCCGTGCGTATTCCGATGTACTCCAAATCGCCGAAGGCGAAGCGTATTGAGTTCCGCTGCCCGGATCCCGCGGCCAACCCCTATCTGGCCTTTGCGGCCATGTTGATGGCCGGGTTGGACGGCATCAAGAACCAGATCGATCCCGGTGAAGCGGCCGATATGGATCTTTTTGAAGAAGAGAACATCGACAAGGTCACTATGACCAAGGGTAAGCTCAACGAGACCCTCGATGAATTGGAAGCTGATAACGACTACCTCTTGGAAGGCGGCGTCTTCACCTCCGACGTTCTGGAGGCTTATATCAGCTACAAGCGCAGCGAAGAAGTGGGCCCAGTTAGCCTACGTCCCCACCCTTACGAATTCCTGCTCTACTACGGCATCTAGATGGGGTTCTATTTGCGGAAAGCCCTTCCCTCCGCGGGAAGGGCTTTTTCTTTGCTCGCGGCCCTCGCTTCGCCGCTCATGGTTCCTGATCCGCCGGCAGAGACAAAATGATCTGCCGGGGAGCGGCAGACGATCTGCTATAATGGCGCCCTTGTACGGTCCCGATTAGCCGGGCCGCGAGGAGTGTGACGCATCGCCGATATGACAGGTGGAAATCCAAGCGCGTTGACCCGCCCGCAGGCATTGCTGGCCCTGCGCGAAATTGTGCGCGCATTGAGCGCCGCCTGGGACCTAGACAGCACCCTGGACCTGATTGCCCGCAAAACGGCGGAAGTGATGCGTGTTGACAGCTGCACGATCTATTTGCTCGACCCCGATGGCGAATCTCTACGCCTTCAAGCTTCGACCGGCCTCGCCAAAAGAGCTCTAGGCCGCTCCACTTTACGCGTCGGCGAAGGGATGACTGGCTGGGCTGTGGCCCACAATCGCCCCGTCTACGCCGCTGAAGCGAGGCAGCATCCCCAGTTTAAGTGGGTGGATGAAGCGGAAGAGAATGATTTCACCTCCCTGCTAGCCGTTCCCATGGCCAGTGAGGGCGAGCCAATTGGTGCGTTGAATGTGCAGACTCTGGCCAGCCGCTCATTCACACCGGGTGAGGTGGAATTACTTTCACTGATTGGCGATCTCGCGGCCGTCAGTCTGGCGCGCGCGCAGCTATATGACCAGCAGCGGCGGCAGATAGAAGAACTGCGCGCCCTGGCGCAGGTCAGCGAGATGGTGACTTCCCCTCTTTTCATCGATGACATGCTGGATATTGTCAGCGAAATGGCGGCCCAGATCATGCATGTCACCGCGTGCCAAGTTTACCTGCTAGACGACACACCGGAGACGCTGCAGCGACACACGGGAAACAGCGAGCCCGCCGCTACAAACCCGCATTATCCAGTCGGGCAAGGAGTAATTGGGCGTGTCGCCGCCACCGGCGAGGCGGCTTATATAGCTGACATTAGCGAGGAGCTTGCGCTTGAAGATCGGGAACTGGCGTTGGCAGCCGGGTTAATATCCTTGCTCTCGGTGCCGCTGAGTGTCCGCGATCGCGTTATTGGCGTCTTGAACTGCTTCTCGAACAGCCGCCGGTCGTTCACCGAACAGGAGCGCACGCTGCTGCTGACATTGGCTAACCAGACGGCGCTTGCCATTGAAAACGCGCAGTTGATCACGAACACCGCCGTCGTGCGTGAAATGCACCACCGCATTAAGAATAATCTACAGACCGTGGCCATGCTGATGCAGCTCCAGATACACGAGACAGATTCATCCGCTACACGTCAAGCGCTGGAGACGAACATGCACCGTGTGCAAAGCATCGCCGCGGTGCATGAAGTGCTATCAGAGCGTGGATTTCGACTGGTGAATGTCAAGGAGGTGCTGGAACGCATCACGAGCATGACCGCAGGCTCAATGATTGGACCGGATCGGGCAATTGAGATCCGTCTACAGGGTGAGGCGCTGCAGCTGCCGAGCCGCGCTGCCACTGCTTTGGCCCTTGTCTGCAACGAGCTGGTACAAAATGCACTGGAGCACGCTTTTGAGGGGCAGGCTTCGGGCACGATTTTTATCTCGCTTGGCCACTCTCCCGACGAATACATTGTCCTGGTGCGCGACGATGGCCGCGGCCTGCCAGATGCATTCCAGCCCGGCCTTGGACTGGAGATAGCGCAGACCCTGGTGACCGATGATTTACACGGGCGCATCAAGTTTAACCATTTGGACCAGGGCACTGAAATCACCGTCCGCATGCCGCGAAATCTGCCGCAATAACCTTTTCCTCCAGTCACATCTTTGCTCAACGCTTGACAGCCTGTCTCGTCTCTGATAAATAAGCGCGTCCGGGGAACGCTCTCGCCGGGCCTGCTTATGAGAATCTTGATTGCTGAAGACGAGTCGATCATACGTCTGGGCCTGAAGTCAATGCTGCAGGAGTTAGGTCACGAAGTGATCGCGGCCAGCAACGGCCGTGAAGCGCTGCTGTTAGCGCGCGGCCAGCAGCCAGATATGGCCATTCTAGATATCAAAATGCCTTATACCGACGGCCTGGAAGCGGCCAAGGTCCTGGCGCGCACGCAGCCCATGCCAATTCTCTTACTGACCGCTTTCAGCCAGCAGGACCTCGTGGAACGCGCGGCTGAGCTTCCCATCCAGGGCTACTTAGTCAAGCCAATTAAGGCCAATGAACTCGCGGCAGCGATCACCGTGGCGAACAAACGCTTCTGGGAGCATTATGATCTGGCTCTGGAAAACGAGAGGCTGCAAGACCAGCTTGAAATGCGCAAACTGATTGACCGCGCCAAAGGTAAACTGATGCAGGCTGGGTTGAGCGAAGAGGAAGCATATCGCGCTATTCAGCGACAGGCGCGAGACAACCGGCAGTCGATTAGGGATGCAGCTCTACAGATACTGGCTGTTTAACAACAAAAAAGCCCCCGTAATACGGAGGCTTTTACTTACCATGGCTTATGGCTCGCCTGGCGCGGAACCATTTGCTCCGCGCAATTAGGCGCTTTCAACCTTCTCTTCAACGTTACCGGCCGGAATCGGCGGCGCACTTTCGAGCCGCGTGAAGACAAGCGCATCGTCTTCTACCTCAATCCGGACGCGGTCGCCGGCATTTAAGTCACCCTTCAGCAGCTGCACCGAGAGCGGGCTCTCTACAAAACGCTGAATGGCGCGCTTCAGCGGCCGGGCGCCAAAATCCTCATCAAACCCCTGCTTCGCTAGCCAGCGCTTGGCCTCGTCGGTCAACTCGATCGTCAGATCGCCTTGCTCTGAAAGCCGCGCCTGCACGTCGCGCATCTGCAGGTTGACGATTTCGACCACATCATCTTCGCTCAAAGGCTCAAAGATAATGATTTCGTCAATGCGGTTGATAAACTCGGGACGGAACGTCTTCTTAAGGGCGTCTTCAATGCGCTTATGATCGGCCGCCTCGTCCTTATCATGGCCGCCTGTGAATCCCAGTGCGCCGGAACGCTTCACGAATGAGGTACCGACATTGCTGGTCATGACGATCACGGTGTTGCGGAAGTTGACCACGCGACCCTGGCCGTCGGTCAGGCGGCCGTCATCCAGAAGCTGCAGAAGCGCGTTCCAAACATCGGGATGCGCCTTTTCGATCTCATCGAAAAGAACTACGGAATACGGCCGGCGGCGCACCT
>JBJYWX010000587.1:0-10257 GCA_046259695.1 Promineifilaceae bacterium (SeqCode) | reverse complement strand
GGCATGACAAGGGGACGCCATGTCATCCTGAAGGCGCAGCCTGAAGGATCCCTATGGCCATGCGCAGGGAAAAAGCTCTGATTGCGCAAGGCCCCAGGGATGCCTCACTTCGTTCGGCATGACAAGGGGATGTTCGGTATGACAAGGGGGTGTTCGGTATGACAAGGGGGTGTTCGGCATGACAAGAGAGTGTATGGCACGACAAGAGAGTGTATGGCATGACAAGGGGACGTTCGGCATGACAAGGCGGTGGCCAGACAAAGCGAGGCCTCCTGTTTACCTTGCGTTTGGAACACAGGAGGCTGCTTCCGAAAAAACCCCTGCCCCGGAGGCACAAAATCAATGATTGTGTCCTAATAGGACACTGACCCTAAGCGAGTGGAACAACCCGCTTCTACGTATAGTATAGGCGCTTTACTGCACTGTAACGACCATGTTTGCCCTACACCTGCATAGGGGAAAACTTCTATCTTTGCTCGCCGCCGGCTGCCGGCACCCACCCTGTCACCTGTGTGCCGTTCCCGTGCTCTGTGTTGAAGAAAAACTCCCCACCGCACGCCTCTACCCGGGCCTGCATGGACTGCAAGCCAAAATGGCCCAGTGAACGCGCCAGCCAGAGTTCCTCCGGCGTCGCGCCGCGGCCGTCATCCCGCACGGTAAAGTTAACCCGCCCGTCTTGCTGCTGCACCGTCACGTCAACCTGCGCTGCGTTTGCGTGCAGGATGGCATTGTCCAGCGCATGCTGGATAACGCGGTAAATAGCGTGGCGCGATTCCAAATCAGTTGCCGCGTCTACGTCGCCGCTCACGTTCAGCCGCACCGCGAGTCCGTTTCGCTGCTCGGTATGCGCCGCCAGCGCACTCAACGAACGCGCTAGGCTGCGCTCGAGCTGGCTAGGGGCCAGATTTTGCCGAATGCCCTGTACCGTCTGCGCCGCGTTCTCGATATCGCGCAGCGAACGTTCGAGCAGCTCAGCCGCTTCCTGCGGATCATCGACCATGGCCTCTTTGCTGGCTACCAGGAAAAACGGCAGGCGGCCCAGGAACTGCTGGATCGTATCGTGCAGCTCGGCCGCCAGCAGCGTGCGCTCCCGCTCCTGCGCCGCGCTGATTTGCTGCGGCACCTGGCGCAGGACTTCGATCTGCTGTGCAACCTGCAAGTACAACAGCGCCTGCTGTGCGACGAGGTCCAGGACAACAATGTCTTGCTCGTCGAAAATCTCCTCATCCCAACGACGCCCGAAACCTAATAAGGCTACGAATTCCCCGTCATGATGCAGCGGAGAAGCGATCTCCAGTGGCGAAGATACGAGCGGTGCCAGCCATTCTGGCAGCGGCTGGCCGGGCGCCAAGCGCCACGGTCCCCTGCCGGGCTGGCCGTGCGCCAGCGCCACATTCTCCGGCAGCAGCGCACCTGCCTCGCCGGCCCGCCCCGCCAGTTTAAAGACCTGCTCTTCACGGTTGGCCAGCCACACGGCCGTCACGTTCAGCCCCAGCTCGTCATTTATCGCTTCCGCCAGGGCCTGCGGCAGTGTGCGTGGGTCTGTGGGCGTCTGCAGGCGCCGGCCGACATTGCGCGAAGCCTCATAGTTCAGCCGCTCTCGCTGCAAAAAACGGCCGAACCAGCCCTGCCACGTTGTTTGCATGCTCCAGAAGACGCTGGCCCCAAAGATGAGCACGAAAAAAGGCAGGAACGCGGGCCGTCCGCCATAGTAGATGCCCGGCGACACGGCTGCCCACAGCGTGGCGGCGATGCTTGCCAGCAGCGCGCTGGCCGCCAGGACCACCACGAAAAGAAATGCCGGCGGCGGCACCGTCAGATTCTGGTAGCGGATTATCGCCAGCGACAGGGTCAGCGGAATGCCCAGCAAGAGATAGCGCAGGTCAATGCTTCGCCAATGCAGATTATGCTCCACACCCGGGATCACTTCCCCTGCCAGAGCCAGTAGAACGGGCAGCGCCACGAGCATGCCTAACGCTGTTAATAGCAGAATCCGTTTCTCGCGCCGCGTTTTATGCGGCTGCAGCGAGGAGTAGAGTATGCGGATGAAGATGGCTGCCAGACTGACCAGGTAGAGATACAGTAACACCGGAAAGGCGAGTTCTCTCAGGAAGGAGTTGGGCGGTTCGATGCCCGGGGGCCACCAGGGCGAACGGCCGATAATCAATACACCCGCAGTGACTGCGGCAAGCACATAGAAGAGGAAGATCAGTTTCATTGGACGTCGCGGCAAAGGGGTGGGGTAGAGCCACGCGAAATGAAAGGCCGTGCCAATGAGACCGGCGCTGAATACCAGTTGGACGGATGTAAGTATATTCGGCCACCAGCGGTTGTCGGCAAAAATAACATTCGTTGTAAGCAGGCGATGTGCCGCAATGCATGCGACCAGGCCGGCAAAAACCCGATTGGTTGGCTGATCCGGCGCTGCTCTCAGCACGACTGCCCCCAAAATCCAGAAACTCGCGGCGACAATCAGCTCTGGCAGCTTCAGGTCCAGGAAATCGTAGAAAGAGAATGACCGTGCCGCCAAAGCCAATGTAATCTCTTGCCCTGTGTTTTCGCGGATAAACGTTACGGCGTGTATGTCACCCGGTGCGGACTGGCGGAAGACCGCATCAACATGGCGTGTGAAGGGCAGCCCGTCGATGGTAGTGAATTTGCCCCTTAGATCGTCGCCCAACAAACGGCGAATAGTCCACCAAGAAGGAGATTCCTCAGCGACACGCCCCCATTCTTCCAGGGTTATGCTGTAGCTGGCAAAGCCGGCAAAGGGACGGCCGATTTCCAACGCCAGCGTGACGGCGCTGAGAGCACCCCAGAACAAGGCAGCCAGCAGCAAAATGCCTGCCCAGTTACGCAGCCAGGCCGGGACGCTCACCGGTCCGATTTCTCCTGCAGTTCATAGAGCCAGCAGGTCTTGGCCAAGAGCAGCGCTTTGCGCAGCGGTGGGTCGCGCCGGTCAACGTCGCTCAGGCGCAGCTTGCTGTAGATGCGGTTCGTGTGCTTCTCCACGGTCTTAAGCGAAATGCCGAGGGCATCGGCGATGCCCTGCGTGGTGAATGAACCGGCCAGCAGCTCGGCCACTTCCATTTCGCGTTCGGTCAGTTCATGGCAGCGAACCACCGCTTCGCCTACCCAGGGCGCTTCTTCTTCCGACAACATGGCCCAAAGCTCTTTGGACATAGCGGAACTGTAGTCCAGGACCTGCGGCCCCAGGACGACCTGGCCGTCGCACGTCGCCCGCAGCGCTTCCAGCACGCGGTCCGGATGGGCGCCCTTGACCATGTAGGCCAGACCGCGCGTGCCGTCCGCGGCCAGCTGCAGCACCTCGCGACCGCGGTCGTTAAACGCCGAAAAAACGACGACACCCAGCTGGGGATATGCCTGTTTTAGTTTACGCGCCAGGTTAATGCCCTCGCTGCCGGACATGTCGGCTGGCGCGCCCTGCTTTGGCGGCAGGACAATGTCTACAATGGCCGCATCAAATGGCTGCTTGAAGGCCACTGCCAGCGCCCCGGCGCTGTCCGCCGCTTCATCGCATTCATAGCCCTTGCGCTTGAGATAAACAGCCATGCCTTCCCGCGCGAAGAGATTGTCGTCGACGATTAAGACTCGCTGGATCTTCCCTTTTTTGGTCGGCACGCTACCTGTTCCTCTACCCCCGCCCAAATGCACAGACAGTATACGCTCATGATACTGTCTGGCGTGCAGGTGTCAAGACAGTGGGTGGTGGCCAGCAGCTGGCAGCGTAAAACAGAACAGCGCCCCCTCACGGATGTTCCCCGTCTCCAGCCAGATGCGCCCGCCCTGGCCTTCGATGTAGGCCTGCGAAATGGCCAGTCCAAGGCCAGCGCCGCCGTTCCGGCGCCCTAACCCGCGCGTGCGCGCCGGGTCGGCGCGATAGAAGCGCTCGAAGAGGTAAGCGGCGTGCTCTTCAGGTACACCTGGCCCGCTGTCCAATATGGAGACGGTTACCTCGCCGTCTCCGGCTGCGGCCGACAATCTGATCATTCCCCCGGCCGGTGTGTACGCCAGCGCGTTAGTGAGCAAATTGCTCAGCACCTGGCCGGTGCGCGCAGCGTCAGCGGCAACCTCCGGCATGTGGCGAAACGCGGGTAAAAGAAAAGCGGGAGTTAAACCTCCCGCTTTTCTTTGTGATTATTTTCCGGATGCTGCTTCAGTGTGCAGCTTCACACGATATTACAGGCGGCCGCCCTGCAGCCGGTGGTGGAACGCTTTCAGCTCGTCCATCTTGCCTACCGCCGCAAGCTGGGCCTGTTCGGGCCAGGTCGTTGGATCGGCGCTGATGCCCGCGTCCTTCAGAATCTCGTGCACCTGCTCGGCCGAATGCTCGGCCAGATCAGCATAATTGTTGATTCCCGCCGCCTGCAGCGCTTCGGCCGTCTTGGGCCCAACGCCCTCAATCAGCGTTAAGTCCTGCATGACCGGCGCCGCCGGCATCTCCGGCATTTCCGGCATTTCCGGCATCTCCGGTGCCTCCACCTCAGCCGCTTTAGCCGCTGTCACAGCTCTGGCCGCTTCAGCCGTCGCGGCCGCCGATGCCATCTTCATCTCGCTCATTCTGGCCGCCGCATCTTCCTTGGCATCCTCAATTTGGTGTTCCACCCTGCGCAGGGGGAATGCGCCGAAGATGGCCATAATGCCGCCAAAAATGGAGAGCAGACCCAATGCCCAGGGCATCCAGGCCGCGGCGCCGCGGGCATTCATCAGCAGGATGATACTGAGCACGATCTCGATAACGCCCAGGATCAGTGTGCCCCACCCCGCGCCTTGGAAGCCGCGAATCAGGGACGAGATGCCGATGAAGAGCCCGATGAAGGCCAGCAGCCAGACCAGCGTGCTGGAGAGCACCAGCGATCCACCCAGCGGCTGCTGCAAGAGAATCCAACCGGCAACGATGCCTAAAATGCCGGCGAATATCTTCCAGCCCCACATGGCGCGGTCCCAGAGCAGCGATACCAGGTCCAGGATACCGCGAATGAGCCAGTACAGGCCAAGCACCCAAACGGCCGTCACCAATGTCTGGTATGGGCTGACGAAAAAGAAGATACCAAGTATTACCAGTAAAATACCTTCAATCAGTACCAGCCACCAGGGCGGCAGCTTTACCCTGCCCCAAACTGCGCTTGCTGAATCATAACTTTGCGTTGTCATTTATACATCTCCTTCTGTAACAAACAATTTTCCCCGGAAATCAAAACAGGCGCTCGCAATCGAGCCGGCGAAGTCGCCGGGAAAATACATTTTGTATTATATGCTAATCTGCCGGATGTTGTACAGTTAAGCTGCCACTTAGTCCAAAAAGTGTCCAAGATGAGGCGTTTTTGCCCGCCGCAGACGAGCTCCGCGCCCGGAAACCGCGCAAGTAAGGCGTCCCGGGGAAGATCGTAATGACCGCTACTCGCCGTCGTTGCCGGCGACACCGCCCAATTCGCGGAGCCAATCAGCGCGCCACAGTGCCCTGAGGAGCAGCACCCATAGGGCCAGCAAAACCAGCACAAACAGATAGTGCTCGCTCGCTCGCAAAGGGTACAGGCCAAACAGACTTCTGTTGAAAGGAGCGATGGTCAGCAACATGAACAGAAACCAGAGCGCGATTGCCATTATTGTCGGTCGCCAATCTCCGCTGAGCGCATCGCCCCCCACCCAGAACTCCGACGGCGGCTGAGCGAAGATGACCAGAATCAGACCCGTGGCAACGAGCAAATGCGTAACCAGGACGCGCGCATAGGCAACGTTTCCGGTTTGCTGCGCCGTAAGAAGATAGGCGCCAAGAACGAGTAAGGCGATCGTTATTCCGGCGGGCAGAATAAAAAAGGCGAGCCTCCTGCCCAAATGTTTGGGATGTACGTCCCCCGGACCCAGCCAATAGGACAGCCCAACTGCCGGAAGGGTGATGGTCAGGAACGAGACTATCGTATTGTGGGCCGGCAGATACGGGAAGTACCTCGCCCCGGCGAAAATGGCGATGAGCGTCAGCAGCACCGCTGTCACCGCATGGGCCAAGGTCAGATCCAGCACATCGAGCAGGCGGTTGAAAATGCGTTTCCCCGATTCCAAGATGGTGGGCAAAGCAGCGAGTGTATTGTCCAGCAGCACTACGTCGGCGATACTGATAGACGCTTGGTTGCTGTCGCGAAAGGCGATGCTCAGATTGGCCTCATGCTGTGCAGCCAGGTCGCCCACGCTGTCGCCTACCATCGCTACTAAAGCGCCCTGCTCTTTCAGCGAGTGCACAACTTCCCCTTTTTGGCGCGGGGCCAGTAAGCCAAAAACATCCGTGCCCATGGATCTATCCGCAAGTTGGCCGGCGGAAAGCTGTGCCAGCTCGGGTCCTGATATGGCGGTTGGCGGCGATCCATCTGGCCCGGTGAGACCGACGGCTTCGGCCGATTCCATTACGCGTTCCACCTTATCCGAAGATAGTATCTTCAGAACCATACCCGATTCTAAAAAGGCAGACGTAGTTTCCTTTGCCTCCGGGCGTATGTCCTCCGAAAAAAGCAAATAGCCGAGAGGGATCAATCTTTCGGGCAGCCGCGGACGGCCGTTACGATATCGCAAGCGTCTGAGCTCAGGGGAATAGCTGAACAGTATCCGCTTTATCGATGCTCTACCCGTTGGCGGTGAATCTTCGCTACTGATCCGTTTCTCAATACCGGTCCAGTCCAAGTGCTCGGCCAGGGCGTCTTCATGACCCAAAACAAAACTGCCCTCCAGGTCATCATCGTTGAAAACAACGCCTTGCCAACCCGCTATGGAAATGAACAAGGCATCATCCTCAACAGGCCGTTTGGTACCATCGAAACTCTCTCTCATGGCCATGATGAGGTTGCTGCGCGAGCGCGTACTACGGGCGAAATCGCCCAGGATTTGCTGGACATGGCTCTCTGAAAACGGATTGTCCTCGCCCGACCGTTCGGTCGCTTCAAACTCTACCAGTGTCCCGGTCAGCGTCCCTGCCTTGCCGAAACATAGCACATCCGTTTGCGCCAGGGCCTCAACCGCGGTCTCGCGCTGCAGCAAGGCGCCCGATCCGGCGAGCTGCGAAGAACCGGTGACGTAGCTGAGCAGAATGGAGACGTAAATGCCACCAGGAGCCAGCCCCAAAATGATCGAAAGCGCTGACTCGTAGATGCCCCTTTGTGCGGGATCGCTCTCGAAGAAAACAAATCGGATAACGATATAGATGCCGAGGACGAAAACGAGAATGCGCAAAGCGGCCAGAACGCGATAGATGATCGTCTGCAGTGGGGTCTTTGATACGACGCCGGCGTTCAGCGAAGCGAGAACAGCCGCTATTTGCCGCTCCTCGCCCACCGCGTCGACCTCGTAGTAGCCATGACCGGACAGGCAGTAGCTGCCTGCCAGGACCGGGTCGCCCACCTGCAGCGCTCGGGGCTCCAGGTTCCCGGTGATCCATGACTCGTTCACAGAGATGGAATCGTCACTCTGCAGACGGCCGTCGGCGAAACACTGATCACCCGGTCCGACCAGCACGATGTCGCCGGGCACGATCTCGTCCGGGTCGATAGCGTGCAGTTTGCTGTCGCGGATGACCGAAGCTTCAGGGCTGGTCAGTTCCAATAACTGGTCCAGTCTATCTTTGGCCTCGAAAGCCTGGCCGATGTTGTAGACGAAGAGCAGCACCATGATGAAGATGCTGAAGAGCGCGCTGGTAGGCTGGCCGAGCAGCCAGAACACGACGGCCGCGCCAAGAAGATCAAACGTGGAAACGCTAAACACCGCCGACTGCACAATTTCACGCCTGGTCTCGCTGCGTTTAAAGGCGATGCTGTTGTCCTGGCCCGGCACATACCGCGCTTCAGCTTCTGCTTGGCTGAGCCCGCTGACATCGCTTTCAGATTCTTGCGAACCCACCAATGGATAATAATTGCTCATAGTCAGGATCTAAGTAGCGAGAACGATAAGGGGTATCAAGGCTGCTCGTGTTGCCGCTGAAGCGGCTGTGTCGTCCATCACATGTTAGTCAACGCTGTCCGAAAGCGCCAGGGCCACCGCCTCATCCATCTTCAACAGACGACCCTCCGCCAGTGCGGCGGCCAGCACATCGTCGCCAAGGGCCGTGCGCAGCACGGCCGTATTGCGCTCGATTTCCACCCGATCCGCCGGCCACCAGGCCGCGCCCGCCGCGTCCTGCAGGGCCTCGGCCGCCCCCAGCAGCGTTGCGCCAGTAACTGCCGCTCCTTTCGCTGCCAGCACACCCGCCAGCCCCGCGAGGCACTCGGCAATGCCGCGCTGGTTGCCCACCTTCCTGAAAATGGCCAGCGCCTCCCGAAAACGTGCCTCGGCCTGCGGTAGGTCGCCCTCATGCTGGTCAACATAGGCCAGCGTGTGCACCAGTCGTGCCAGGTCACCAACGTCTCCTACCTCTCGCAGAATGCGTTCGCTCTCCACGTAGTAGCCGCGCGCCTCCTCATATCGCCGCTGCGCGCGCGCCACTTCGCCGCGATTGTTCAGGGCGAATGAGGTTAACCATGGTTCGTTTATTTGTTCGACCAGCACCTTGGCTTCGTCGAGTCGCCGCGTGGCGCCGCCAAAATCGCCGAGTCCGAGCAAGGCGTTCGCCTGGTGCACGAGCGATATGGCCGCAAAGAAAGGGTGGCCAATCTGCTCGAACAACTTATGCGCCTCGCGCAGCAGGTCACGCGCTTCCTTGTCCTGGCCCCTGTTGACCTGGATAATCCCTTTTTCAAAAGTTGCCATAGCAAGGGTCGTGTCATCTTCAAGCCAGCCGGCCAGGGAGGCAAACTCGGTGGCATATTCCAGCGCCGGATACAAATCACCCTGCCACATCGCCATCAATGCGCAGCTGCCTAACGCCAGCGCCCGGCCCCCGCTCCGTTCGCCGGCCGGCTGCGTCGACAGCACCCGCTCCGACCAATCGCGTCCCTCGGTGACGTAACCACGCCGGTACCAGTACCAGCAAAGATCAATCACTACGCGCGGCGCCGTGCCGCGCCCCACTTCCGTTTGCAGGCCGCGACTCAACATCGCGCGCAGATTATCATGTTCGCGGTCGGTCCAGTCCAGAGCTGCTACCGCGTCCGGAGAATAGTAGGCCAGCCCGATACCCTGCATCTGCTCCGCGAAGTAAGCGCCGTGTCGCCCTTGCAGCAGCGCCTCTTCGCCAAACTGGGCCAGGCGTTCGGCGGCGTATTCGCGGATCGACTCCAGCATCGCCAGGCGTGGCGATCCTCCTGTGTAGTCTTCCCGTTTGAGCAAACTCTGGTCCAGCAGTGCTTCCACGCCGCTAAAGACGTCTAAGTCGCCATCCACAGTGCACACCGCTTCCGCTGCTTTCAGCGTAAACCCACCCACAAAGATAGATAGACGTGCCAGCAGCCGCTGCTCTTCTTGAGCCAGCAGTTCATAGCTCCAATCGATGGCCCCGCGCAGCGTCTGTTGCCGGCGGGGCAGGTCGCGCATCCCGCCGGTCAGGAGGTCCAGTCGCTCTCCGAGCCGCGCTAGCAGGTTCTGCAGAGGCAGCAGCCGCACCCGCGCCGCTGCCAATTCAATCGCCAGGGGCAGGCCATCCAGGCGGCGGCATATCTCATCCACAAGCGGCATGTTGCTGGCATTGAAAACAAGGCGCGGGTTAGACGCCGCGGCCCGCTCGATGAACAAACTCCTCGCCGCCGGCAGCGACAGCGTGGGCACGGGGTAGTTGTGCTCGGCGCGAACTGCTAGCAGAATGCGGCTGGTGACCAGAATGTGCAGGTCCGGCGCCGCCTCCAGCAGGCCAGTGACAACATCTGCGGCCTCCAGCACCTGTTCGAAATTGTCCAGCAGCAGCAGCATTTCCTTGTCGCGCAGGTAATCCTGTAGCGTCTCTAACGGAGGCAGCGTGCCCTCGCGCAGTTCCAGCGCCCGCGATGTCTTGGAGACGACCAGTTCAGCGCTGCTCGCTTCGGCCAGGGGCACAAAGAACACGCCATCGCCGTAACGGCCCAGCAGCGCCCGCCCTGCCTGCAGCGCTAGCCGCGTCTTACCCGTGCCGCCCGGTCCGGTAAGCGTAACGAGCCGCGCCTCGCTTTGTTCCAACAAAGCGACCAGGTCCGCTACTTCCTGCTCGCGGCCGACAAATGAACTGCTCTCGGCCGGCAGGTTATGCAGCCGTGCGCTAAGTGATTTGAGCGGCGGGAAATCCTGCCGCAGCCCGGTGATGTTTACCTGGAAAAGCTGCTCTGGCTCGCGCAAATCTTTGAGGCGGTG
>JBJYWX010000586.1:0-1520 GCA_046259695.1 Promineifilaceae bacterium (SeqCode) | reverse complement strand
AATCCGAATGGCGTTCAGGTTGCTTCCAGCACCAATGGCGGCACCAATGAACTGATCGAGATCTGGAACCCGATGGACGGTGCGTGGACTGTCTACGTACATGGCTGGCAGACGGCCGGGTTATCGGCTGACTTCGAGATGTGGGTCTGGGCGGTTTCGGCTACGCCGGGTGGAAGCCTGGTCATTGACTCCGCACCGGCATCAGCGACGGCCGGCACCATTGAGCCCATTGTCCTGAGCTGGACCGGCGCGACGATGGGCGAATGGCACTATGGCCTGGTATCCCATACGGGCGACAGCGGCCTCATGGGCTACACGCTTGTCGATGTTGACAATCGTTAGCGATCGCTAACGGCCGAATAGTTTGTTAAAAAAAGATGCCGGCTTTGCAATAAGCCGGCATCTTTTTTGTTTCTTTAGTTAGAGATAGTTGTTCCATGGCGCAATGAAAATTGGACGAATGCCGGAAAATCGCGTTATAATGTGTCACCCTAGAATCTGGCGATTTCTAGCGTACTGTACTTGAGCTGACACCACACCCACTACAGTAGTAGATTAATATTAGAAACTTAAGCCATCTGGTAAGTTTTTGCCGTCATAATACCCGCAAGCACCGGAGGGATACCGGCTATTTGCGCTACTTCTCGAGCATACTGTAACAAGCTTGAAGTAAATTCTTTTGCAGGCAGGAGGTGACAGCGTTCTACGGAGCATATCGATTATTAGAGGAAGATGTAACTAGTTAAATAGTGTGTGTTGTATTATCCCAACTAAATAGGAAGGCAAGGATATGAAGAAAGGTCCAACGAAATCGGTCTGGCCATGGCTCATCCTGACCCTTTTCATCTTGTTGACGCTGACGGTTGTGAGCGCCGGCGCTGCGCCGGTTATTCCGCCTGATCCCGATTCGAAGAACGATGACGCGGCGTCAACAGGTAAGAAGCAGAGCTACGTGGTCCTGATGGAGGATTGGCCGCTCGCTGCTTACGAAGGGGCAATGAGTGATCTGGCTGAAGTAACGACCGCCGAGGGCAATAAGGTCGACGCCCACAGCGCGGCGGCAAAGAGCTACAAATCCCAATTACGAAAAACACAAGATGCGGCGCGAGAGCGCGCCGGTGTTTCAAAGTCATCCGTAACGCACAACTATACCGTTGTGCTCAACGGTTTTTCGGCGATGATGACCGAGAAAGAGGCGGGGGCCATGCGGCGGCAGGATGGCGTGATGCTGGTGATGAAGGACCAGTGGCGTCAGCCGATGACGGACAGCAGCCCCAGTTTCTTGGGCCTGACCGGTCCCAGGGGCGCCTGGCATATCGGTTATGATGGCGAGGGGGTGCTTGTAGGCATCATCGACAGCGGCATCTGGCCGGAGCACCCCAGTTTTGCCGACGACGGTACATACCCGCAGGCGCCCGTGCTCGACGATAGCGAACGGTCGAGCTGTGATTTCGGCAATACGGCCTATAATCCCCTCGACCTGCCGTTTGAGTGCAACAATAAGCTGGTCGGCGCGCGGC
>JBJYWX010000585.1:0-8022 GCA_046259695.1 Promineifilaceae bacterium (SeqCode) | reverse complement strand
GATTCTCTAACCAGCGCCTGACCGTCTCACAATTACGAGATGGAAGTAGGTCAATTGGACGGCGCCGCTCTAGATCAACAATAATGGTGCCATAGTTGCTGCCCTTACGAAATGCCCAATCATCGATGCCAATGATAGTCGGTGTCTGCATGGGTGGCAGAACAATTTGCCGCAGTAATCGTAGGAGCGTGTCACCACTGGTAGGCATATGCAATCGCCGGGCTAGACGTGCCCCTGCTTCTCCACCTAACGCCAGTCCAATATTCGTCAAGTTGGCAGATAATCTATCTGTGCGCCGTCCACGCCGTGGGACAATTCCTAAATGCTGCTCCGCAAAGGTGCGCCGCGAACAGTCTGGAGATCTGCAGTAAAATCGCCTGGTACGGATGTGCAGTTCCACGATTTGTGAACCAACCGGAACATCTTGCACCTTGCGAATGTAACTGCTGTGTTTGCTTACCGATGGTTGACGACAGTCGGGACAGCGAATTTTTCGTCGCGTTGCCTCTGTATGGATAATGAGCTTGGTCGGCGTCACGATAGTCCGCGTGATTTTCAGCCCGGGCAATGTGTAGGGAATGGAGTTGTCGTCCATGCCGGAATTGTAGCCAGGACCTATTTATTCTTGACCTTTGAACGCTAATTGCGGAAGAGCCATGAGAGTTGACACATTTGGAACGCCGAAGCCGGTCAAGGGTGTTGGGGGAACTGGCCAATGAAAATGGACGCAACCGGGAAGAATTAGTTTGGACCTTGAGAAGCATTTCACAATATTGACAACAGGCAATATATAAATATTATAACTACAAGCGGTACAAACAGTATTTCTGAAGAGGGTGTTCAGACAATTGGATACTCCTTCGGGCCAGTCGTTTCTGTATTGTTAAGTCAGTTTTATAACCCGTTCCAAAAAAGGAGATTTCTCATGTTTAACTCGACGTTTCGACATAGTTCGCCCAGATTCAACAAGCCGGCGGTTGCAGCTTTGCTTGGCATACTGATATTGGTGGCGATGGTTTCGGCTGCCGCAGCCGATGGCGTCTACCATTCCGAGCATATTGAATTTTATCCGGTTGGGGATCAGCCGTTGCGATCAGGCTTTGTGGAGAACATTCACACGAACGGGCCACAACTGTATGCCGTTGAACGATATGTCCTCAACGGTGCATCCCCCAACACGGAATTTTATATTAAGCCGCTCATTTACCTGGCCAATGCAGGCTGCACAGAAGAGCTTATTCCATTTCCGATCACAACTAGTTTCATTACCAACCATGCCGGCAATGGAACGGCATTGGTGACCCTGCCACCTGAGGCAGCAGCGGGTCTGGGTGGATTGACAGTCATTGTCCGGTGGCAATTGCTTGTCGGGGCAGCAGATGGCCCAGTGGCTTATGAAACCGGATGTGCTGTTGTTACTTTGGATTAACTGCATTGAGCAATTATTAGGGTCTTAACGTTCGGCGTGGATCTGTCATGATTGCAGCATACCAGCTCTTGTAAAGAAAAAGGGTGCGGCCGTCTCGGCCGCGCCCTTTTCGTTATGGGTATTATTGTCTTCAGTGACTACGGCGTCGCGTGGATGCACTCACCGTTGTCCACGGCTTCCTGCATCGCTGCGTCATGGACGGCCGTCATCGCAGCCTGCTTTTCGGCGAAATCAATGCCTCGTTCTTCAGCCAGGAGGTAGACGGTATTTCCGGCTGCGAGTATGGAGAGCAGTATACAGTGAACAGTATTCAGTAGACAGTGAGATGCTGTATACTGGACGCTGACAGCTGAAAGCTATTTACTGGACACTGAACACTGTTTACTGCCAGGAGGCTGGATGAGCGGCGAGGTTCTGGGGCGTTTGATTGCTTTGATAGACGAGCTGCTGTGGGAGATTTCACACAGGCCGATCGGTTACCATCCCGGCAGCCGGGGTGATATCAGCACACAGATCGGGTACGATGTGCGCGATCTGATCGTCATGGGCTACAGCAAGCGGCAGATTTACAGCGTCGTTGAAGGGGAGATCACGCTGGAAGAACTGCTGCACTCGGTACCGGAGAATATGCGACGCTAAGCGATATCTGATTTGCGATGTCGGATGCCGGATTTTTCCTCATTGGCCAGAATACGTTCGTTCTGAGGATCGCACAGCTCCGTGCGCGGATTGCCATTGTGCGCGTGATCAGGAAATAGCCCTCGTCGGATTCGGCCGACAGCGTGAAAAGGCTCTTCTGCGTCCCGGGCCACCCTCATTCTATATTGTTCCCGGCGCAGCGGTCGCGGCGCATCGACGCTCCAGTTCGTGCTTGCTCCCGATGCTGATGCTGCTGAGGATATTTCGCCATACTTCATCAAAGGCGGTGGGATCTTCCACCCAGCTCACCATACCGACTGCCGTCTGGCCATCCGTCACCGCGCCGATGAAACCATACAGTGGATCGCCGCCTGATTCTTCGTCTGTGGCGGCGAAATAGACCGCCGCATACTCAGCACCTTCATGTTCCGTCTGGCAAATAGCACTCACAACGATCGCGTCGTCCATGGTCATCCAGCCGCCCGTCGTCCAGAGCTCGTAGATTAATCCTCTGGCCGTCGTTTCCTGGCCAGACGATGGTCCACTCAGCATCTGCGGCGGGTAGATGAGGATAGAACCAACCAGTGAGTCGCTGGTGCCCGGCGGACCGGCATCCTCCGGCGTCAGGATCAGCATATCGAGGTCATCGCACTGCTGCCAGGTTGACGGATAAGAAAACGCATATGCGTGGCCATCGTCACTGTAGCGAACATACTCGCCCGGCAGTTTCTCCTGCGGCCTCAGAATGGGAGCTGGCTGCACGGGTGACACGGAAATGGATTCTCTGATTCGCTCGAAAACCGGTCCGAAAGCCGCCAGTTCATCCTCTCTGGCCACCGCCAGCAGGACAATAATGCGGCTGCCGTCAGGCGACTGAACGGCCGTTGCTTGTTCGACAAAAATGCCATATGAGTCGTAAGTAACTGTTGCCGCCTCCTGGCCATTGATCTCTATCAGCTGCGGTTCCTGCACCATTTCCCACTCATATGTCAGACTGGGCAGGTACTCTCCCCAGAGCAGTTGAAGCGGCGACTGTTTGGGGTAATTGGTGCTGTACATCTGCAGCAGCGCGCCCCCTTCCTCCAGATCGAAACAGGGGAAATCCACATCTTTACTGCTCAAGGCGATGAGTCCAGGCTCGCGAGAACGGATGCTGGACCAGCCGTCCGGCAGGTCCAGAGAAACCCACCCTGGCAGTTCGTAAGTGAAGCCGTATTCGACAGGGTGCAGGGGGCCATCACTGCCCGCTGCCTCATCATTGGCAGCAGCGATCTGCTCTTCGCGCTCTTCCGCTTCAGCCGGCAGTTCCGGAATGACAATCAAAACCGGTTTGTTGTAATTGGAGAATGACGTCGTCATGGATGTTTGACTGCGTTCACCCGAAAAACGGGCGATCATGTCAAAGGTCATTTCGGCCTGGTAGATATAGCCGTCATCTGCTCCTATCAGGTAATCAATCTGCACATCGTTTTCAACGACCGTTTTTTCGTCACACATAAGCTTGCCCGGGACCACACCGCGGATGTGGTGGTAGCCGCGGTCTTCGACCGTGTCCAGGCCGAGATAGGTAATCGAGGTGAAGTCCTGCATCTGAAATGATTCGCTCTGCCACATTCCTGTCAGATCGAATACAGCGGGCCCGGCCATTTCTTCGGAGAGATATACCCATTCGCCACTGGCGGGATCGGTGATGTAGAAGTCAGTCCCGGAAATAATCATTTCCATTTCAGCCGTGAGTCCACCAAATTTCAAGGTAAACAGCCCGCCCTTCTTCTCCGGGATGGCGAAATCGCCGCTGAATTTCATTTCGACGTTTTCCAATTCGCGGGATATATCCATCTCCATTTCGAAATGATAAAACTCGGCTTCCTCTTGCAAGGAAATTGCATTCCTAAGCAGATCTTCAGCCGAGAGTGGCTCCGGTGTGGGCGAATTGGTAGGCGTCGCTCTTGTCGTCTGTGTTGTCGCCGAACTGCTGCGATGCAAAGGTGTCGTCGTTTCCGAAGGCGTTGGCGGCGGACCGCCGATAATGCCGGCGATCTGATCCTGGACGCACGCAGCGAGAAGGATCATCACAAGGAAGACCGGGGTTCCCACCCAGATGAGCGGAAACCTCTTGCGACCCTTTATATGTGTACCTTTCATGGCTCACCCCCGTGATTATTTTCATTATACCATGGTGGCTGTGCGCCAGATTGGTAGAGTTGTGTACTATTGTGCGCCGGCGACGGCAAGAAGTTGTTGCTACCTGTACAGCGCCTTGTAGGCCTCCATGTCACGCAGGGAATCGAGGTCGGAGTCCTGCTGCGACCATTCGACCAGGTTGGGGTTGTTGTGCAGCGCCTGCGACAGGTAGGCGATGGCCTGTTCGCTGTTTCCGTTAAGCGCGTCCTGGCAGGCAAGGTTGTAGTAGGCGGTGCCGTGCCAGGTGGGATCGTCGTGCAGGGCGATGACGCGTTCAAAGAAGGACTCGCCGAAGATGCCGGGAATCTCGGCGGCGTAGCCGTGTTTTTCCAGGTATTCCCAGATGTGGAACATGGTGTGGGAGATGTAGCTGCCGGCAATCTCGCGCCAGACGGGGTATTCCTGCCCTTCGGGATGGGCAAGGAGATCGGCCTCGGCCTTGCCATCCACGAAAGCGATTGCACGGCCGTAGGTGTCCTCGACCATCTTCTTCACCTGCTCCCAGGTGTCATCTCGATGCCTCTCGAAGACGATGCGGTTTTCTTCGTCGAAGTCATTGGACTCCGGCTCAGGCGTCGGCTTCCCGGCGGCGCTGGCCTGGATGTCGTCAAGCGTGCGCCCTGCCCACACCATGCAGTGCGCCACTTCGTCTTTGGCCGACCAGGCGTCGGGTAATCCAGTTTCGGTGCGCTGTTCATCGTTCAGACGGCCTTCAAAATCCAGAACTTCATCGCGCATGGTGTGCAGCAGGTCGCTTAAGCGTGTGTTTAAGGTCATGGTTGCCTCCGGGTTTCAGTTGTCAATGAACGGTATACAGTGAACAGTACATGGTATAAGGTATTCAGTATTCAGTGAACAGTATACAGTAGACAGCTTTCACTGTTCAGTTTTCAGCAGGCACTGTTAAGGTAGCCAGATTCCATATTCCGCGCTCCGCATTTGCAAATCCGAAGCCTGTACTGGGCGAAGCCGAAGGATGCGACATCCATATTCCCATTCCTTCCCTTTCGCCTGGGTCGAGCACCAGCAGCCTCAAGCGGAGAGCCTGGATTGACAAATTGCTTCTAATATAGTAGTATCTTAGGCGTATGCTCCAATGAGTGTCCAGTCGCACTCTGTAACTTTGCAGGACCGCGATCCTGCATCGACCGGCAATCGATACCATCTCCTGACAATATCAATCGCAGCGCACCCCGTAAAAGCAAAGGAGGGTGATTATGACCACATAGTTTGCTACATCTCCATGGTGACAGGTGATATTGCACAGCGGAATGTTGGCAGTGGACCATGGGCTGCCAGTTAAATTCCGAGTATCGGCCGAAGTTCCAATTTTCTACAGGTAGTGGACTTGCAGACCGCGAATGGTTTCTTGTTCCACCAATCTCCGAGGAGACCACAATTATGAGTTTACAGATTATGACCAGGGTGGGGGACATGGCAACAATTGATGACGAGGCTTTGACGACGCTCAATACGGCCGTACGCGGCGAACTCATAACGGCCGAATCGGCCGATTACGACGCGGACCGCGCGGTGTGGAATCGCATGATCGACAAGCGGCCGGCGCTGATCGTGCGCTGTACGGGTACCGCTGACGTGGTGACGGCCGTTAATTTTGCCCGCGACAACGGTTTGCTGCTGGCCGTACGCGGCGGCGGGCATAATGCCGCGGGCAGCGCCACCTGCGAGGGCGGGATGATGATCGACCTCTCTTTGATGAGGGGCGTTTTTGTCGACGCGGCAGGGCGCACGGCGCGCGTGCAGGGCGGGGCAACGCTGGGTGACATTGACCATGAGACGCAGCTGCATGGCCTGGCCACGCCCCTCGGCGTCGTTTCCGAGACGGGCGTCGCCGGACTGGCGCTGGGAGGCGGATATGGGCATCTGCGGCGCAAGTATGGTCTGAGCTGCGACAACATCCTCTCCGTGGAAATCGTAACCGCCGATGGCCAGGTCAGAACGGCCAGCGCCGACGAGAACAGCGATCTCTATTGGGCAGTTCGCGGCGGCGGCGGCAACTTCGGCGTGGTGACGTCGTTTGAGTTTGAGCTCTACCCGGTCGGCCCAATGGTCTTTTACATTGGCGCGATGTACCCGCTGGAGAACGTTGGCGAGGTCCTGCCCGCGTGGTTAGACTATATGGACCAGGCTCCGCGCGAGTTTAGCTGCAACTTCATGTACTGGACGGTCCCCGATGTAGACGCTTTTCCCCCGGAAGCACGCGGTGTAGACGTCGTAGTCATTTCCGGCGTGCACAGCGGCCCGCTTGATGAGGCCGCCGCGGCGCTGCAGCCGTTGCGCGAGCTGGGCGACCTGGTGCTTGATCTGAGCGGTGAGTACCCTTTCGAAGCCGTGCAGGCGATGTTCGACTGGTTATTCCCCAAGAACCAGCTGTACAGCTACTGGAAATCGCTTTACGGCGACCCGATCAGCGATGAGGCGGCGGCCGTTATCAAGCAGTGGGTACAGCAGCGCCCGACGGGTACGATCCTGTTCGACATCTGGGCCATGGGCGGCGCGATCGCGGATGTGGCGGCCGAAGACTCGGCTATGGGCGACCGCAGCGCGCCGGTGACTTATGTCTTCAACACGAGTTGGGTTGATCCCGCACTGAGCGATGCCTGCGTCGCCTGGACGAGGGAATTCTACGCGGCCCTGCTGCCATACTCGCCTGGCGGGTCTTACCTGAATTTCCCCGGGTTCATGGGCGAGGAGGAGGGTCTGGTTCATAGGGCGTACGGCCGTAATTATGAACGCCTTGCGCAAATCAAAGCGGCGTACGATCCGCATAATCTCTTTAGCATAAATATGAATGTACAGCCCGCGTAAGAAAGAATACCCCTATGTATTCTCTTCTTTTTTCTAGCTTTTCTCTAGTTACAGGACGATTATGGCTGGCGGGAAAGATGGATTGTTATAGCTGCGAACACTCGCAGCAGAAATAGTCTTCCCACCATAGTGGCTGGCATTAGGCAGCCGCAGCCGCGCCCTCGCCTGTCCGCAGAGGCGGCAGGGAGGGCGCGGCTGCATGATGTTCGCAATCTATCTGCGGTAATGCTGACAGGCATGCCATCGTCAAGTAAGGTGAGCCACATGTCCACGTTGACGTATTTAGTAATATTAACAAACTTGCGGCCGCCGCTTACTCTGTGGCATAATAATTATGTGGATCCGGCCAAACCAGCTACATTCTACGCATTCGCGTAGCAGCCCGCACTCTTAACCGATCGAGCATAATGCAGCGCAGCGCACTTCATAGATGATGCGTCATTGGCCGATCCCCGGAAGGTGGCGCTTTGCTCCCCGCGCTTCGCAAATGGGGAGAAGCTGTCATCGAAGACGTAGCTTACGGTTTAATGGTTTAAGGAACAACCAGACCACCGTGTAGTTCTGTCTGCTAAACAGATAGAGAAGGAGTCAAGCAATGCAAGAATTAACGCAAACAACCGCCCAAGATGCGATATTGGAAGCGAATGAAAAACTGATGGCCAAGTTTAGAAGTGGGGACACGGCCGCCATCGCCGATTTCTACACCGAAGACGGCTGGGTCATGCCCCCCGGCAGCGCTTCTGCAGCCGGCAAGGCGGACATACGCGCCTTCTGGAAAGGACTGTGGGATTCAGGTGTGAGGGAGATCAAGCTGAATGAAGGGGATGTGGAAAGCTGCGGCGACATGGCCGTCGAAGTGTCGACCGTCGAACTGCTGGGTAAAGATGGCCAGACCGTCGACCGCGGAAAGTATATCGTCGTCTGGAAATTGGAGAATGGCG
>JBJYWX010000584.1:0-9145 GCA_046259695.1 Promineifilaceae bacterium (SeqCode) | reverse complement strand
GATCCAATATGGTCAAACAACCATGGCCGCGAACTGCTCTTCCTCTGTCGAGCCTCTGAGTGCGATGGTGGACGCTTCACCGCCGGTGATAGTCATCTGTATCTCGTCAAAATAGCCCGCGCCAACAAAACTCTGATGCTTGACGGCGCGAAAACCATCTTGCTTCTGCATCTCAAACTCGTGTTGTTGGAAGCGGGCATAAGCGGCCATACCTTCATCCTTATATCCTCTAGCCAGTTCAAACATGCCGGCATTGAGCGAATGGAAACCCGCCAACGTGACAAACTGGAACTTATATCCCATCTTACCAAGTTCCTGCTGGAAGCGGGCAATGTCCGCTTCGCTCAGGTTAGCGCGCCAGTTAAATGAGGGCGAGCAGTTATAAGCGAGCAGTTTGCCGGGGAATTTCTCATGCACGCCGGCAGCGAAGGCAGCCGCCTCATCCAGATCGGGATGCGCCGTCTCGCACCAAATGACATCGGCATAGGGCGCGTAAGTACAGGCGCGGCTGATCGCCTGCTCCAGGCCGCCGCTCATGCGATAGTACCCCTCTGCCGTGCGCTCGCCGCTGATAAAAGGCTGATCCCGCGGATCGATATCACTAGTTATCAACTGCGCCGCCTCAGCATCGGTACGGGCAATCAGCACAGTGGGCACGCCTAAGATATCGGCGGCCAGGCGCGCCGCGACCATCTTCTGGACAAACTCGCGCGCTGGGACCAGGACCTTGCCTCCCATGTGGCCGCATTTCTTGGCCGAAGAAAGCTGGTCCTCAAAATGCACGCCCGCCGCGCCAGCCTCGATCAGCGCCTTGGTCAACTCAAAGGCGTTTAATGTGCCGCCAAAGCCAGACTCCGCGTCGGCTACAATAGGCGCGAACCAGTATATGCCATTCTCATTCTCCATATGCCAGATCTGGTCCGCCCGCATCAAGGCGTTGTTGATCCGCTGGGCCAGGCGCGGAACGCTGTCGGCGGGGTAAAGGCTCTGATCCGGATACGTCTGGCCAGCGAGGTTAGCATCCGCCGCGACCTGCCAGCCGCTGAGATAAATTGCCTGCAGACCTGCCTGAACCATCTGAACCGCCTGATTGCCCGACAAGGCACCCAACGAATTGACATATGGTTCTTGCTGCATCAGGCGCCAAAGCCGCTCGGCGCCCATTCGCGCCAGGGTGTGCTCGATCTGCACCGTGCCACGCAGACGCACAACATCTTCCGCCGAATAGGGGCGTTTAATACCTTGCCACCGCTTATTCAGCTCCCAATCATCACGCAACTTGCCGACATTATATGGTTTAAACATGATCCTGATCCTCGGGTACCCCTATTGCTGTTATGCCTTGCTGTTACTTAAGGTCTTCTGCGTCAGGCCAGATACTCGTATGCCTTGAGCGTCAAAAAATCAGTAAACTCATCTTCCAGGCTGATCTCGGAAAACAAGCGTGCGGCCAGTTCATAGTTGTTGCCCTCGAAATAGGCCGGACCGACCTGTTCCCTAAGTTCCGACAGCACATCTTCAACGGTTGTCAGGAAAAGCGCGCGCGTGATGGGCCGTCCATCGGCCAGCGCAGTATGCGCGTTGTGCAGCCACTGCCATATCTGCGAGCGCGAAATCTCCGCTGTCGCCGCATCTTCCATCAAGTTGTAAATCGGGACGCAGCCATTGCCGCTTAGCCAAGCCGCCATATATTGGATGCCTACATCGACATTGAGGCGCAGACCTTCTTCCGTGATACTGCCTTCAGGTACCGTGAGCAGATCGGCAGCCGTTATTTTTACATCGTCCAGTTTGCGGTAGATTTGGTTCGGAGTCGGCATATATTTGTCGAACTCCTCCTTGGCAATCTGCACCAGGCCCGGATGCGCGACCCAGGTTCCGTCGTGCCCGTCTTTCGCTTCACGTTCTTTGTCGGCACGCACTTTCTCCAGGGCTATCTTATTGGCCACGGGATCGGTGCGGATCGGGATTTGCGCCGCCATGCCGCCCATGGCATGGATCTCCCGCTGGTGGCAAACCTTGATAACGTAGAGCGAGTAGGTATGCATCATGTGCGTCGTCATGGTTACCTGCGCGCGGTCAGGCAGGTAGAATTCAGGGTGCTTCTGGAATTTACGTATGGCGCTGAAAATATAATCCCACCGGCCGCAGTTAAGGCCAGCCGAATGGTCCCGTAATTCGTAGAGTATTTCATCAGCCTCGAAAGTGGCGAGGATGTTCTCAATCAATACCGTGGCCCGTATCGAGCCTTGGGGTATATCGAGCGCGTCCTGAGCCATCACAAAAACGTCGTTCCACAAACGCGCTTCTAGGTGGTTTTCCAGTTTCGGCAGATAGAAATAAGGGCCGCTGCCTTTGTCCAGCAGTGCCTGCGCGTTGTGGAAGAAATAGAGGCCAAAATCGACCAGCGCCGCGGAGAGCGGCTGCCCGTCCAATAGGAGGTGCTTCTCTACCAGGTGCCAGCCTCGCGGCCGCACCATCAAAGTGGCGATTTCCTCCTTGAGTTCGTAATACTTGCCGTTCGGCGCCGTGTAGGTAATCGTTTCGCGTACTGCGTCAAACAGATTGGTTTGCCCTTCCATCGTCGCAGTCCAGGTCGGTGAGTGAGAATCTTCAAAGTCGGCCATAAAGACGTTAGCCCCGGAGTTGAGCGCGTTGATAATCATTTTTCTATCAACTGGTCCCGTAATCTCAACTCGGCGATCATTCAGATCAGCCGGAATCGACGCCACCACCCAATCACTCTCGCGTATGTGAGCGGTCTCGACAAGGAAATTGGGCATTTCGCCGGCGTCGATGGCCGCCTGTCGCTGGTCACGGCGCAGCAGAAGCTCACGGCGCCTTGCGCCAAACGCCTCCTCCAGGCGCCGCACAAAAGCCAGCGCCTCCGGCGTCAAGATCTCGGCAAAAGCGGCCGTCATCGGCGCCGCTATCTCGATCCCCATTTTGGTTGTGGGAGTGGAAGGTACCATCATACGATCTCCTCATAGCCGCAGCTTAGCCAATTAACGCTACTAGCGAATTTTCGCTAGTAGTGAAGACTAGTATAAGCATATTATCCCAACTGTCAAGGGTTTTTAGTGGATTTTGGCAATTAGCGAAAATTCGCTAAACTAGTGCCAGAAATTGAAACAGGCTGCATTATGTTGCATCGCGTCGGATTGTGGCGTTTTAGCACTGCCCCTTATCTGGTCGCCAAAGCGACTCGACGACTAGGCCAAGCCGCACTGAAAAAGGTTATCCGCTATGGGTCTTGATTTGATCAATGTCATTTTTGGTATGAAGGTCCGCCAGGCACGCACGGACGCTGGCTTAACACTATCTGAGTTCGCGGCCCTTTGTGATCTCTCCCCTTCCTACGTGACCGAAATCGAAAAAGGCCGCAAATATCCACGCACAGATAAAATCGCAAAAATCGCCGAAGCGCTCAATCGCGACTATGACGAACTGGTTTCGATCAAGCTGCCGCCTTCACTGACTTACCTGGAATCGGCCCTTTCTTCGACCGTCATGCAGCGATTCCCTTTTGACGAGTTTGGTTTTGAAGCAGGTGACCTGGTTAATCTCCTGACCCGCAGGCCGGATAAGGCCAGCGCGCTGTTACATGCTGTCCTGGAAATGGCCCGACGTTATGATTTGAGCGAGGAGGAATTCCTGCGTGCGGCGCTGCGTTCTTACCAGGAAATACATGAGAATTACTTTCCCGATCTGGAAGAAGCCGCCAATGCCTTTAGTCAGGAAATTGGAGCGCGACATGGCTGGCCTAAGCAGGGGCGTGTGCCACTGACCACACTGAGTTCTACTTTGACTGAAGAGTACGGCTATCTCATCGATGACGAAGCCATCGCCCGCTCGGCCGAGCTGCAAAAGTACCGCTCTATCGTGGTGCCCGGCAAGCCGCACAAGCTCTATATCAACAGCAAACTCTATTCGCGGCAGGTACGCTTCATCATAGCGCGCGAGCTGGGCTATCGCTATCTCGGAACAAAAGAACGCTCCCTCACCTCCACACCCGACCGCATCAACTCTTTCCAGCAGCTGCTTAACGACTTTCGCGCTGCTTATTTCGCCGGCGCCCTGCTGATGCCGCGCGCCAATTTTCTCAGGGACCTCCAGGGCTTCTTTGAAGCCGAGGTATGGGATCCTCAGTTGCTCCTTAATATGTTGTCCACCTACAATGTTACCCCGGAAATGCTGCTCTACCGTTTTAGCGAACTGGTCCCCCAGTTCTTCGGGCTCAAACTGCACTTCCTGCGCTTCCACCACGATGCGGGCAGCACGAGCTACCAGCTAATAAAGCAGCTCAACATGAACCGGCTCCTGGTGCCCAGCGGCATTGGCCTGGACGAACACTACTGCCGTCGCTGGCTTTCCGTGGGACTCCTGCGCCAGATAGCAGCGATGGAAACCCCTCAACAAGTAGAAGATATGCCGGTTGGCATCCAGCTTTCAGAATTTGTAGACGCGCGGGACCAATTTCTTTGCCTCGGCTTCGCTCGCCAGCTGGTCTTAAACCCTTCTACATTTAGCAGTGTCCTGGTTGGCTTCAGGGTCGACGCCGATCTCCCCAACACCATTCGCTTCTTTGATGATCCCGCCATTCCCCGCGCCATCATTGGCGAAACCTGCGAACGCTGCCCCTTGACACACGACCAATGCAAGCTGCGCGCCGCGGAGCCCGTAATCTTGCGCCAGAAAGAAGCTGAACAGGCCCGCCGGCTCGCTATTAATCTGCTCCAGGAGCAATAATTAGCCCCTTATCAGCCCCATAAACTGTGGAAAACTCCGGGTTTACTGTGGATAAGTCCGTGTGTATGTGGATAACCTGTGGCAGGAAAAGATGGACAAATAGGCTACTTTTCCTAATATAGGGGGAAGAACGGATGTTCGCCGCCATATACCAGGCGTTTGACCATACCATAGCTGGAACTCGACTAAACGTTTACATAAGCGGCGTGAGTTTTTCCAGTCTCTTATCAACAGGAAATAGTAGGTCTCTCTTGGATAGCTCAGCTAAACATGGGACGTAACGATGTGGTTGGCCCATATATATGGGGGTTAAGGCACTTTTCCACAAATCCACAGGCCCTACTATAGACTACTAATAATAACTATAATCAAAGGATAATCGTGTATAACTCTTTTACTATAACGTGCTGCACGCCTAAACCAGGATGAAGATCGAGGCAACCGTATGTCGATAACATCCATATTGACGGCCTTACGGCATAATAGAGACTTTATGCGGCAGGTTGTCTCCTGGGAGCATATCCCGGCTAGATCTGCTTCCTATGTCCCGTTTTCCTCTACACTCTCTCCTTCTTTGGTTGCCGGCCTGCGAGCCCGTGGCTTGGACGCGCTCTTTACCCACCAGCACGAGGCTATTGCGGCGGTCGAGGATGGCAGCCATGTTGTAGTAGCTACCGCTACCGCGTCAGGAAAGTCCTTGTGCTACACGATTCCGGTCCTATCCCGGCTGCTATCCGACCCCTCGGCGCGTGCTCTTTACCTATTTCCTACCAAGGCGCTTGCCCACGACCAGCTGGCGGAAACTCTAGCCATAATCGATGCGGGTGGGCTGTCGATCAATGCTTTCACGTATGATGGAGACACGCCTCAGTCGAAGCGTCGCGAAGTTCGCCAATCGCCGGGAATCGTTCTCTCCAATCCTGACATGCTGCATGCCGGCATTTTGCCCTATCATCCGGGCTGGCGCGACTTCCTGGCCAACTTGCAGTTTGTAGTACTGGACGAAATTCATACGTACCGCGGTGTTTTTGGCAGCCATGTAGCCAATGTCCTTCGTCGCCTCATGCGCCTTTGCCGATTCTATGGCAGCTCACCACAGTTCATTTGTTGTTCGGCGACGATCGCCAATCCGCTGGCCCATGCGGAACGCATTGTTGAGCAGCCATTTGTCTTGATCGATGAAGAGCGCAACGGCGCACCGCGCGGTGAGAAGCAGTTCTTGCTCTACAACCCACCAATCATCGATGAATCTTTGGGCCTCCGTGCCAGCACGGTATTGATGGCCAAGGATGCGGCAGTGACTTTTTTGGCACAAGACGTGCAGACAATCGTTTTTGCTCGCGCCAGGCAGACGGTGGAGTTGTTGCTGACTTACTTGCAGGATGAGCTCGCTTATGAAGGCAAGGAGGTTCGGGTAGCCGGGTATCGAGGCGGTTATTTGCCGCTGGAACGGCGGCGGATTGAGGCCGGGCTGCGCGAGGGGACGGTACGCGGCGTGGTAGCGACCAATGCGCTTGAACTGGGAATCGATATCGGCCGCCTGGATGCGGCCGTGTTGACCGGCTATCCCGGTTCAATCGCTTCCACCTGGCAGCAGGCCGGCCGTGCGGGGCGACGCGCGGAGCAGTCGGTCGCCTTGCTCGTCGCCGGCAACAGCGCCCTCGACCAGTATATCTGCAGCCATCCTCGCTATCTCTTCGGCCGTTCGCCGGAACACGCCTTAATCAATCCCGACAATCTGCGTATATTGGTCAAACACCTCCTTTGTGCCGCTTACGAGCTGCCCTTCAAAGAGGATGAACCATTTGGCTCCTTCGGGCCGGCCGGCCCGCTATTGGAAATCCTGGCCGAGGAAGGCACACTGTACCCGTCACGGGACCAATATCATTGGGTGGGCGATGGCACGCCCGCGAGCGCCGTTTCCCTTCGTACCAGCGGCGCGGAAACGGTCGTCATCCAGGACATCAGCGATAGCTCGCCGCTTGTCATTGGCGAGGTTGACCTCGAGAGTGCCCCCATGCTGGTCCACGAAGGGGCCATCTACATGCATCTCGCCCAATCCTATCTGGTAGAGAATCTCGACTGGGACGGCCGCCTGGCGCAGGTGCGGCCGGTAGATGTTGACTACTATACGCGCGCCAGTATGGGCAGTACAATTCGCGAGTTTCGCCCGGAAGAAGAGAAGAGCCAATCGGGCCTGGACATCGCTCACGGTGAGCTGTCGGTCATCAGCAGCGCCAGCGGCTATCGTAAGATAAAGCGCTATTCCCACGAGACATTGGGCTATGGCGAGATCGATCTGCCGGATATCTTGCTCGAAACAACCGGTTACTGGCTCATCTTTTCGCCCGACCTGACCGAGCTGCTTTGGGAGGCGGGCATCCTGGCCCGGCCGAATGATTACGGTCCTAACTGGCAGCAGCAGCGGCGCATGGCGTTGGAGCGAGATGGCTATCGCTGCCGGACATGCGGCGCCCAAGGCGTACGCGGCGCTGCCAATGGCGAGCAAACGGCGCGAGGTATTGCGCTGCATGTGCACCATATCCGGCCATTTCGAGATTATGCGTATGTCGCGGGCCGGAATGAGAACTACCGGCTCGCCAATCAGCTTGATAATCTGGTCAGCCTCTGTCCTTCCTGTCACCGGCGTGCGGAGGCCGGCCAGCAAACACGCTCAGCCTTGGGAGGGCTGGCTTACGTACTGCGCAACCTCGCGCCGTTATTCCTGATGTGCGATGTAACGGATATCCAGGTCAGCGCCGAATCGCTCAACCCGTTGACAAAGTCCCCTACGCTGGTTATTTATGAACGCGTCGCCGCTGGCGTAGGCTTTAGCCAGCGGTTGTACGAACTGCATGACGAACTGCTGGCGGCGGCCCTCGAACTGGTCAGCGATTGCCGCTGTCGAGATGGCTGCCCGGCCTGCGTCGGGCCGCCAGGCGAAATTGGGCCGCAAACGAAAATGGCTACGAAGCAGCTCCTGCAAATTCTCCTCAAGGAAGAAGTTAGTTCATGAGTGGTGCTATTCCCTTTGAGGATTTCGGTGGACAGGGCCCCCTGCTGCACTTTGCTCATCCGAACGCTTATCCACCAGCCGTTTTTAGGCCATTGCTAGAAAGGTTAACTACCTCTTTTCATGTTATCGCCGTGCACCACCGGCCGTTGTGGCCCAGCAGCGATCCGGCAGAATTTGAAGAGTGGCAGCTGATAGCCGGCGACCTGGCCCATTTTCTTGACCAGTACGGATGCCCGCAGGTAATCGGCGTCGGCCATTCTTTGGGCGCAGTCGCCACATTGAAAGCCGCCTGGCAGCGGCCGGAGTTGTTCAGCAAGCTGGTCCTCATCGAGCCGGTGTTCCTTGATCCACAGATCTTGCAGTGGGCGGAAGCCAATCCTCACCTCAATGAACAGTCGCCGATGGTGCGCACGGCGCGCAGAAGGCGCAGCCACTGGCCCGACCGGCGGGCAGCCTTCGAGCATTTCCGGCCCAAAAACGTGTTTGCCCGCTGGTCCGATGAGTCACTCTGGGCGTATGTAAATGGTGCGCTCACTGATACGGAGAATGGGGAGGTAACACTCGCTTTCAGCCGCGAATGGGAAGCTCAAATCTATGCCCAGCTCCCCACAGGCGTCTGGGAGGATATTCCGCGGGCGCCGCAGCCGACGCTGGCTATACGCGGCGCGGAGTCGGACACGCTTAGCGCCGCCGCCTGGCAGCTGTGGCAGGAACTGCAGCCGCATACCACTTTTTTGGAGATTGCCGAAGCTGGGCATATGGTTCCCATGGAACGGCCGCGAGAGGTGGCATTGGCCATCGAACAGTTCCTGTACGCCGGTGACCGCGAGCAAGCCGAGCAGCCAACTTGACACGCTCCCGCCGCACCATACAATTTCCTTTGTGAAGCTCTTAATCCAGGTTCCCTGTTACAACGAAGTGGAGACGTTGTCGCAGACTGTGGCCGAATTTCCACGGACTCTGCCGGGCATTGACTGTATCGAGTGGCTAATCATTGATGACGGTAGTGATGATGGCACGGCCGATATGGCTGAGCATTTGGGCGCGGCCTATATACTGCGGCACAAAAAAAACCTGGGTTTAGCGCGCTCGTTCGAGGACGGCTTGGAAGGCAGCCTGCGCGCCGGCGCCGATATCATCGTCAATACCGACGCCGACAACCAATATCCCGGTTTCTATATAGCCCAACTGGTGGCGCCGATCGTGGATGGTGAGGCGGATATCGTGATCGGCGACCGTCAGGTTGAATCCATTGCGCATTTTTCTCCACTCAAGCGCTCGCTGCAGAAACTTGGCAGCTGGTTCGTGCGTACGGCCAGCGAAACGGATGTGCCCGACGCCACGAGCGGATTTCGCGCCTACTCCAAAGAAGCGGCGCTG
>JBJYWX010000583.1:0-2655 GCA_046259695.1 Promineifilaceae bacterium (SeqCode) | reverse complement strand
CAAGCCGGCCTATCTCGGGCGAGTAGCCGCCGGGCGCCTGGCCATTGGCGCCGCCGACCGCGAAGACGGTGGCGATGACGCCGGCCGGTATATCAGACGGCGGCAGGTCGATAATCGTGTCGCCGCTGCAGGGCTCGGCCGCCGCGAGTGTAACCTTCAGATCATAGGTGCCGGCCGGCAGCTCAAGAAAGTCGCTGCTGGCGCCAAAAGGCACGCCCGCCAGGCCGTCGATAAGCATCCCATCCTGGGTGCATACGTCAACCTCGGTGTCCGCCAGATCGGCGGCAAAGGGCGCGGCGTGGGCAATGCGCAGTTTGAAATTGCCTTCAGCGGGTGGGCTCGTATCATCGGTCAGCACCATGTACTGCAGCGGCTGATTAACGCCGTCGCCAATGGCGGCCAGCGTGTACGAGATGCCCGCGCCGACGGTCACGTCCTCAGAGATAGCCACCGCGCCTCCGGCCAGGACTTCGAACAGGTAGGAGCCGGCCGCGGGCAGCGGGATGTAATCCGTATTCTCGAGGTAAGTCAATTCGCCGGGCAGCGCCTGGCCGTCGACGGAAAGCGTAACGGTGGTGTCGACGATGGCGGCGGCAAAGGGCGCCACATGCACGGCGCGCACCAGCGGCGGCAGCAGTTCCAGGGGTCCGACGGGCACGGCCAGCAGGCCGGGCGCCTGGTTCGCGCCGTCACCGAAGGCGTAAACGGTCAGAATATCCCCGTCCATAAGCTCGACCGGTTTAGGATCGATGATGGGCAGGCCGGTGCAGGCGGTTGTGTCACTCAAGCGCACCACCAGATCGTAGGTGCCGGCGGGCAGCGGCAGGTAGCCGCTGGCGACTTTGTAGGGCACGGCGGCCAGGCCGCCAACCAGGTCGCCTGCCTGGGTGCAGATATCAACTTCAGTCTCCGGCAGGGTGGCGGCGAAGGGCGCTGTATGGGCGATGCGCAGATGGGCGCTGCCCGGCGCCGGCGCGCTGTTATCATCTTCGAGCACGAAGAACTCCAGCGGCCAGCCGTTGGCCCCGCCGATGGCGCTGACCGAGTACTCTTTACCGGCCTCGACGGTCAGGGTGCCGCTGAGGGCCTCCGATCCGCCGGCGATAACGGCGACATCATAGTCACCCGCGTAGGGGAGGGGCAGGTAGTCACTAAAATCGGTGAACTGGAAATCTTCCAGGACCGTGCTGCCGTCAACGGTGATGGAAACGGCCGTGTCGGCCAGGTCCATGGCAAACGGGGCCAGGTGATTAATGCGCACGTTAACGGCCGGCAGCAGGCCGCCGGGGAGGGCCAGCAGGCCGGGCGGCTGGTTGGCGGCGTCGCCAATGGCAAAGACCGTCGTGATACTGCCGTCGCCCAGCGTCACCGGCAGGGGATCAATGATCGTGGCTCCGGCGCAAGGCGTGCCCGCGTCATAGGCGGCGATGCGCAGATCGTAGGTGCCAGCCGGCAGCGGGAAAAATCCGCTGTCGACCATGTAGGGCACATTGGAGAGGCCATTCACCAGCGATCCATCCTGGGTGCAGACGTCAACGGCCGTGGTCGCCGCGGAATCGCCGAAAGGCGCGGCATGGGCGATGCGCAGGTGGGCATTGCCCGCCGTGGGCGCCGAATTGTCATCGACCAGCACCCACAGAGCCAGCGGCTGGTTGGCGCCGTCGCCGACCGCGGCCAGGGTATAGGCGGTATCTTCGGCGACAGCCACTGTTTCCTCAATCACCACCGTATCGCCAAGCTTCACTTTAACGTTGATATTACCGGCAGCGGCCAGGGTCACATAATCGGTGAACGCGCCATAGGTAAAATCCGTTAGCAGTTCGGCGTCGTCAACCAGGATCGACACGGCCGTGTCTTCGACATTTTCGGCAAAGGGCGCGGCATGCACGATGCGCGCCTGTGGCGCGGCCTGGGTGCTGGCGGGCGCGCCGTCGCTCTGCGCGAGGGCGATCCCGGCGGTCGCCAGGACAAGTACAAACAGCAGTGGAAGGGCAAGTCGTTTCATACAGCCAATCTCCTTTTGATTACGCGGCTATTTTAAGAGGCGACCCACTTTCAGGGCTGTAGATCGCCGATATTCTATGCACTTATACTACAAAAATTATACAAAACTTATTCATTTCTGCCTTTCTCATGGCGTATTAAGCTTTTGGGTGGCGGGGCGAGGGGCAGTGAGCAGTGAGCAGAGGGCAGTAAGCAGTGGGCAGTGAGCAGGTGGCAGTGGGCGGGGGGTCACGTATGATCAGGAGGGTCGATCATGGTGGGGCCAGGGGTAAGCAGGGAGTTGGTGGAGGAGAAAGCGACGAGCTGCGCGGCCGGCGGCCGCGTTTCAGCGTATTGATGCGGCGCGGTGATGGAAAAGCGAGCCGGCAGCCGGCGTGCTATTGTGTGCGGGCGGAACGGCCGTGGGCTGGCGATTGACAATGAAGGTTGCAAGCGGCAGCTGGAAGAAGTAGGCGCGGAGGGGTGAGCTAAATTGGGGGCGGAGTCGGCGGTGGTGAAGGGGACTGATCCGCTGCATGAGTCGAATGGTTGACGGGCGGCCGAGTCAAGGAATGTCTCATGAGATCTTGCGCCCCACTCAAAGCATCTATATCCTTTAGACTAGGCCAATATTCGAGAAAGTGTGCCTCTGTTTCTAGGCCGCTGCGATGG
>JBJYWX010000582.1:1723-2880 GCA_046259695.1 Promineifilaceae bacterium (SeqCode) | reverse complement strand
AGGCGTCGTCATAACTGCCGCGAACTAACAGCACTGTCGAGCCAAAGACGAGCAGTTGGGCGACCTTGGCTTGTGGGGCACTCTCGGGCACAAAGATGACGTTGCGCTGGTTGACGCTGGCGCATAGTCCGCTAAGCGCGGCGGCCGCGTTGCCGGTGCTGGCGGTCGTTATCACTTCCGCTCCTTGTTCCTGAGCCTTGACCACGGCAATGGCGCTGGCGCGATCCTTGAACGACGCGGTCGGGTTGCGGCCGTCATCCTTCACCCGGACCTGGCGCAGGCCGAGCTGCGCCGCCACGCGCGGCGCGTCGTAAAGGGGTGTCCAACCGACAGACAGCGGAGGCACAGGCGCATCCGGTTCCACGGGCAGCAAGGGCTTGTAACGCCAGATAGTGTAGTCACGGTTCTGCGCCAGCTCTTCAGGCGTGATATGTTTTTTGATCAGATCGTAATTGTACTGTACGTCCAGAATTCCCTCGTTGCCAAAGGCGGGATCAACGTACTGCACTTCATCAGGGGCAAACTCTTCGCCGCTGATGACGCTCTTCAGACTTAGAACATGATTCATTCTGTGTTCTCGCTTGTCACGCGGCTGCTGCCGCGCTTCTCTTACGGCCGGAAGTGCGTGCCCGTTTCGCCAGCCAGGGCGCGTTCCAGGTTCTGCGGGTTGGTGACGATCGCCCATTTGCCACCGTTTTCCAGGAAGTTGATGATCGCCTCTATCTTCGGCGCCATGCTGCCATTAGCGAAGTGAGTTCCTTCAGCAAGGTACTGCTTCGCCTCAGCAAGGCTCATCTCGTCGACCCACTGCTCATCTGGTTTACCAAAATTGAGCGCCACTTTCTCTACGGCCGTGCTGACAATAAACAGTTCTGCGCCCAAACGATTGGCCAGCAAAGAGGAGGCGAAGTCCTTATCAATCACGGCAGCTACCCCTTTCAGCAGGCCATTCTCATCGGCCACTACGGGGATGCCGCCGCCGCCGACGGTGATGACAATATCACCCGCATCAATCAGCGTCTTCACCACACGCTCTTCAAAAGGATTAAACCGTTGGCTGCTCAAGTTTTCATCATCTTTGACAAAGTCGCATCCGCCAGCCCACGCATCGTAAGCCACCTGCGCATGGTCGTTGGTGGTCAAACCCAGCTTAGGCT
>JBJYWX010000582.1:0-1713 GCA_046259695.1 Promineifilaceae bacterium (SeqCode) | reverse complement strand
ACCACACGCTCTTCTACGATGCGCTTGGGCCTGGGCGAGGCGACAACGCGTCGCCAGCCGCGACCCGCGTCCTCGCTACAATCCCAGCCATCCACTTCAATCCGCCTCTGCGCCTGCTCTTCGTCCATAAATGAGCCGATTGGCTTGGTCGGGTTGGCAAAAGCAGGATCGTTAGCGTCGACTTCGACCTGCGTGACGACAGTCGTCACGTCGCGGTCTATACCCATCTCCAGGAAATCATTGTACAGGTTCTGCTGCAGGGCATAGCCGATCGCTCCTTGCGTATCGGCACCACATACATCAAGCGGTACTTCGTGCAGTTGGTCCGCCGCGAGCTCCGAACGGCGCAAGATGAAGCCAACCTGGGGACCGTTGCCATGTGAAATGGCTACATCCCAGCCGTCTTTTACCATTTCAGCGATATGCTGCGTGGTTTCGGCGGCGGCGAGGTATTGATCTTCGACCGATGTATGCGCCTTGTCTTTGATTAAAGAATTCCCCCCAATGGCAATGACCGCAACTTTCTTATTCATATGGTGATCCTCCATCAAGAAAGGTACTCAGGGCAGGAAACGCTGACCGCCTGCCCCAAGCCGTTTCCCGAATTACATTGTAAGAGCCATGACCGCCTTCTGTGCATGAAGGCGGTTTTCCGCCTCGTCAAAAACCACGGAATGCGGACCATCAATCACAGAATTTGAAACCTCGATCTCACGGTCGGCCGGCAGCGGATGCATGTAAATCACGTCGTCCTTACCAAGTGCCATGCGGGCGTCGTTTGCGATCCAGTCCTGGTAGCTGTCTTGAAGGCGCTTGCCTTCTTCTTGGTCGTGAGTGGTCATCAGAGGTCCCCAGGACTTGGCATAGATAACGTCCGCATCCTTGCACGCTTCGTCCATGTCATGGACGACCTCAAACCCTGTGCCATGTTTTGCCGCTAGCGCCTGCGCCTGATCCATAATTTCCGGCATCAGGTTGAATTCCGGTGGATGGGCCAGGACCACGTCCATGCCAAAACGGGGCATCTGCAGGATCAAGGATTGGGGTACGGACATAGGTTTCAGATAAGAAGAGGCGTAGGCCCAAGAGACAACCATCTTCTTGCCGCGCAGATCGCGTCCTTTCTTTTCGATGATGGTCATCAGATCGGCCAGACATTGGTGCGGATGGTATATTTCGCACTGCATATTTAGCACGGGCACACGCGAGGCCTCCGCCACCAGGTTCAGATAGCGGTTGCCGACACCCCAGTCGACGTGACGAATGGCAATACCATCAAAATAGCGGCCAAAAATGACGCCCATTTCTTTTTCGGTGTCGCCGTGTGAGATCTGGGTCGTGCGGCTCTCAATAAAAGCGGCGTGTCCGCCAAGCTGGGCCATGCCGGCCTCGAAGGAGCCGCGTGTGCGCGTGCTGGCGAAGAAAAAAAGCATGGCCAACACTTTGTCGCGCAGGTAGGCGTGCGGCTGGCCGAGGGCACGTTTCCGCTTCAGGTCCCAGGCTACATCCAGGACAGTTTCAACTTCTTCTTTACTAAAATCAAGGTCGCCGATCAAGTCACGACCCTTTAAACCAGTTTGCATCAGATCACTCCTCGTTATGCTAGTTCCATCTTAAATAGTGGTTGGCCAGACTTATTCCATCTTGCCCAGTACCAGGGCCAGCAGAGCCATGCGCACTACCACGCCATAGAACGATTCTTGCCGGTAGCTA
>JBJYWX010000581.1:1012-3973 GCA_046259695.1 Promineifilaceae bacterium (SeqCode) | reverse complement strand
AAGCCAATTCAACCGCGCCCTTCCTCAACTTGGCGAAAATGGACCGCGGACAAGCGCGGAAAAACGCCGATTTACGCAGATCTCAAAAATCCGCGTTCCTCCGCGTCCCATTATTGATAACTGGTAATTTATGACTGCCGATTACTCATTGCTCCAGCATCTCCTGCGCCGCCGTGAAGCCGGGCTTCAATTCCACGGCCCGTCTGAAGGCGCTGAGGGCTTCGTCCAGACGGCCGAATTCGCGCAAGGCGAGACCCTGGTAGAAGTGCGCTTCCTCGCTGTCACGGCCGCCCTCGGTGGACATCACCGCCTCGGCCAGGGCCAGCGTCTCGTCCGGACGGCCGCCATAGAGATAAGCGCGGTATGGCTCAAACTGGTACCACATCATGCGCGGCGGCAGGCCGGCGATACGTGACTGGTCGAATGCCGTGGCCGCGGCGCTGTAAAGCGCGGCGTCGCCGTTCTGATCGGCCAGGCGGGTCAGGCTCATGCCCAGGTTAAACCAGCCGAAGGCGTTGTCCGGCTGTTCGGCCGTGGCTGCTTCGGCGCGCGCCGCAGCACGCTGCCACATGCGTGTTTCGTCCGTGTAGTCCGGCCCCAACAGCGCCGCTAGTTCGTCTGCCTCGAACGGCCGGTGGACGACGAGGAAGGCATGGTTAAACTGTGCCCAGCTCGTGCTGAGGTCATCATAGCTCACCGCACGTCCGCTGCTGTCCCACGGGCCCAGGAAGGTATCCAGGGACAGGAAGGAACCGCTCTCATTGTCATAGCCGAATAGGGTCAGGTAATGGCCCATCCAGCCCTGCCAGGCGTCGGGCTCGTACCCTTCTTCGATAATGACCGGGAACCCGGCCTGCAGCAGCAGGCGCAGCGTGTCCAGGCTGCCGCCGCGATAAACAGCCGCCTGCAGCTCGGTGTGCTCATTGACATAAGCGGCCAGCTCCTCTGGCGTGACGTTGCGGTCGTCATACTGCGGCTTGATCACGGCCGAAATATCCTGCTGCGTCACCGGCAGGCCGTAGTAATTGAGCATCACGCTCATATTGGCCGAACCGCAGTTGTTGAACTTCTGGGGCACGATTTCCAGGCCCGTGATGCGCACCGTCTCTGGCAGGCGGGTGGGGCGCGGCGTGGGCGATGGCGACGGAGGCGCCGTGTTCGTGGGCAGCGGCGTGGGGCTGCCGGTCGCCGGTGCGAGATCAGGATCACTAAAAGCGGCGACCATGGTGGGATCGATGAACTCAGTTGCGGTCGGCGGTGTGGTTGCGCTGGGCGTGGCCGTTGCGCTGGGAAGGACAGCCGTGGCGGCCGGGGTAGCCGCGGGCAGCAGCTCGGCTAGCGGCACTGGCGTCGCCGCCGCGACATTCAGCGGCAGCGGCAGCGCGGTAGGCAGCGGCGTGGTCATGGCGCGGATCACGTCTTCCGGCAGCCGGCCGCGCACCTGCGACGGCAGGGCGGCGATCAACGACGGCGCCAGGAGGGCCAGCACCAGGCCCACAACCAGCAGCCCGGCGGGCAAAAGAAATAGGAGTCGCGGCCAGCGTCGCAGCATGGCGCATATTATACAACAACTGAGCAAGTAGCAGGTGGCAGGCGCCAAAGGGCTAACAGTCAGCGGGCAACAATCAACAAGGAAATTCGTGTAGTAATAATATCTACCATGGGCGGCAGCGCAAATCACGCTGTTTTTCCGCGGTGCTCCGCGTTTGCCGCGGGTCGCCCGCGTCCACTGGGCGTGGGAGAATGTGCGGTTCGCGCGCGGGCTGTTTTTCAATGATAATTGAAGAATGACTATGGATCCTTCCCTTTCTTCGGCCACGGCCGTTGCCGGCTCCAATATCGCCTTTGTCAAGTACTGGGGCAATCTGGATGACGCGCTCAATATTCCCATGAACGGCAGCATTTCCATGACTTTGGACGCGGCGACGACGCGGACGGTGGTCACTTTTGACGCGGCTCTGGACGCCGATGAACTGCTGATCAACGGCCTTCCCGCCGGCGATACGGCCACCGCCCGCGCTGCCCGCCACCTGGACCGGCTGCGCGCGCTGGCCGGCGAGCGCCGGCGCGCATCTATCGATTCCTTCAATAGTTTCCCCACCGGTGCGGGCATTGCCTCGTCCGCCTCCGGCTTCGCCGCGCTGACCGTGGCCGCCGCGGCCGCGCTGGGCCTAGAACTGGATCACAAGGCGCTCAGCCGCATCGCCCGCCGCGGCTCCGGCTCCGCCTGCCGCTCCATCGACGGCGGTTTTGTCGAATGGCTGCCCGGCGGCCGGGACGAAGATTCCTACGCCGTGCCCCTGGCGCCGGCCGATCATTGGGACCTGGTGGACATCATCGCTATAGTATCGGCCGAGCACAAGGCGGTCGGCTCTTCGACTGGCCACCCGCTGGCGCCCACCAGCCCCTTTTACCAGGCGCGTCTGGGCGCTGTGCAGGCGACCCTGCAGCGCGTGCGGCGGGCGATCCTGGAGCGGGACTTCCCCGCGTTGGGTGAGCTTATCGAAGAAGAGGCGATCTCACTGCACGTGGCGGCGATGAGCAGCCGGCCCAGCGTGCTCTACTGGCTGCCGGGCACGATCGCTTTGATGCGCGCCCTGCGCGATTGGCGCCAGGAAGGGGGACCGGCCGGCTATTTCACCATGGACGCCGGGCCCAACGTGCACGTCATCGCCCAGCGCGCCAGCGCGGCGGCGCTGCTGGAACGGATTACGGCCGTGCCCGGCGTGGTGGATACGATTGTGTGCGGCGTGGGGCCGGGAGCGAGAATAGTTAACAATCAATAATCAACGAGAAAGCTCACGTAGTCAGAGTATGGGTGAGGGGGCGGAGATGCGGAGGCGCGGAGGGGCGACTGGCGCACTGCCCACTGGCACACTGAATACTGCCCACTGACGCACTGAATACTGCCCACTGGCACACGGGTCCGGCCCTACCGCCGCTTGAGAACCCGCCGCAGGC
>JBJYWX010000581.1:0-1002 GCA_046259695.1 Promineifilaceae bacterium (SeqCode) | reverse complement strand
AATCAACGAGAAAGCTCACGTAGTCAGAGTATGGGCGAGGGTGCGGAGATGCGAGGGGGCGGAGGGCATGTTTATCTGTTATAATGGAAGAAAATCAGACAATCAGAAACTCTGATATTGTGATTGCCTTGTAGATCCATGGCAGCAGGAGTGTGATATGTTAGCTGACACAGTGGAAAGCGGAAAACAATACTCGATGCGCGTGCGCAGCCGCGGCCAGGTGACGCTGCCGCAGCGTGTGCGTGCCGCGCTCTCAATAAAGGAAGGTGACGTGCTGCAGGTCGTGCAGGTGGGCGAACTGCTTGTCTTGACGCCAAAGGAGTTGCAAAGCCCGGATTACGCGGAGCGTTTCGCTTCGCTCATGGCCGATGAGGGCCTGTCACTGGCCGACCTACTGGAGGATTTGCCGCGTATTCGCGAGGAACTGTACGGCGAGCGGTATGGTGAATAGCGTGTGGCTCCCCTTGTATTTGTCGATGCCAATGTGATTATCGCCGGCGCGGCAAGCCGCACAGGTGCGAGTTATGCCGTGCTGGCCCTGGCCGAGATTGGGCTGATCAGACTTGCCGCCAGCCGGCAGGTACTGGATGAAGCCGAGCGCAACATGCAGCGCAAACTGCCGGCGGCCGTGCCGCTGCTGGCTGAATGGCTGCTGCGCCTGGAACTGCAGGTAGTGCCGGACCCCGCGAAAGCGTCCTTTTTGCGCTGGCTGCCGCTTATCGAGGCCAAGGACGCGCCAATCCTCGAAGCGGCCGTGCAAGTTCAGGCTGATTATTTCCTGACTCTAAACACCAAACATTTTACGCCCGCCGTGGCAGAAGCCAGCAATCTGCGGATCGAGACGCCGGCGCAGTTCATCGAAGGGCTGCGAGGGTGGGTGGCAAAACGGCCGAAGAACAGTTAACAATCAACGAGAAAGCTCACGTAGTGAGAGTATGGGCGAGGGTGCGGAGATGCGGAGGCGCGGAGGGGCGACTGGCGCACTGCCCACTGGCACACTGA
>JBJYWX010000580.1:0-18490 GCA_046259695.1 Promineifilaceae bacterium (SeqCode) | reverse complement strand
CGATTCATGATTGACGAAGCTGGCAAGTAGCGCCTCATGCGAATCCTTACCGGCCGTTGTGTCCCTATCCCAACGCGTGATGCGCGCTTCGGGCCACTGCTGTTGAACGCGCGCTTCAACTTCCTCGGTTCCCAGCCCAAAATGGCGTATGCGCTTTGAGCCGCAGTGCGGGCAAGTCTCGCGCGGCGCCTCGCGGTAACCACATTGATGGCAGATCAACATCAGATTCGGCCGGTGATAAGTCAGCGGCAGATCACATCGCGGGCAGCGCAGCACGTGGCCGCAGTCCCGGCAAATAATAAAGGAAGCCGTCCCGCGGCGGTTTAGGAAGAGTATGACCTGCTCGTGGCGTTCAAGCGCGGCGCTCACCGCCTCGGCCAGCGCCCGGCTGAAAATGGAGCGATTGCCGGCTCGCAGTTCCTGGCGCAGGTCGACGACTTGTACCGGTGGCAGTGGAATGGTCAGCGCATCGTCCGGGGCGCCGCTCAAATGCTCGTAGCGACTGAGCGTGTGCAAGCGCTCCGCTTGGCTTTGCAGTCGCTTGCGATGGCCCATGACTCGCTTAGGAAGCTCCAGCAAACGTATATGGCCGCTCAGCGCGCGATGATAAGTGACGACGTCTGGCGTGGCGCTGCCCAATATGACAGTCGCGCCGGTAATACGGCCGATCTCAATCGCTGCTTCGCGCGCGTGGTAATAGGGCGGAGGTACTGGCGCGGAGTGTTTGTAGCTGGCATCATGTTCTTCATCGATCACAATGAGCCCAACATCGCTGAAAGGCGTGAACAGGGCGCTG
The DNA here is from genome assembly GCA_046259695.1 of Promineifilaceae bacterium (SeqCode). Lineage (GTDB taxonomy): Bacteria > Chloroflexota > Anaerolineae > Promineifilales > Promineifilaceae > JAACFF01. The sequence continues at coordinate 17,694 of JBJYWX010000580.1, read as the reverse complement.
CGCGGGCCGATAACGATGTCAAACAAGCCTTCCCTGGCCCGGCGCCACGTATCGTAGCGTTCCCCATCGCTCAAACGACTGTGGACCAGCGCTACGCGTCCCGGAAAGCGGGACGCGAAACGCCGCACCGTCTGCGGCGTCAACGCAATCTCAGGCACCAAAATGATCGCCTGCCGCCCCTGCTGCAAGACCCGCTGCACCGCTCGCATGTAGATCTCGGTCTTACCGCTGCCGGTAACACCATGGAGCAAGACAGGCTGCTGAGCCGTTCCCCCGGCATCCATCGTTTCTCGCAGTTCGTTCCAAATCTTGGATTGGTCCTCCGTCAGCTGTGGTGCAGAAGAAACCACAAAATCGCGATCAGCAAGAGGATCGCGCCACATCTCTTCCGACCGCAACTTAACCAAATCCAAGGCCGCCAGACGCTTAAGATGCTTCAAACTCGCACCGGTCCTGGCGTAGACCTCCGTCAAGGACAACGGCTGCCCCTCACGCGCCAGCAAATCTAGCACTTCGAAATAAGTCTGGCCTCGCCTCAGCAACAGCGCATGCCGCAAGACTTCTTGGCGCGGCAAATTCAAACCAATGGAAGCAGGCTGCGATTCAACGCGCACAAGACCTTGCGCCAACAAAACAGCGGTCGGACCGCTAAACGAATCCCTAGAAGCCGGCAAATCTTCAAGATAGGAGGCAAACTCAACAGGAACGCTGTCCTTATCCACGCTGGCAACCAGCAGCGACGTCTCCGGCGCTCGCCACAACAAGCCCTCCTCCAGCAACGCCGCCAACTGCTTCTCGCTTGCGCCACTCTCACGCAGCACCAAGGATTCATCCGGGAGAGGATCCTTTGAATTGGCCACATACAACAGAAGATCCGACTGCTTGCTGGACACTCCCAGAGCGCCTGCCTGCGCCAGCTGCTTCTCGTAGCCCGCGCTAAGCTCGATCATCCGTACTTCCTTCGGCCGTGCGCGCGGAGGATCAAGCACAGAACCACGTCGCAACACATTCTTGCGTACAAGTTGATCGACAACCACCTGCCATTCCTTTTTCTTGCCGAAAAGCCGCGACAGCTGGCGCCCGCGCAAAGCCCCCTTCTCCCTAAGCAGCGCAACCAGTTCCGCCTGTCTGTCAGATAGATCCGGTAGGTCAAGATTATATGGATTTAGATCCACAGTGACATCCGCCCAACGTGTCAAACCAGGCGGGAGCATCAAACGCACACTAGCATTAAGCGGTGCCAGGTAATAGGCGCTCAGCGCATAAGCTAACTCAATCTGCCAATGCTGAACAACAGGCTCCCGCTCAATCAAAGCCACGATAGGTTTCGTCTCCGGCACCGGCGACGTTTCCGAAAACGCGACAATGATGCCCTGTGCCAATCGACGCCCGAACTCTACTTCAACAAGCTGGCCCACATGCAGCTGTCGCTCAAGATCACGCGGCACAAAATAGTGAAACGTGCTGCTCAGCGGGGCCTCAATGTTGATCACGAGTTCGGCGTACATACGAAGATTCTAGCAGGTATTCCCACAGACTACAGCCAGCTGTAGCAAAAAACGCTCATTGACAAAATAGAACATATGTGCTAATTTACTGTGTAGCACACCTGTTCTATTATCGCCCCTTGGCGGCTTGCCCGCAAACCGGCCAGCGAGTCTGGGCACAAATGGAGATCCATGATGAGTAGTCGCACTTTTGCAAACAATCGAAAAGGTTTTAATCTTCCTCAATTCAGTCTGGACCACCAGCGCAAGCTATTGATTGGCCTTGTGCTGCTGCTGGCCCTGGTCGCGTTTGAGATATTTAACTTTGACACGACACAATTCGCCCTTCAGAGCCTCTTGGGCGACGTCAAATTTGCAGGCATATTATGGGCGACGATATTGGCCATTGCCTTCTGCTCCATAGATTTTGCTGGTTTGGTTCGGCTCTTCACGCCTGAACGTACTGCGGGAGCAAATAAAGAAGGCTGGTACCTGATGGGCGCATGGCTTCTAGGTGCGACTATGAACGCCGTCATGACGTGGTGGGCCGTTTCTCTTACGCTGCTCAATAACAACTTTGGAAATGAAGTCTTGAGCCGGGAAGAGCTCCTACGTTATGTGCCTGTTTTTGTCGCAGTACTGGTGTGGCTTACACGCATTCTCTTCATTGGCGCCTTCTCAATTGCCGGTGAGCAGCTTTTTGATGGACAGTCCAAAAGTAGAAGTCAGAAGGCGCACCAGCAGTCAAAACCAACTGGCGCCCCGGTTACAAGTCGTTCGGCCTCTGCTTCGCGCTTAGATTCGTCGGCTGCACCGAAAACCATGCGGCAAGCGCAGCCCAGCAGTTATGTCGAGCAGGCCCCATCGCCGTCAGCGAACCATCAGACTTCGTCTTCCCAGGAGCCTGTCCCAGCGACATCGCAGTCGTCCCGAGTGCGTCAGAGGCCGCCGATGCCCAACGGCGGTGCGCGACGCCCGAGCAGCCGATTGCAGGCACAGCGTGTGAATCGGTACTCAGGCACCTGATTGCCCTCAGGAAGGCGACCAACTAGCAAGCTCGCATCAGCGTTCTAAGGAGATTTGACCATGTCGCCCTATAACGAATCCGTTTCATACATCGATACGCCTTTCAATGGTCCAGGGGAATTTCTATCTTGGGACAGCGGTCTGGAGTCACTTGACTATGGGAACATGGTTCATCGTCGCATGTTCTTTGTTCTGGCCACTGTTGTGACGATTGTATTGCTTCTCACACTTTACGCTCTGCCGGAAAATCGCAGCCGCAAGGTGCTCGCCCAAGCTCAGCCCACGCAGCCCATGCAAACGGAGGTCCCGGTGATACAGGCACCGGCAGTTGCTGAAACGTCACAGGTGACCACGCTGACTGCCGGCAATGGAGGCATCTCACCCATATTCACGCCGGAGGTTCGCTATTGGGAGTCCAAGATAGTGGAATGGGCGGCAGCATATGACTTAGATCCCAACATAGTGGCCACCATTATGCAGATTGAGTCTTGCGGCGATCCGCAAGCGGTTTCAGGAGCCGGGGCCCGCGGCTTGTTTCAGGTGATGCCGTTTCATTTCAGTGGCGGCGAAGACATGCTAGATCCTGACACAAACGCACGTCGTGGATTGAACTTTTATAACGAGCAGCTGCGTTATACTGGCCAGGACAAGCTACTCTCCTTCGCAGGCTATAACGGCGGCTACGCCGCGTCCGGCGGTGACTTTGCCTCCTGGCCTGATGAGACGAAGCGTTACTACACGTGGGCCAAAGGCATTTATGAAGATGCTGCTGCGGGGGCTTCTTCAAGCGAAACGCTGAACACGTGGCTCGCGGCCGGCGGCGCCTCCGGATGCGAACGTGCTGCGGCGCGTTTGAGTATAAACTGATTTAGTTTTCCATCCCCTCACCTTGGAAGCGGCCGTCCCCTGGATGGCCGCTTCGTCTTCCGCTTTGCGGTTGCCCCTTTCCATTTGTTATACTGTACTGGGATGATGTTCAAGTTTTGTGGGACCTGGTCCTTCTTGTTTGTTGATTAGTTAGAATTAGGGGGTCGAAATGGGCATCAAGATTACCTGGCATGGGCATGGCACGCTGTCGCTGCAGATTGACGGCATTAACGTTGTCGTTGATCCATTTTTTGCTGGGCACAATCCTGTTGCAGTCAAGCATGTGAATGAAGTTGAGGCGGATTTCATTTTGCAGACGCACGGGCACAGCGATCATATTGCCGACACGGTTGCTCTTGGTAAGCGAACCGGTGCGCAGGTGATTGCCATGGTGGAAGTGGCAAAATGGATTGCAGCGCAGGGCCATGATAATACGTGGGGCATGAATCTCGGAGGTTCCCATCAGTTTCCTTTTGGCACGGTGAAGATGACACCTGCGCTCCATAGCTCGGGCTTGCCTGATGGTTCTTATGGTGGGTTTCCTGCTGGCTTCCTGGTTAAGGCAGAGGCTGGGACTGTATATGTCGCTGGGGATACTGATCTATTCAGCGATATGTCCTTTATAGGCGCCGCGGGTATTGATGTAGCGATCTTGCCCACGGGTTCCAATTTTACTATGGGTCCTGAGGAAGCGCTGCAGGCGCTGTCCTTTTTGGAGCCGCGTGTAGTGATTCCCTATCACTATAATACTTGGCCGCCGATCAGACAGGATATGCATGCCTGGGCTAGGCGCGTCCAGCAAGAGACTAGTACTTCGCCGGTAGTGTTGGAAGTCGAGGGCTGCTACGAGTTTTAGAGTTGGAGCAGACTTGATGGAAATAGGACGGCGCAATCATGAGTAGCCTGCAGCGTTTTCTAGTCTAGAGGTTAATCGTCTTTTGCTTTGTCTTTTTCTCCGCTTGTCTGCGGCAGCGCTTGTAGTAGCGGTCCTATTAAGTCAATCGGCAGAGGGAAAACGATTGTGGTGTTGTTTTCTATCCCGATGTCTTTCAATGTTGTCAGGTAGCGTAGGGTCATAGCGCCGGGAGCTTTGTTCATTTCTTCGGCGGCCGCTGAGAGACGCTCAGCCGATTCGAGGTCGCCCTGGGCGCTGATAACTTTGGCGCGCCTCGCTCGCTCTGCTTCTGCTTCACGAGCCATCGCCCGCACCATGGTCTGATTGAGTTCCACGTCCTTAACTTCTACAATGCTTACCTTGATGCCCCAGGGCTCGGTGGCTTCATCGATGATCGACTGCAAACGTTCGTTAACTGCCTCACGATCTTGTAGCAGCCGGTCGAGTTCCGATTGGCCAATGACGTTGCGCAAGCTGGTTTGGGCAATTTGCCAGGTCGCGCGGCGATAATCTTCAATTTGCACGATGGCATCTACCGGATCGATCACGCGAAAATAAACGACAGCGTTTACCTTTACAGTCACGTTATCGGCCGTAATCGCTTCTTGTGATGGAACATCGAGCGTGACCGTTCGCAAATCTACCTTGATCATCCTGTCAATGAGAGGGACGATAAAGAAGAGGCCCGGGCCCTTAGCACCGACAACGCGTCCAAGCCTGAAAATGACGCCTCGCTCGTATTCCTGAACAATCCTGATTGAGGCAACCAGAATAACAATAAGCAAAATAACTATGACTGCGATGATTAGCATACCGCTCAATGGTCACGCTCCTCTTCCGTGTACTGGCTGCAACCTTGATCATATATTGCTGCAACCTTAATAGAGATACCGTTCTTTGATTATACTGTATCGAGCAGCCGGTTCCGGTTCCTATTCATATATTGTCTGGCAGAGCTGCTAGGAACTATTTTGCGCAAATCTTAGGTAGTAGCAGACAATGCCCATGGCGACAGCCGCATTGAGTGATCTCTTGCTGCCTGCCATCGGCAGGGCCAGGGTTTTGTCGCATAATGCCAGAATGCCGGGATCTACGCCGGCGCGCTCATTCCCTATTACAAGGGTGACATTCGCGCCTGGCTGTGACAGGTCTGCCGCAAAGAACGGTTCAGCCTCAGGCGCTGTTTCAATGGCCCAAAGTAAGTGACCTTGTTCCTTCAATGATTGGGCTTGGTCCACCCCATTGAGCGCATAGGTCCAGGGAATTGATGCTTGCGCGCCAAGCGCCGCCTTAGACAAATTAGGGTGCGCGGGCGTGGCACTAATGCCGCAAAGATAGATATGGCTAATTCCCGCGCCGTCGGCTGAACGAAACATTGAACCGACGTTATGAATACTGCGTATGTTGTCCAGGAGAGCGGAATAGGTCGGATTGGGCGCTGCCAATCTGTCTTGTGCCTCGCGAAGAAGCGGATGCACCGGCGCAGGTACGGCTACAATGTTTGTCGCTGCCCCACACATAGGGCATCGGCTGGTTTTAGGTTCATCAACGGCCGTGGGAAAACGAAAGCGGCACTCATCCCATTCGCACTGGCGGAATTCAAATTCGTCCACTAGCCTTCAAGCGCGCCAAGGATTACCGGCAGCAGTTGTTTCTTCCTCGAGACAACGCCCTGCGCGTCGAGGGTACCGTCGGAAAGCCGCGAGTAAGGCAGATCTTCAAGCGCCGGCACCACATCGGTGGCCACAAGCCGGCTTGTGCCCCTAACGACGTCGGTAATCATCAGCAGCACGAACTCAAGGCCCTTAGATTCGCTCAAGTCCGATAGTGCCTCTTTCAGGGAGTCGAGGTAGTCGTTCATTTGGGCGAAATTTGTCACTTCAACCTGCGATATTCCAAAGCGAATGCCTTCTGTATCATAGACTTTGAAATCCGCGCTGACTACGTCGTGCGGATCGCGTGCGGCCAACCCGGCCCCTGACTCTAAGAGCTGCGTACCGAAGGATTCAATGGTTTCGCCCTCCAATGGCGAGCCAATCATAAAGGCCCAGCGACTAAGTCGCTCTGCCGCCTGGTGATCGCGCGGCGTGGTGGTGGGCGACGTCAAGATCAGTGTGTCCGAAAGGAGGCCGGCCAGCAGCAGGCTGGCTAGTTCCGGCGGCGCGCTTAATCCCGCCTGGTCAATCCGCTCGGATACCAGCGTGCTGGTGCTGCCCACAATATCAACCGTAAAACGAATAGGCTCCCGAGTCGTTGGATTATCCAAGCGGTGGTGGTCCAGTATCTCCAGAAGATCGGCTTCTTCCAAGGCAAGCAAGGCCTGCCCCTGTTCGTTGTGGTCGACCAGTATCAACTGTAGACGCGGTGGGCTGAGGGCCTCCCGCTGCCGCGCTATACCAACATAAGTCCCGTTATCGTCTACAACCCAGAACTCGCTGCGTTCTTCGCGGAGGATACGTGGCAAGGCATCTTTAATGCGGTTATTAACCTGAAAGCGTGGCACGCCGGTGTCACACGCTTCCTTACATGGCTGGTCCAGTAATTCGCCAATGCGCGTCTCCTCTCGGTGACGGTGCGACCCTACGGATCGGCTCAAGAAGTCAAAGAGACTCAATACGGTCACCAGGCCATATGGCGTTCCATCGGCGTTAAGCACGGGGGCCACACCACCGGTGCGATTGGCGATAGCCCATGCTTCACGCAGCGGCCGATCAGGCGTGGTCGTATTCATACGATGTGAAATATCGGCAAAGCGCGGCGATGCATCGGCCAGCAGCTGCGGCGGTTCCATGCCCAGGCGCTGTAAGACCCAGGTAGTCTGCGGGTTTAGCTGTCCGGCGCGCGCGGCCACGACAGTCTGTTCCATCTGATCCTGGAGCAGCCAGGCATAGCCCATGGCTGAGGCAATGGCGTCTGTATCCGGGTTGACATGCCCAACCACATAGATGATATCGGTACGCTTCTGAAATGAATTCGCCATTACGACCCCTTTGAGGAATACATAGTGCCGCCATTCTCAACGGCTAGCTAGGGTGGACAAGCTCTGCAATCTGCCCGTCCCAGTTTAGACGAACCGGTAGAACACCTGGTTGCTAACAAACCATCCATCGCGCGTGAGCAGCAGCCGCGATCCATCGCGCTCCAACAACCGCCATTGTTCGAGTTTAGCAGCCTCATCAAAGGCCTCATCAAAACTCTGTCCAAACTGTGCCTCAAACGCGGCTAAGTCTAGCCCTTCCTGCAGCAAGCGCAACTGAGTAATGGCCCTGTCCGACATCTCTTCGGCCACATCCAAGTCATGCCATTCGGCGGCTGCCGCAGACAATGGATAGCCGCCAGACTCACCCTCCATCATGCGCCGGATATATACCCGCGGCTGTCTGACGGTCTGATAACGCTTGCCTGCCGCTTTCCCATGCGCGCCGGCTCCCAGGCCGAGATATTCTTGGTCGCGCCAATAAGCAAGATTATGACGGCACTGAAAACCTGGCTTGGCCCAGTTCGAAATTTCATAATGTTCATATCCCGCGGCAGACAGCAAGTCGCAGGCTACTTCATACTGCGTCGCAGCAACATCAGGATCGGGCGCCAGGATCTCCCCATTATGTAGCCTGCGGCGCAGCGGCGTGCCCGGCTCTATGGTCAGGCAGTATAAGCTGAGATGCGGCGGCTGCAGCGCCAGCGCTTCTTGCAGCGATTTATTCCAGCTCGCCACATCCTGGCCGGGCAGACCGTATATCAGATCCAGATTGATATTCTCTATGCCCGCAGCACGCGCATCTTCCACCGCATGTAAAACGGCATCCATGCCATGCGTACGGCCAAGAAGCTGCAATTCATTATTGTTCGCGCTTTGCATGCCATAACTGAGCCGGTTGATACCGGCGGCACGGACGGCACACAGGTAGGGAGCGTCCACCGTTTCAGGATTGGCCTCCATGGTGATCTCTGCCTCGGGCACCAAACCAAACGCCGTTTCCAGCACATCCAGCAGCCTGCTCACCTGGCCTACGCTCAACAGCGATGGGGTGCCGCCGCCAAAAAACACCGTATGGCCCGGGCGAAGCTGTCCGGCCAAGCTCGCGCCATCCGCCACCTGCTTCAGCTCGCGCGCCAGCGCCGACACATAGGCGTCTTGTAGTTCCGTCACCGTAGTATAAGTATTGAAATCGCAGTAGGAACAGCGATGACGGCAGAAGGGTATATGCAGATAGAGACTGAGTGGTTCCATAGGCGCCATTATACCCTTAAGCGGATGGTAGAGCGCATTGCGCGGTAAGCAGTGAATTTGCTATGCTAGTCTCAGGGCAAGCAGGGTCGATTTGCGGCCTTCTATGCCTTGTAACCTCTGGTTTAGAGTTGCCGATGAAACGTATGAGACACAGAGCCTTAGTCCTTTTCCTGTCGCTCCTTGCGCTGGCCCTTGTCGATTTGCCTGCCAGGGCACAGAGTGAGACGGTGATCGTGCTGGATGTCAGCGGCCCTATCACGCCGGCGGTAACGGGCTATCTGGCGCGCGGCATAGACCGGGCCGAAACTGACGGGGCAGCGGCCGTCGTCTTGCAGCTTGACACGCCGGGCGGCCTGCTCGACGCCACGCAAGACATTGTACAGCTTCTGCGCGCTGCCGAACTGCCTATCATCGTCTATGTCGCCCCTCGCGGTGCGCAAGCTGCCTCCGCCGGCAGCATCATCACCATGGCCGGTCATGCTGCAGCGATGGCGCCGGAAACCGTAATCGGCGCGGCCTCCCCCGTAAGTGACGACGGTGCTGACCTGGAAGAAACGCTCTTCCGCAAAGTGAGCGAGGACTTAAAGGCGACTACTCGCAATCTCACCGCCGGGCGCGGAGTGGAAGCGACAGATCTGGCACAGGCAATGATTGAGGAGGCACGCGCGGTAACAGCCGAAGAAGCATTGCAAAGCGGTTTGATCGACTTCATTGCTTTGGATATCCCGGACCTATTGCTGCAGCTTGACAACCACACCGTCACGGTAAACGAAAGGCCCTTCACACTGCAGACAGCCGCAGCGACAGCGCAGCCGCTTCCGCCTTCGCCGGTTGAACAGGTGCTTCTGGCCTTAGCCAATCCCCTGCTCCTTGGTATTCTCCTGACTCTGGGCGTTCAGGCTATCCTGATCGAGCTCTCAAGTCCTGGCGGTTGGGTCGCCGGAACTATCGGCGTAATCGCTGTCGGACTTGCTCTTTATGGACTGGGTCAACTGCCAGTCAACTGGCTCGGGCTGGGCTTGATCCTACTGGCCTTTGTCCTATTTTTCATGGAAGTAAAAGCGGCGACACACGGTGCACTGGCCCTAACAGGCACCGCCTTGTTGATTGGAGGCCTGCTGGTGCTCTTCAATACGCCTGTAACGCCTGACTACTTAGCCATTTCACTGCCTGCCGCGGCGGCGCTGGGCGGATTTACGGCCGCCTTCTTCCTATTCGTCGTAAGCAAGGCGCTAGGCGCCCAACGCGCACCGGCATTAACGGGCGCTGAAGGATTGATCGGCCAGACTGGACCCGCGCGCAGTTCCTTTTCCTCTGATGTCTTTTCGGCGCCATACACCGGTTCCGTTCTGGTCGCCGGTGAGCTGTGGCGGGCGCGCGCAACGGAGAAGATCCAGCGCGGCGAACGCGTGATCGTCACTGGGAAAGAGGGCTTCACGCTTGATGTCAGGCGTCTGGAAGAATAGCTTTTTCATTTACAGACGCGCTCGGTTTAGATAACATTGGTTCGCGCACCGGGCGATAAGTATATCCACGGCCGATAAAGCAGCTTCGCCAGCCTTAAGAATATGCCCAATTATGATTTCACCATTCAAGGCCATCATCTTTCACTGAGCGTCGCGCGCCAGGGCTCTTCTTTCCTGGTTCGTCACGACATTGGTGAGATTGCCTGCCACCTGATTGCCGCTGACCAGCCAGGCTTTGTGCTTGAGATTACTACACCCGAGGGCTCGCGGCGGCAGATACACGTGGTGGGCGCCGCCTATGGGGATGCGAGGCAACTCTGGGTCGACGGGCAAACGGTTGCCTATCGCCGTTTGCGCCAACAGCATCGGGAAACCGAGCACGCAGGATCGTTGGCATCGACGATACCGGCTGTGGTTGCCGAGATCCTCGTCGTACCTGGCCAGGCGGTTGCCGCCGGCGACAAGCTCATTTTGCTGGAGTCGATGAAAATGATTCTGCCCATTCAGTCGCCGGTCGCTGGCGTCGTGAAAGCTATCAACTGCCGGCAGGGCGAGTCAGTAAAGGCCGGCGTCGAACTCATCATCATTGAACCTGAGGAAAAATCATGAACACGGAACGTCTTAACAAACTGCGGGAGCAGATGGGAATACACCATTTGGATGGCATTGCCCTGGTTCCCGGGCCCAACCTAGTTTATTTTAGCGGCATCCACGCACACTTAAGCGAGCGGCCGATCATCCTGTTTATTCCCCGCTTTGCGCAGCCAGCGATTCTTATCCCCGGCCTGGAAGCGGTAAAGGCGCGTGCGGCCGGCATCTCCGACGAACGCATTCTGGAATGGAATGATGTTGAGGGCTATGGAGGCGCATTCGCCCAAGCTGCCGGACTACTCGGTCTGGAAAACCAGCAGCTGGGCGTTGAATCGCTCTACATGCGTGTCTTGGAATCACAGGCGCTGCAAACCGCCGCCCCGCATCTCGGAATCGTCGCCGCAGACAGCGCTATCAATGCCCTGCGCGGCGTAAAAGACGCCGCGGAAATAGCAGCGATGGATCGCGCTGTGTCCGCCGCCGAGACCGCCATGCACAATCTAATTCCTCGCATTCGCCTGGGGATGAGCGAAAAAGAACTGGCGGGCTTGCTAACCCTGGCCCTGTTGGATGCCGGAGCAGATGCGCCCTCATTTGATCCCATCGTGGCCGCCGGCTCTAACAGCGCAATCCCCCACGCGGTTCCGACCGGAAATACAGTTCGCGAAGGCGAACTACTCCTCTTTGATTGGGGTGCACTGGTTGATGGCTATGCCTCAGATATCACGCGCACATTCGCCATCGGTGAGATCGATCCAGAGTTAAGGCGGATATATGAGATCGTACGCCTTGCGAATGAAGCAGGCAAGGCGGCCGTCCGTCCAGGCGTGCATGCGGAAGAAGTAGACGCGGCAGCGCGCAAGCTGATTACCGAAGCTGGATACGGCGACCAATTCACACACCGTACTGGTCATGGGCTGGGCATGGAAGTCCATGAAGAGCCAAGCCTGGTCGCGGGTCACAAGGCGCCGCTGCAGGTAGGAAATGTGTTCACGGTCGAACCGGGTATCTATCTTGAAGGGCGTGGCGGCGTGCGCATCGAAGATGATGTGCTGGTGACAACCGACGGGTACCGTTCGCTCACCACGTTTCCGCGCGAGCTGATCACAATCGAAGCGCACGGCTAGCGGCAGCAGATGGCCGGCAGGCAAAACCCGCCCGATGTAGAATGGTCCGCAGCCATCCTGCACCTGGATATGGACGCGTTCTATGTAAACGTCTACATCCAGGATCACCCGGAGGACAACGGCATTCCCCTGGTCGTCGGCGGCCGCCCGGATCAGCGCGGTGTTGTTTCTTCTGCCAGTTATGAGGCGCGACAGCTTGGCATTCATTCTGCTATGCCCACGAGCCGCGCGCGGCGCATTTGCCCTGACCTCAAAATCGTCCCCGCGGATTGGGGCCGGATACGCGAGCGTTCGCGCCAGGTAATGGCCGTGCTGCAGCCGTACGGGGCGGTAGAACAGATCAGTGTAGATGAGGCTTATGTCGATCTCGGCGGGCACGCCGATCCTTTGACGGCAGCCGCGGCCGTCAAGCGCGAAGTGCAAAACGCCACTGGTTTACCGTGCTCGGTCGGCCTGGCGACCAGCAAACTGGTCGCCAAAGTCGCTTCGGATCACGATAAACCGGACGGCTTCACCGTGGTCCTCCCGGGCAAAGAGGCAGCATTCCTAGCGCCTCTGCCCACGCGAGCCATCTGGGGCATCGGCCCGCGCACTTCCGAGCGCCTGGCCGCGTTGCATATTGTCACCTGTGCGCAGCTCGCCGCGGCCGCCCTGGAACAACTGCGCCCGGTGTTGGGGAACCAGGCCGCCCTGTTTGTTGAACGGGCGCAGGGTATTGACACGCGCGAGGTAAGTAGCCAGCGAGGGCAGGCAAAGAGCATCAGTCAGGAATGGACGTTCAATCGTGATGTTAGCGATCAGGAACTGCTGGAGCAGCAGCTTCATACGATGAGTACGGCCGTTGCCCAGTCACTGCGCAAGAAAGGACTCGTTGCCCACACCGTAACGATCAAGATTCGCTGGGCGGACTTCACCACTTTCACGCGCCAAAAATCCTATGAAGTGCCGTTTGATGGCGAGCGGGAAGTGAAGGATATGGCGCTCGCGCTATTCCGCGAACACTGGTCGGAGGGACAGTTGATTCGCCTCCTAGGCGTCGGCGTGAGCAACCTGGGAACACCGGAAGCGCGGCAGCTGCGCCTACCGCTCGATTCAGGGAAGTCGCGCTAATATCTGCGATGCTTAAGCGGGTATGACCGTTCCCAAGAACTAATTGACCCATATCCTGCTCTGTCTACTACACGTTGTGACGCTACGCGGGCATCATCCGCGCCCACTCTTGCCAGCGCTCCAGATCGGGCAGCCAGCGCACCTTCCCACCATGCGGATGGATCCAGGCCACATGCCAATGGCCGGCGTGACTGCCCTGCCACGCGTCAATCGTCCAGGCCAGCCAACCAAGCTCAGGCGCCTGGCAATGATCAATATCCTGGCAGCTATCGGGCTCCCACTGAACCCAGATAACCGCCCGTTCTTGACCACTCGCCCAATTTTCGATGTGGGCGCGCAGCGCGGCCCCTTTATCCGGCAGATACATCCTTATATAGGTGTTGTAGCAGAGGATAGGATCCTTCGTACCTGACTCCAAAGTCGAGAGAAACCTAGGCAAGTCATCTGGCAGCGTGGCGGCGCTTAGGCGCACCGGAGCACGGCTAGACTCAGTCTGGTGCAGCGCCACAATCGCTTCTTGCAACCGCTGCATACGATCCGGCTGATCCGGCCAGACAAACGCAGTCAGGGTAGCTTTATCCAGTGGCGAACGCAAACGAAACGGGGCCTGGTCACAACCGGTTCGGCTGAGTACGATCGGCGGCTCTCCGGGGGCAAGCTTCATCATGTCGTTCACCGACTCGATCGTGAACTGCTTGCCATCACCGCTGCCAAGGCGCACAATAGGGCGCTCACTACGGCCGTCCACAAAATCATAGCGACGGCGCTCCGCCAACAGATTCAGGCCGGCGCTGGCGCCCAAATCAACCAGGTGCAGGCGTGGCCACCCGGAACTAGCCGCCGGCAGCAGCCAGGCAATTCCCCGGCCTGTCTCATTCGTCTGAACATGCTGGTCACGAATGAACGCCCCTAATGTATCCTGGCGAGCCAGAATCGCCTGATACAGAGCTAGCTGATACGCCGGATCGATCCGTTTTGAACCGTCTTCTCCAAGGCTCGCGGGTTGTCGCCCACCTACTGAAGGATAGTAGGGCGCCAGGGCCGAAGCCGCTGGTTCAGCGAGAAGAATATCTCGGTGCAGCCCCGCCGCAAGCAGTAAGCTAACGTCGAGCGTCCGGCGGCCGTTCGCCGCGTTAACCAACCAAGACGCGATCGGATGGCTTTCTCCTTCCGCGAGCCAACCGGCAATCGTGTCAAAGAGTGCGGCGTACAGGGGCGAATAACTGTTGCTAAAGGCTGCCTGCTTCCGAAACCTGGCGAGAAGGGGATGTGTCGGTTCGCGCAAGATGAGGGAACCTCATACTAGGTAAGGTTTACCTGGGGCAGGATGCCGGCTTCGACACCGAGTGGTATTTCGCCATCCTCGGGCAGCGGTGTGGCTGTCGCCTCAGGTAGGGGTGTGGCATCCTCTTGGGCCGGCACCTCATCCTCGCTGCCTGTTTCGTTCTCATCTGCCGGCGTTTCGCCCTCGCCGGCCCCCTCTTCTTCGGTGGCCGGCGTCGCTTCTTCGCTCTCCGCTGCGGGGAGATCAGGGACGCCCAAGTAGGGAGCATCGTAGTTGAAGTAATTATAGACCGCGCGCGAAACAGCGCGCAGGATGGGGAAGCTGGTATCATGCACCAGCCAATCAGTCTGCGGTTGGGTCAAATACTCTACAATGACGTAGTCGCCTGCGGGCGAAAAAACGATACCGGCATCACCGTGGGTATTGCCCGCCCACCCATGCTTGTGGGAGACAACCACATCTTCCGGTACACCATAGCGAATGATATAAGCTTCACGGTTCTTGCTCAGCGAATCAATGACATATTGGCATTCGGCAGGCGTGAGTTCTTCCGGGTATAACGCCAGGAGCGTACCACCGCCATTGGCGCAGTGATAGATCATAGCCAGAAGCGTACCCATATCCTCGGCGGTTGTCTGCATTGTCGGGTCAGGGTTCGTGACCAGGTCTGGACGTGAATTGGCAGGCGTCAGCATCGTGTCCTTGCCCGCACGGTCCGGTTCCTCGTAGGGCGTAACGATAAAGGTATTCTCCAGTCCCAGGCGGTGCATGGATTCAGTCAAGATATCGACACCGAGATAAGCGTTGTCCTGACCGGCGACAACATCCAGAAGCAAGTTAGCGCTGTAGTTACCGGAATGTTCGGCCGTTTCGGCGATCAGCTTCGCCTGGTCGGCTGTCGGCTCATAGTCCAGCGCCCGGAATGTCTCTAATAGGATGGCGATCTTCACCACGCTCAGGCCGGATAAGGCAAGATCCTCGTTGATGCCTAATTCTTCGCCCGTTTCCAGGTTCAAAATGAAGAAGCTGCCCAGTCCATCGAAGCCCTGCGTCTCACGCGTGATCATTTCCTTCAACATCTCCATGTCAAATATGCGCGCTTCTTGTTCATCGATGACTATCGATGCTTGTCGATCCACAGGCTCATAAAGCGCCGCTTCCACCAGGGGCAGGCTGGCATCCACATCGGTTACATATCCTGGCTCACCCATGACATAGCCGCCTGTCTCTTCTACCAGGCGCGGGCCGGTCGCCGGGCGATCCATAAAACTGGCCAGCATCGACAGTTGAGACACAAGGGCTTTTCGATCATGCGTGGCGCGCAGCTCAATTGCCGCCGGTTCGAGAGATCGGCCGACAATAAACTCGAGAAAACCCCGCCACGCCTCCTCGGCCTTGTTAAGGCTTTCTGCTTCAGTCAGCATTGATTCCATATCCAGCGTAAACCCTACCGTCGCCGGGTCCAATTCAACCTGCTCATAGCCATTGCTGACAATGACTGGCGCCAGGTAATGCTCTGTGAGCAGCTCCTCGATTTCCTCCAGGTTAAGCCCGCTGACATCCAGGCCGGCGATCGTCATGCCCGGCGGCATCTGATCGCGGCTGCGATAGTAAAGGAAACCCTGGTAGGCGAGATAGCCGATCCCTATCATCAACAGGATGATAGTCAGCAGACGCTGCAGTGACTTAAGCATAGACAATCAATGTCCGGCAAGCAGCATGGGATTAACCGGTGCTCGGCTCGCCAAAATAAGGGTTATCAAAGTTGAAGTAGTTATAAGTGGCTCGCGATATCTCTTCGATCAATGGCGCGCTGAGCTCCCACTCTAGCCAATCCGGCTTGTAGAGCATGGTAACAATCACATAGTTACCGCCAGGAGACGTCACGATGGCCGCGTCGCCGTGCGTATCGCTGATCCAGCCATGCCTGTGGGCGATCGGCGTATCGGCCGGCAGGCCTGCTTCGATCAGGCTTCCAATCTCATTCTGGGACATGAAGTCCAGTATCTGCTGGCATTCTTCAGGCGTAATCTCATCAGGATATGCCGCCACCAGTGCGCCACCCGAACCTTCCGCGCAGTAGTAGATCATTGAAAGCAGCAAGCCCATGTCCTCGGCCGTTGTCTGTATTTCCGGGTCCGGTCTTGAGCGCAGTTCTTCCACGGAATTCGCCGGGGTTTCCGGCGGCTGCGTGCCTACCTTTAAAGGGGCATCATATGGAGCAGCGATGAAAGTGTTGGTCAGGCCCAGGCGCTGCATAAGAGTCGTCACTTGCTCAGCGCCTTTATACATATCATCTTCACCGGCAATGACGGTTAGTAATCGGTTGGCGCTATTGGGCTCAGGGTTTAAGACCAGGGTATCGGAGATAAGGCGCCGCTGCGTCAAGGTTGGAAATTGGTCCAGCGTTCGGTACGCTTCCACCGCTATTGGGATGCGCACCAGGTCAATCCCAGACATCGCAACGTCCTCATTAATAGGCACCACACCACCCGAATCCAGGTCCATGATAAAGGTGCTGGCAACGCCGCCGGTTTCCTGTTCAAACACCTGCAGGCGATTAACCAGAAGGCGGGTCAGCAAATTGATATCCGGGCGTTCCGGATCGCGGGGCTCCACACTCAGGCGTGCCTGGCGACTACTTGGCCGGTAAAGCGCCGCTTCGACGTCGGGCAGGCTGCCCTCTACATTCGTCGCCGTACCTGCTGTACCGTATTGAAAGCTCAGGGTGGAAGGGACTGGCTGTGGCGGCTGGGCGGGCTGGTCGGCCAGGCTCGCGATTTCGCGTATAGTTTCGCGCAGCGCTTCGCGGTTATGGGTTGCTTGCAAGGCGACCGGCTCCACGTCCACCGGCCGTCCCCACAAAAAGCCCCAGAATCCGGCCCAGAAATCTTGTTGTGTCCGCTGGTAATCAGCTTCGCTCAGCATCGCCTCAATATCGGGTGTAAACTCGGCTCGCGTTGGACTCACCTCAAACGATTCATCCCCGTGGAACAGCGTAATCGGAGCCTCCAGGTAACGGTTCGTCAGGATCTCGCTCGCCTGCTCTTTCGTCATACCACCCACGTCGATGCCGGCCACATCCAGACCAGCGGGGTAGTAATTGCGAGCGCCCGCAAATTGGTACAATTTGTAGAGCAGGAACAATGAGACTGCAACCATAACGGTAACAGAAATCCATTGGCCCAACCCAGGTGACCTACTTCTGTCCATAACCTATCGCTTGCGTCAGGCGTCCACGGCCACTGCTGGCCTGCCTGGCAGCGCAGTGCGCTGACTTGACGCCAGGTGCGCTTTCATGTGCACCATCAACAAACGCAGTCCTTCTCTATTTTCCCTTCCCAGTCGATCGCGCAGTATAGCAGAAACAGAGCCCCTTTTCAGAATGCCTAATCACCTTTTCAATCTCCGCAAAAAGGGCGTACAGAGGAAAGGCAGCTAAATGGGGTACGCTCACGCCAGCAACTTTGCATGCGGCAAGTCGTATAGAGGACTAGAACATGGAAAATCGGAGGATTTGACTATGTCACAAGAAAGGCTAACTCGATGTAACACCGACAATATGGTCGCCGGTGTGGATTTCCGTTATCAGAACACACGTTTTTCCGA
>JBJYWX010000579.1:0-4646 GCA_046259695.1 Promineifilaceae bacterium (SeqCode) | reverse complement strand
AGTCATTTGATAGCCAACGCGGAATTATCAGGCATCAGGGGGCAGGTAGCAAGTGCCAGGCGGCAAGAGCAGGGCAATGATCACGAGGTATTGATCAAGGGGGAATGATCACTGGCCAATGGGGCGCGGACGAGCGCTGGGCAGCGCGGAAGAACGCGAACAAAAAAAGGCATGGTCAATAAGGAATTATGAAATGGGAGTGACCGCGAACGGGCGCGGGCGGTCGCCGGTTGCATTGTTTTTGTGCCCCTTCGCGCCTTCGCGCCTTCGCTTTATAGTTTCATAAATCACCAGAGGTTCAGTATACTAGCTCGCCAGGCAGTGCTGCTGCAGCGCTGCCAATCGGGCTGAACCGTTCTTGTACTAGACTCCCTACAGGCTTACGGCCGCAGCACGCACCGGCCGTACAAGGCACGACTATGATCGACCTGGATAAACTCCATTGGAAACTGCTGGTGACCGGCATGCTTGGCTTATTCTTAGCAGCCTGTACGGTCCAGACTTCTTCGCAGCCTCTGGCGCCAGGGCCACAACTGAAACCCGTGGCCATCTGTACAAGCGCCATTAGCGGGACGCAGATTGTGGCCTGGTACGCCGAGGAATTTGGCTACTTTGAACGATATGGCCTTGATGTGACGCTGCTTCCGGTTGATGGGGGCTCTACAGCCGCCGTTACGTTAATAACGGGAGATGCAGACATGTGCCAGATGGCCGGCAGCGCGGTAGCCAACGCTGTGGCGGCTCATGAAGATGTGGTCATGATTGCCGGCTTCTTCAATCACCATATCCACAGCCTCATCGCCCGCAGCGAGATCCAAAACGGCCGCGAACTGGCAGGCGAACGAGTTGGAATCTCCTCACTCGGCGGTTCGACTGATACGGCCATGCGCGTGGCCGCCCATCACCTTGCCCTTGATCCCGACCAAGACATCACCATGATTGAGTTAGGCTCACAAAGCAACCGCATGGCCGCGCTGGAAGCAGGAGAGGTTGCTGCTGTGCTCTTGTCTGAACCCTTGAGCTCAATCGTACAGCAAGAGGGCTATACGAACCTTTTGGATCTTTCCGAACTGCCGGATGAGTACCAACATGTTGGTCTGGTGACCACACGACAGGAAATCGCTGAAGAACGCGAAACCGTAATCGCGGCTGTGAAAGCCTTTGCGGATGCCAGTTATCACATGAAACAGGACCCAGATGGTGTCGAAACAATATTGGTCAAGTACCTTGATCTGGATCAAGAAGCAGACCATAATGCTTTGCAAAACGCCTACAAAGCCCTTGTGCTCGCTCATCTGCCACTCCCGCCCTACCCGACCTTGGCCGGACTTGAGGCCGTTATTGCCCAGGAAAGTGCTGTTAATCCTGATGTATCTATGCTATCAGCCGAGGATCTCGTCGATACGAGCATTTTGGAGGAATTGGAAGCGGGTGACTTTTTTGCAGCGCTCGAGAAATAAATCATGGTAGCATCGCCACAGAGTAACTACGCCACTGGCCGGGAATTGATCGCGCAGTATGAGCGACCTTTTTACCGGACAAAAATAGACAGCACAATTCCCGAGCATCTGCGCTTTCTAGCCGCACGCGCTCCCGATCACGCGGCCATTGTCGCCAGGGACGGCGCTATTACTTATGGCCAATTAGATAGGATCACGGATGAGATGGCCGCTCATCTGTGGGATGTGTGTGGCCCAGAACTGGAAGTTGTTCCCTTCCTTGATGAAGGCGGCCCTTCTGCCATACTTTCCGCGCTGGCCATCATGAAGGCGGGCAAAATCTTTCTCGCACTCAGCACACGACAGCCCATTCATCATATTCAACTCCTGCTGAAGAAGGCGAATGCGCGTCTCCTTTTGACTTCGGCCGATTCTCTGCCATTGGCACGATCGGTGATTACCGGCACTTGCAATAACATAGTACTTTCTGATGCGCCGGCGACCGGTCTCCATGCCCCCACGCTAGATTTGCGGCCCGATGATACGGCCTTGCTGCTGCAAACTTCAGGGTCCACTGGCGGATCTAAGCTGGTTATGCGCAGCCATGCTCACGCCCTGCACACCGCCTGGAGCAATGGGTCTGGTCTTTACTTAAATCCACAGCAGCGCGTGAGCGCGTTCGCCTCGATGAGCTATGGCCTGGGCTCAAATACCGTCTTGGAGACCTTGTTGAGCGGAGCGACTTTGGCGACATTGGAGGTCCGCGAACAATCGGTTGAGGAGATTGTGGCCAGTTTGCGGGAATTAGAGGTGACGGTGCTGAAGATTCCCGCTCCGCTGCTTCTGCGTATCCTCGAGCATGTAAGCGGTCACCAAGATTTACCAGCCCTGAGAGTGGTGCGCTGTGGGGGCCAAACGCTGCATCACCACGTCGCCGCCTTATTCCTGCAGAAGATGGCGGGGCAGTGCGTCCTCATCAATGGCTACAGCGCTTCGGAGGCATCGAGCATAGCCAACATGGTTGTAACAAGTGCACAGGTCAAAGAGGGTGAACCTATTGCGGTCGGTAGACCCGTGGTCGACAAAGAAATCTTCATCCTTGGTGAAGACCGTAACAGGCTAAAGGACGGCGAGATCGGTGAGATTGCCGTGCGCAGTCGTTTTATCAGCCACGGCTACTGGCAGTCTCCTGAACTGACGGAAAAGAAGTTCTTGCCCGATCCGGATGGCGGTTCACAACGAATCTATCTTACGGGTGACACCGGTCGTATTCGCCCAGACGGGCTCCTCGAGCATCTGGGACGAGAAGCCCATTTCACGAAGATTCGCGGGTACAGCGTCCAACTGGCGCAGGTTGAAGAGATTCTTGCTCGTCACGAGCGGGTTGAAGCCACGGCCGTAGTTACTTCTCCCGACTCAGCAGGCGACGACCAGTTGGTGGCCTATGTTGCCGGCAACTTTGAAAATGTCACCTCAAATGCATTACGAGCCTTCATCGCCGAGCGGCTGCCGCCTTTTATGGTTCCGTCGCGTATCATTTTTCTTGAGCGTCTGCCGCTTCTTGAAAACGGCAAAGTCGATCGCCGCGCTCTGCCTGCTCCAGGGTTCAAGCGGCCGCAGCTGGATGTTGTTTTTCTTTCACCGCAAACAGACAATGAGCGCAAGCTGGCAGCTATTTGGGCTGAGGTCCTGGGGCTGGACCAGGTGGGCATCCATGACCCCTTCGATCAGTTGGGCGGCCATTCCTTGCAGGCGATGCAGATTCTCAACCGCATCGAGCAGACCTTCCATGTTTCAGGGTCTTACCGCGCCCTTTTTAACCACCCGACGGTTGCCGGCATGGCCCGGATTCTTGCGGCGGATGACCAGACTGGAAATGAGCAAGATCCGCTAGACGACGATATCGTTACCTTGCGTCTATAATTCGTAGCAGTAGGTCATTGACCACCCTTGGGGGGGTGAGCTAAATCACTCGCAGCTTCTGCGTCGCCCCTGCGCCTCCCGCCCCAGCGCCCCTCCGACCCTCCGCGCCCCTCTTCCCAATGAAGAAAACATATTGTATAATTCGTCGTAGGAGTCCGTGCGTGTGAACGGCCGTTCCACGCCGTTGAGGGAGCTTTGCCATGCGAAGCACGTGTATCTTATTGTGCCTCGGACTGCCCGCCTCGCTGCTCATGGGCGGCGAGCAAACGATCCAGCCGCAGGCGGTGACCATGCTTGGTCCGGGCAACAGCCTGGGCGACACGGCCGCTGTGCGCTGCCTCTATCCCATCCCCCATGTTCAAGAACTGTGCACGGACGATGCGCTGCAAAGCGGCACCTGCGAGATTCCGGCGGGCCTCGGCCATCTGTGGATCGCTAGCGGCGCCGAAGAAGAAACAGCCGAGGAGCTGGCCGGCGCCAATGTCTCAATTTCGGTTTATCGTTATCGTTTGGCAGATAGCGCCGGACGTTCGACGCCTGTCTCTCAGACAAAGGGAGCTTAAGATGGACAACGTAGAATTAGTGGCCAGAGGGTACAAGTTATTTGAAGAAGGCAATATCCCGGCTGTCATGGAGTTTTTAGATCCGGACATTGTCTGGGATGAATGCCACGGCTTCCCCAATATCGCCGGGAAAGGTATTTTTGTCGGTCCCGTATCTGTCGTAGAGGAGGTCTTCGCGCCGATGCCGGAGCTCTATGACAATTTCCATATCAGCATGGACGAGTTGTTTGGAGCCGACGATAAAGTGGTGATGGTCGGCCACTATGATGGGACGTGGAAGGAGACCGGCAAGCCGTTCCACGCCAACGCCACGCATGTTTGGACAGTCAAAGATGGCAGAGCCGTAAAGTTCTTCCAGGCAGTAGACACGGCGGAGATTATCAATCCTTAGGAGGTCGCGCGCGGCCCGCATGAAACGGAAGGCAGGTGCTGATTTCATCCAGCACCTGCTGCATCGTTCCGGCAATTTTTTCATAGTCCGTGGCATTTGCCATGTGCCAGAAGACGGGCTTTGGATGGTCCGTATAGCCCAGGACGATCCATAGGGCAATGGCGTCGGCCGTCGATTCCCCAAGGCTGAAGCGGGCATGATCATTCATCCAGAAGCCCTCGGCGGTCGCTTCGCCGCCGGCAGCCGTCTCGCCGCCGGGCCCGGACACGCTGCCGATGATCTCGTGAAAGCGGCGGCGCGGCTCGTTGTCCAGGCGTTCGTCAATTACGT
>JBJYWX010000578.1:0-3020 GCA_046259695.1 Promineifilaceae bacterium (SeqCode) | reverse complement strand
GGCGGTCCCGACCTTGAGCGCGAGATGGCTGTTAGGCAAGCCGGTCAAGTTAATTATGGCAGCGGTCAGGTAAAATTGGAACATTTCGCGGCCGGTATTTCGCGTGAAGAAGATCGGCCGCTGCCCGTCCAGAATATCCTGGACATCCAGTATTTTCTCCACATGATCACTGGTCATTTCGAGGGGCACGGCCTGCAGGCGGTAAAAGCGGTAGAACGTGGCGAGCAACATGATCGTCAACAGCAGCAGCAAGACGCGTTTATCTACCGTTTCCCACCAGGCGCGAAGGGAGTTGCGAGCGCTGCTAGAGTAACCGTGTGGCACGGCGATGGTCGCGATCAGGAAGAGTATTATGGCAGCGAACCACCACCAGAAACCACCCGCGAGATTGTTGGCGCCAAAGCGGCGGAAACTCAGCCCCGCAAGAAATAGCGACAAGATGAATAGAAAAATGCGCGCCAAAGTTGGGCGGACAAGGGGCCGCGTTAAATACGGCGCGCACAAAGACCGGTACGGTGAGAGAACCGCCGCTGGCCAGTCGTAGAAGGCGATGAGCAGACAGTTGGCAGCGAGGATGAACAAAATGGCGGCGATCTGTACTTTGTCCGTGCTGTAAAGAAGCAACCCTTGCGCAGCGAGTGCCAAGCAGAGCGCAATGGCGGGCAGGAATCGCTGCCGGAAATGTACCCAGGAATGTGATGCTGATGATCCAGGACTGCTGGTAGCTTCGGCGCTCATGTTGAAACAGGGTGAGCCGTGAGCTGATCTCAACGGCCGCGCCGCTAGCTTAACAAGGCATACTCCATGCTGTCAACCAGGGCAATCCAGCTAGCATCGATGATGTTAGTGCTGGCGCCCACGGTGCTCCAGCGGCGGGTGCCGCACTTAGTGTCAATTAGTACGCGTGTTGTTGCCGCCGTGGCGTTGTCACTGTCCAGGATACGGACCTTATAATCTACCAAGCTGACGCTGCTGAGCTGCGGGTAGACGTCAATCAAGGCCTTGCGCAGCGCGGCATCAAGGGCGTTGACCGGGCCATTCCCCTCGGCTACGGTATGCATGTGCTTGGGACCGACACGCACCTTCACCGTCGCCTCGGCATTCAGGCCACGGCCGCGGCGCTGTTGGACCAGGACCTTGAAATCCTCCAGTTCGAACGGCGGCACATATGCAGGATGGGTTCTGCGCAGCATGAGCTCCACCGAAGCCTCCGCTCCTTCGAAGGTAAAGCCACGTGATTCCAGCCGCTTAATCTCCTCGAGAACACGCCTTACATCCAGACTCTCGGTGTCAAGACCGAACTGCTGGGCCTTGTCAATAATATTGCCGCGTCCGGAAAGCTCCGAAACGACCGAACGTTGTTCATTGCCGACGAGGGCAGGATCAATGTGCTGGTAACTGGCGCCATTCTTAAGCATGGCCGCGACATGGATGCCGCCCTTGTGAGCGAAAGCGCTGGCGCCGACGAAGGGCGCATGATCGTCCAGGGTCAAGTTGGCGACTTCGGCGACGTAACGCGACAGCTCGGTAAGCTGGCGCAGGTCATCCGCGGAGAGGGCGGAACGACCCATCTTAAGCTGAAGATCCGGGATAATCGTAATCAAATTGGCGTTTGCTACGCGTTCGCCATAGCCATTGATCGTACCTTGTACCTGAGCGGCGCCGGCGCGAACCGCAGCCAGCGAATTGGCCACTCCACAGCCGGTGTCGTCGTGGGCGTGGATGCCCAACTGCGTATTTGGAAGCGTTTCGCGCACGTCACGCACGATTTCTTCTACTTCCCAGGGCAAAGACCCACCATTGGTGTCGCACAATACCACGCAGTCTGCGCCGTTAACTGCAGCGGCCTTGATTGTGGAAAGGGCGTATTCTGGATCCGCTTTATAGCCATCGAAAAAATGTTCGGCATCATAAATAACTTCTTTGCCCTGCTGTTTGCAGTAGGCCACGCTTTCGCCGATCATGGCCAGATTCTCTTCCATGGTCGTGTCCAGCACATCCTTGACGTGCAGGTCCCAGCTCTTGCCGACCAGGGTTACGGTTGGCGTCTCCGCTTCAAGGAGAGCACGGAGGTTATCATCTTCATCGGCCCGGCTGTTTTTGCGTCGTGTGCTGCCAAAAGCCGTAACCTTGGCATGCTTGAACGGCATGCCGGCCGCACGGCGAAAGAACTCTACATCCTTGGGGTTAGAGCCAGGCCACCCGCCTTCAATATAGTGGAACCCAAGTTCGTCCAGTCTCCTGGCTATCTTGAGCTTGTCGTCAACTGAAAGTGATATGCCCTCACGCTGGGTACCGTCGCGCAGTGTGGTGTCGTAAAGAAAAATCTCAGTCATTAGTTAGTCCGCGAGCGTGTTGATGCGTGCCGGGTGCTGCTGCTCGTAGGCAGCGATCTTCTCTTCTTGTTTCTGAAGGTATCCGAGTTGATCGATGCCCTCGAGTAAACATGTTTTGCTGAAGCCATCAATAGGAAATTGAATTGATCTGCCATCGGGCAAGGTAACGGTTTGTGTCTCTAGATCTATAACGATCTCTGCCAGGAGATCTTCCTCGCCGATACTTAACAACTGGCGGTGTGACTCCTCATCGATCACGATGGGCAGTAAGCCATTCTTGAGAGCATTGTTGCGAAAGATATCG
This sequence comes from Promineifilaceae bacterium (SeqCode), assembly GCA_046259695.1. GTDB lineage: Bacteria > Chloroflexota > Anaerolineae > Promineifilales > Promineifilaceae > JAACFF01. Next base: position 380 of record JBJYWX010000578.1, on the reverse strand, counting down.
GCGAATGAGGTGCTGATAACAGCTCGAAAGCCGAAGTCCATGAGCGCCCAAGGTGCGTGCTCGCGGCTTGAACCGCAGCCGAAGTTATCGCCAGCGACGAGAATCTCGGCTGTCTGCGCATGCGGCATGTTGAAAACTGAATCGGCACGCGGTTCGCCGTTTTCGTCGCGCCGCCAGTCGGCAAACATGTGCTGGCCGAGCCCCACTTTACTGATCGTCTTTAGGAAGCGGGCAGGGATAATCTGGTCCGTGTCGATATTCTCAGTTGGAACATGAACCATTGTTCCGGTTAACGTTTCAAAGCGATTCATCGTTATTACCCTAAAGCGTACGTGCGTCGGTAATGACACCGGTGATGGCCGACGCGGCGGGCCAGGCAC
>JBJYWX010000577.1:0-2501 GCA_046259695.1 Promineifilaceae bacterium (SeqCode) | reverse complement strand
TTGAGAAGTTGCTGCGCCTGGCTGTGCAGCTCGCTCACGCTTACTTCTGTGCTCATCGCGACACTTACCTGACTAAACTAAGGTTCTCACAGCCAACACGCTGTCGATTACTAGGCAAGCTCTGTTTCAACCCCGTGCTCTGTTAAGCTAAAGGTAAAAAGTTAGTTACAACCGGTCATGCCCGTCTTCATGGGCATCCACTCTTACGGATTCTCGCCTAAGCGGGAATGATAAGCGCCAAGAATGTTGCCTGAACCAACTTTACAGAGCACTTGGTCAGCTTGACAGCGATTCGAATTGAAAGACACAAGATTGAGCGGAACCTGGCTCAATTGCGAACTGCATTTCGTCAACGGCCGTCGGCGTGTCGCTATCTGAATAAATCTGAGCAGCGAGGGTCCCAACTCGGTCTCAAGAATCACTGGAAGCGGGCGATTAATGAATGTCGGGTATTATACCATAAATCAGCAGGGTTTCGGCGACGGTTTGATATCCGCGGTTGGAAGCACACAGCGACAAGAAAGGCCGGGACAATATGATAAAATCAACTGGCGATATTACCTGGCCAGGCCAGGTACATTAAAGAAGGGCTAACGCGATGGCAGATCAATACCACGAAAAACAACGGCCAACCGGCCGCCAACGAGTAGCGCTGGTCAGCGGCGCCACGGGGGCCATCGGCCGTGCCATCGCCCGCCAGATCGCCAAAGAGAAGGCATACACCGTGGTTGTGCTCGGCCGTGACGAGCAAAAAAGCCGCCAGACGGTACAGGAGATCCAGCAGGCGACCGGCAGCGAAGATGTGTGGTACGAATTGGCCGACGTTTCCCGCAAATCGTCGATCCAGGCCCTGGCCGACCGCTGGCCGGGCCGGCTGGATGTGCTGGTCAACAACGCCGCCGCTACCCCCCGCAGCCGCCAGGAAACGCCGGAAGGGATCGAGCTGCAGTGGGCAACCAATGTCCTGGGCTACTTCTGGCTGACCCAGGCCTTTGCCGAAACCTTGCAGCGATCGGCCCCGGCGCGGGTGGTCAACGTGGCCAGTTACTGGGCGGGCGATCTCGATCTCGACGACGTCGAGTTCAAACGGCGGCGCTATAACAACAACACCGCCTATCGCCAATCAAAGCAAGCCGATCGCATGCTCACTGCCGCCTTCGCCGAACGACTGCAGGGTGCGGGAGTGACCGTCAACGCCTGCCATCCAGGGGATGTCAATTCCAGCCTGAGCAACGACCTCGGCTTTGGCGGGCACGAGTCCGCGGACCAGGGGGCCGAAACACCGGTGTGGCTGGCCACAGGAGCCGCCGGCGGCCGTGAAACGGGCAAGTATTTCGAGCACAGGCACGAGGTGCGCTGTCGTTTTGCCGCGGATCGCGCGGCCGTAGAGACACTATATGACATTTGCGCGGCCTATTGACCTTTTACGGCCGTTGGCGATTGAGCCATCTTTCACAGCCCTTATGAAACTCTTTCCCGGATGAGATCAGCATTGGAGATGGTTCATGAGAAGAGCGCCCAGCAGCAGAGTTGTCGTCAGCATCTGCTTTGTTCTTGTTCTCATTCTGTTCAGTAAGCTTGCAGCCATGGCGATCGCAGCTTCCGATGCGGTGCCGCTTCATCCGGCTGCTGCAGACGGGGAGACTGCGCTAGGGCCCCCTCCAGCCTGGCAAGAGCCGGCACGCCATCCGCTGACGAGCGGGAACAACGCACCCCCCTTTTTTCCATCGAGCCAGCCCTCTGATGATTCCCTCACCTGGATCGACCCGCAGGACCGCGAAACCTCCCTTGCTTTCTTTTTTGATGACTATCAAGACGGTTCAGATGTAGACAGTGGGTGGTCAGGCAGCTTCGCCAGTTGCGCAGCAGGAAATACATCGGATGATTTTCGATTGGCATTGCTGCGCCGCATCAACTACTTTCGCTCCATGGCTGGGATTCCAGAGGTACAGGGGTTTGATGACAATTACAGCGTTGATGCACAGGCCGCTGCCCTGCTAATGAGCGTCAACGGCGACCTAAGTCACAGCCCTCCGAAAAGCTGGACCTGTTACACAGCATCAGGAAGCAATGGCGCAGGCAATTCTAACCTTGCTCTAGGGGCCTATGGACCAGCTGCGATCAGTCTCTACATCTACGATCCTGGCGGAGGAAACTATTTCGTAGGTCATCGTCGCTGGATCCTTTACCCGCAAACACAAATCATGGGTACGGGCGATGTTCCCGCACAAGATGGGTACGCGCCAGCCAATGCTCTGTGGGTCTTCGACTTGGATCATATGTGGGGACCGCGCCCAGAAACACGTGATGAGTTCATAGCTTGGCCGCCGCCAGGCTATGTGCCCTATCCTGTAGTGTATCCACGCTGGTCATTTGCCTATCCCGAAGCGAACTTCAGCCAGACGACTGTGAGCATGATCCGCGATGGGCAGCCATTAGCAGTGCAGCAAAACAGTGTGGAGAATGGTTTTGGAGAAAACACCCTCGTCTGGGAACCGCAA
>JBJYWX010000576.1:0-3581 GCA_046259695.1 Promineifilaceae bacterium (SeqCode) | reverse complement strand
CACGCTCAATGCCGATTTTATCAATTGGGAGATCATGCGCAATACAATGAGCGGGCTTTATATGTTTGACGCCGAGGACCAGCTTCAACCAGCGCTCGCCGCCGATTTCCCGCAGATATCGGAAGATAAGCTGGAGTATACGATTCGCTTAAAAGAAGGGCTGGCCTTCCCCGACGGAACAGCCTTCACTGCTGAAGATGTGCGCTGGTCCGTCATTCGCTCTTCGCGCCTGGGCAATTTTCTGGTAAACGGCCATCTTCGTGATGCCAATGAAGATAATTTTGCCGATGCTGATGCCGTGCAGGTCATTGACGAATACACCGTGAAGTTCCTACTTGGCGAGCCCGCTGCTTATTTTCCCAGCCTGCTGGCGACACCACCTTTCTTTCCAGTGAGCAGCGACTGCTACGCGGAGGTCGCGGATCAAAGTAGCAGCTGTGGTGGTCTCGGTCCCTATATGATCGCCAGTTGGGAAGCAGGCGATCGCATTCGCCTTACCGCCAATCCCAATTGGCCCGGAGAGCCGGCGCCGCTATCTCAAAACATTACGGTGCGTTTCTATGACAACGTAGAGGATTTGCGGCGCTCCCTTGACGAGTTCCAATCGATCGATCTTGCCTGGACCGGCCTGCCCTATCAAGATCTTCGCAGCCTGCGCGATCAGGGTGCGGATGGCGAGGATGGCGCGGGCCTTGTCGACTGGGTTGGCCCTTCAACTTTCAAGAGCTACCTCATATTCGAACAGTCGGCGGCACCATGGAACAACAAGAAAGTACGGCAGGCAGTTTCTTTTGCCATTGACCGCCAGGCCATCGTCGATACGGTCTTTCCAGATAGGCGTCTAGCTCTGCGCAGCCCCATCCCCGATGACGTCCCTTATGCCATTCCTGCACTGCCTGAGCCAGATCCGGCCCAAGTAGAGTCGCTGATGTTGGAGGCAGGCTACACACGCGAGAACCCGCTGGTGATAACACTCTGGTTCGTCAATGACGGCCGCTATAGTGATGTCGAAGAACAATACATCACAACAATCGCCGGCCAACTCGAAGCGACCGGGCTGTTTCAGGTTGAAGTCAGCGGCGCAGCCTGGGATCAGTTCCGCGTCCAGGTAGCGCAGTGCGGTTACCCGGCTTTCCTGTTAGGCTGGCCTACCCCGGGACGGCCGGTCGATTACCTGGATCCCAGCAGTTGGATAGACTTCTTTGTGCAAGAAACGGACAGCATCATTTGCTCAAACTATGAAAGTCCGGTCATGGACGCCTTAATTCAGGCGTCGCATGAAGAACTGGACCCTGAAGCGCGCAGCACCGTTTATACCCAGATACAGGAACTGTGGGCGGATGAACTGCCGTCATTGGAAATTACGCAAGAGCCACGCCGCGCCCTCTCACTGTCGAAGGTGGAAGGCGTCACCATTGATGCCCTGGGTATCATGCATTACGAACAGCTAATCAAGCTAGACGAATAAAAACAAACGCCGCAATCCTCTCATTGCGGCGTTTTACTACAAAGGGAGCGGTCGCGGAACTAGCGGTGTCTGCGTTCGATCGCGCGGGCACGCGGGCCCACGAGCCGCTCTTCACCGGCCAGCAGCCGTTTGATGTTTGGCCGCAGCGCCCAAACAACAACCGCAGCGGAGGCCAGGCCACCGCATACATAAGCAATGGTGTCCGAATAGCCCGGGACGCCAGCAACATAAAGGAGCATAAACGCGGCTGGAATAACCGCCGCCATAGCCAGAGAAGCTACCGAGGCCATACCCACGCCAATCAGAAAGACAAACATGACGACCCAGCTTATAGGAAATAACGGCCACCATATGGCCGTGGCCCAGCCGACATTCGGACCGGTTCCTGCGCCACCACGCCAGCCGAGGAAGATAGACCAGTTGTGTCCCACCACGGCCATGACACCGGCTACCACAGATAGCCACGGCAGCCAATCAGCGCTCAATTGCGGGGCTAGAAAGGTGCGCGCAAGCCAGACGGCAGCATAGCCCTTCAACACATCACTTAATGCGGTAATCAGGCCCGTGCCGATGCCCGCGGCACGGTAAGAGTTTGTGCCACCGGTTCGGCCGCTGCCGACTTCCAGTATGTTGATGCCTTTTGTAGCCTTGACATAGAGATAGCCAAAAGGAATAGCGCCACAAAAATAGCCGATGGCGCCGGCTAGGAGTAAGTAGAAATTAGTCAATTAAAAAACCTCCACGCGTGATTTGCACAGACTAGAACCCTAAACCAGTAACAAAGTTACACAAGGCGCCAGTCCAGACCGCGGATCGTACCAGTTGTTAACAAGAAAGCACGCACTTCGGGCTGCGCTCGCCGCTGCAAGGAAACGATGATTTGCGGCATATCGGGATAATAGGCCTGGGCCAAGTCCGTTTGCGACGGCCGTGGCGGGCCATGAGGGTGCGAGTGGTAAGCAGCAAGGATCGCCCGCCCATTCTCTTCAAGATAAATCATCGCTTCCAACTGTTGGAGCGGTTCCATCTCGAAAGTGACCGGGCTGTGCAGCTTATTCTCCACGGGCGTCACGATAGTGGCCCGGCCATCCTCCCCACCCAGGAAGCCACACGCCTCTTCAGGATAAACCCACTGGCAGTGGGCCAACATCAGCAGGTAAGCGACTCGCGAAATCTCCAGCATAGCTCAATGTTTGGGCGCCCCGCACCGGCGACAAGCATAGCAGCAGACGGACTGTCGGGCCAACATGCGGGCGGAAGAACCTGGCACCCACTACTTTCGCATCCGGCGATAAGGCGCCGCTAACTCTAGAACAGGCATCTTCATTGCTTTGCTTCGGAGATGGCGAGATTATGCAGTACAATAGCAGCAGTGGACATAATCCACAGTTTCCGTCAAGCATGCCACCAGGAGGTTGATGGATGTGCAATAACTGGAAACATCTTACCTGTTTTGTGCCGCCGTACATGCTGCGCGAAATTGCCCAAAACGGATCCGCCGCCCAGCAAGAACATGCGCGCCAAAATATGGCCAGCTCCTGGCAGTTCCGGGTAGCGCGTGCCGCAACTACAGGCGCCCAAACGATCATTGAGCCGGATGATATCGCTGTCTCCACGATTATGGAACGCCTTGTTTACGATGCCGAATTTGGCAGCATACTACCCGGCCGATTAGTCATGGGTGAAGGCGACCCACCGCCTAGTGATGTCGCCGTCGTGGAAGCATATGATGGCGCGGGCGCAACTTATGCCCTATTTAAGCAAGAATATGACCGTAACTCCATTGACGATCGTGGTATGCCGATTGTCTCCACGGTGCATTACCGGATCGGCTACGACAACGCCTTCTGGAACGGCCGGCAAATGGTTTATGGCGATGGCGATGAAGACTTGCCACCTGCACAGCGCCTCTTCAATCGCTTTACAAGTGCCCTGGATGTGATTGGTCATGAGCTGACGCACGGCGTCACCCAGTATGACAGCGGGCTGCTTTACAACGGCCAGTCTGGAGCGCTCAACGAATCACTTTCTGACGTGTTCGGCGTATTGGTCAAGCAGTACGCGCTTGGCGAGGCGGCCGAAGAATCCGATTGGCTGATTGGTAAGGAGCTGC
>JBJYWX010000575.1:0-4690 GCA_046259695.1 Promineifilaceae bacterium (SeqCode) | reverse complement strand
GGTCGTCTCACTCACTTTGCTCGGCGCCATTATCATCTTGATGATTTGGTCCCGGCGCAGATCCAACCATTCAGCCACAGTCTAGCTGCGCCGCGGTAAGTACTCGTTTTGCACCTTACGCTTAATGCGCGTGTAAGGGAATTATGAACCGTGCGCGTGGTATCGAGCAGCATTGTTTCCGCTCTTTGCGCAAGAAGCTATAATCGATTCTTCGATGACCTTACTCTTAGCCGCTTTCTATATTGTTGTTTTGCTGCTGCTCTTGCTGTTCGATATCCGGCAGCGGCGCATCCTAAATGTGCTGGCGCTGCCCGCAATGGCAGTGGCCTTGTTGGCGGCGTGGCTAGATGGACCGCAGACCTTTCTTAGCGCTTTGTTCGGCTTGTTGGCCGGCTTCGTTTTCTTTTATGTCCTCTTTGCCATCGGTATGAGATTTTATGGCGCCGGCAGCCTCGGGTTTGGCGACGTGAAGTTGGCCATGCTCCTCGGCGCGATATTGGGCTTGAAGTATGTTGTCCCTGTCCTTGCCTGTGGCATGTTATTGGCAGGCGCCGGAGCGATCTATTTGCTGCTGGCCGGACATGACCGAAGACAAACTTACCTGCCGTATGGCGCCTATCTGGCATTTGCCGGCATAATCGCTGTGCTCTGGTTGCATTGGCGCCTATAGACCCTTTGGGAGACCCTAGCCAGTCTTGTAGAATTGACCTGAGCAAGGTTGCAGAAGCTCAGATGATGCGACCGGCTTGGCCGCTGCACTAACCGGATTTACTTTGCTTTACAGGCACTCTGGAAAAAGACGATGAACGATATCTTTATACGTGAGGTCCAGGGTTGGGACGAAATGGCCCGAATCGAAGAATTACAGCGCCTTATCTGGACCAGAGACGAACGCGAAGTGATGCCTGGCCACGTGTTCCACGCCCTGCAATATAATGGGGCCGCTCTTCATGGCGCCTATGATGGATCGACTATGGTTGGTTTTTCGTTGGCCGTATTGGCCACCGTGGAAGGGTTAGAGCATCGTATCGATCAGGTAGCCGCTGCCAGACTGAAGATGTATTCAGTAATTGCCGGTGTGCTGCCCGGTTATAGGGATGCCGGTGTAGGCTACCGGCTGAAGCTGGCGCAATTGGAATTCGCGCAGCGGATTGGTGTGCGCCTGATAACCTGGACATATGACCCATTGGAGAGCCGCAACGGCCGTTTTAACATTGGCAAACTCGGTGCCATCTGCCACAGTTATGTGCGCAATTTCCACGGTGAAATGACGGGCATTAACGCCGGATTGGAAACGGACCGTTTTGATGTGGAGTGGTGGGTTACCAGCAACCGTGTAAAGGGGCGCACGAGCAAAGGGCGCGGCGCGCTGTCGCTCGATTCACTACTTTCCGGCGGGGCGCTGCTGGTCAATGAAGCCACTTTTAACGTCCACGGCTTGCCGGTGCCACCGCCAAACTACATCAGCCACCCCAGCAACCTGATGCTGGTAGAGATTCCGGATGATTTCCAGCGAGTTAAAGAGGAAGATTTCGAATTGGCCATTCGCTGGCGCGAGCACACGCGCACCCTGTTCGAAAACTTGTTTGACAGCGGCTTCATTTTGACTGACTTTGTGCGCCATGAAGACAGCAATGGCCGCCAGCGGAGTTTCTATCTGCTTACTTTTCAGGATGCCTAATCAGATTCAGCCATGAAAATTGAAGCGATCGACCTCTATTATATTAGCCAGCCCCTTATCCGGCCGTTTGTTACCAGCTTCGGTCCGCAGCTGGATAGGGACTGCCTGCTCGTGGCCCTGCACAGCGAAGGCCTGACTGGCTGGGGAGAATGCGTGGCAACCAATGATCCCGGCTACAGTTACGAGACGGCGAAAACAGCCTGGCACATTCTTAGCGATTTCTTGATCCCCGCCACCCTTGGACAGGACCTGCAGGAAGCGGCCGATTTAGTGCCCTGGTTCAGCACTGTACGCGGCCACCCGTTGGCCAAAGCGGCGATCGACCAGGCAGCCTGGGATCTCGCGGCGCAAAGAGACGGCGTCTCTTTCGCACGGAAACTGGCCGCACCTTACGCTGGAGGGCCGCGCGATCGTGTGCCTGTCGGCGTAAGCATTGGTATTCAACCCACCCTTGGTGAAACGCTTGACCTGATTGAGTGGTATCTTGATCAAGGTTATCGCCGCATTAAGTTGAAAATCAAGCCCGGCTATGATGTGCAGTTAGCTCATAGCGTCCGCGAGCATTTTCCCGATCTGGTCTTCATGTTGGACGCGAACTCGGCTTACTCGCTGGCGGACGCACCGGTGCTGCAGGAGCTGGATCGCTTTGATTTATTGATGCTGGAGCAGCCATTAGGTTATGATGACATCTATAACCACAGCAAGCTGCGCCCTTTGCTGCAGACGCCACTTTGTCTGGATGAAAGCATCACGTCTCTGGATCATGCTCGTTTCGCTTTGGAAATCGGCGCATGCGATATCATCAACGTAAAACCCTCTCGCGTCTCCGGCTGGACTGTGGCTCGGGAAATCCACGATCTGGGCGTGAGGGCCGGCATCGGCCTCTGGGTGGGTGGTATGCTGGAAACCGGCGTCGGCCGCGCGGCCCAGCTAGCCCTGGCCTCGCTGCCCGGCTTCAATTTGCCGGGCGACATTTCGGCTACGGATCGTTATTACGAGCACGACGTCGTCGCGCCTTTCGTACTAAACGCCCAAGACGGTACAATCACCGTGCCGGACCGGCTCGGTTTAGGAATCACAATCGACTTTGAACGGCTGGCACAGGTCATTTTGCAGCGCCGGACATTTGTCTAGTATTGGTTAGGCAGGCAGCTGCAATTCTTTGGAATTGGAAAGGACAAGTTAATTATGTTTGCTGATCAAGTGATTGCCTTCATTGGCGGCGGGGTGATGGGCGAGGCCATGATTCGCGGCCTGCTCAGCCAGGACATCCTCGCGTCTGAGCAGGTAATTGTCGCCGATCCCTGGGACGAACGACGCGCATTCCTGGCAGAAACATATGGCGTTCAGGTCACGCCCGATAACCGTGAAGCGGCCGAAGAAGGGCATATCGTCGTCCTCTCCATCAAACCGCAGAGCGTACCTTACGTCTTACCCGAGATCCGCGGCCGCTTGCGCAGCAAGGATTTACTCCTCTCAATCATCGCCGGGACACCGATTCGTACCCTCTCCGACGGTGCAGCGCATGCTTCAGTCGTGCGCGCCATGCCTAACACGCCAGCGCAAATCGGCATGGGTATCACCGTATGGACGGCCACAGATGAGGTGAGCGAGGCCCACAAGGAGCAGGCGCAGGCGATACTGGGCTCTCTCGGCGAAGAGATCTTTATGGATCAGGAAAGCTACCTGGACATGGCCACCGCTCTCAGCGGGTCAGGGCCAGGCTATATTTTCATGATGATGGAAGCGCTGATCGATGCCGGTGTTCATCTCGGATTTTCGCGCCACGTCGCGCGCCGCCTCGTGTTCCAAACCATGCGCGGCTCCGTGGAATACGCCGAACAGTCCGGTAAGCATGTAGCCGAACTGCGCAATCAAGTCACGTCGCCTGGGGGCACGACAGCAGCCGCGCTCTACCATATGGAAAAAGGCGGTTTGCGCACCGTGATTTCACGCGGTATTTGGGCCGCTTACGTCCGTTCTGTGGAACTCGGCCAAGGACAAGATGTCAAAGGCCCCGGCTAGCGGGTCATGCGGCGCCACCGGCTATGTCACGAATTGCGCCTGATTCGCTTGTTCGCTCCGCTGGCACGGGGGATGGACGCGTTGTTCTACAAGACAGCCGGCGCACGCTTCTCTTCGAGGATCCTGTCGAAATCATTACTATCATGGCCCCCCAGGATGTGGAATCGGCCCTGGCCTTTATTGATTCGGCCGTTTACGATCGCGGGCTCTATGCCGCCGGTTACCTGAGTTACGAAGCATCATCAGCATTCGACCTGGCTGCTCACGATGCGCCGGCGGATGAACTGCCGCTGCTCTGGTTTGGTCTCTACCACCAGGCCCGCGAACTGCAGGTTTTGGTCCAACCCCGCGGCGAATATCACATGGGCGCATGGCAGGTAGCCGTCGAATGGCCGTTATACAGGCAGGCCATCGACGCCATCAAGGCCTACATCGCTAAAGGCGATACCTACCAGGTTAATTACACGATGCCCCTATACGCCACCTTTCACGGCGATCCCTGGTCATTATTTCAGCACCTGGCAGAGTCACAACAAGCCCACTACATGGCCTATTTGGACCTGGGCCGTTATGTTGTTTGTTCCGCCTCGCCGGAGTTGTTCTTCGAACGCCAGGGGGATCGGCTGTTAGCGCGCCCTATGAAAGGGACGGCCGCCAGGGGCCGTACACTGGATGAAGATCGCGCCCAGATAGCGTGGCTGCGAGACTCAGAGAAGAATCGGGCCGAGAATGTCATGATTGTTGACATGATCCGTAATGACTTTGGCCGCATTGCCAGGATCGGCAGCGTCACCGTTCCGGAGTTGTTCACCGTTGAACGTTACCCGACCGTGCTGCAGATGACTTCGACGGTTGCCGCGCATTCAGACGCTACCCTGCCACAAATCATGCGCGCTATGTTTCCTTGCGCTTCAATTACGGGCGCGCCTAAAGTGCGCACCATGGAAATCATCAAGGAGCTGGAGCCGGCGCCGCGTGGCATCT
>JBJYWX010000574.1:0-3903 GCA_046259695.1 Promineifilaceae bacterium (SeqCode) | reverse complement strand
AGGCGGACGGTTCCGTGCATCTGCCCGTCTTCATGGTCTGCGGCGGCTTGTGCGCGTTGGGTAAGACCTATGTACTGGAGCAGGTTGATGGTGAATGGCAGGTGACCAGTTCCGTTGGGCCGGAGATAATGGCTTGATCGAAGCTGGCCAGTTGACCACTGACGGAAAAATACACGACGAAGCCTGCAATAGGGCTCAGTGTGACTCAAGCACGATATTTTTCCACTGTCTTTCATCGACGGAAAATCTTCTTACCCAGGGCTTTACCAGCATGCGCCTACGGCCGTACGTGAGAGGCATTACTACCGCTTCCTCCATCAAGACCCTGTCTGCCTCCCTATAACAGGTCATTCGCACTTTCTGGTTCAGCGCTTCCTTCGCTTTCTTTAACAGCGCCTCGTATGCATCGTTGCGCCAGATACTCCAAAGCCCATATTGACGATTCACGCGCAAGAAATTATCAGGATCCGGATAATCGGCTATCCACCCATTATAAATCATGGCCGGTAGTTCCGCGTGAAGCCCATTGCTCAGGTGCTCCTTGCTTCTTGCGCGGCCGTTTCGCGATCAAAGTTTGCGCCCAGGTGCGGCTCGATCGTTTGTAACAGATCTTCCATCAGATCGCGCATCTCAAGCCAGGCGAGGGGGTGGTGCAGCACGTAGGCAGCCAAAAGCGCGCTTTGTGAATAATCCCCTTGAGCGGTTTTCAGTTCAGCAAGGGCCACGATTGGCCAGAGAACGAAATCTATGAATGCCGGATTATCGGCCTTTACGATCGCCTCAGCCAGTATGTCTGCGCTTTCTTGCGGGCGGTCAAGGCGGGTGAGCGCTCGACCCAGGCCTATAAGCGCTACCAGTTCTTCGGAGAAACTCCTGGTTGCACGCGCATGCGCCAAATAGTGGCGGAAGTTGGACTCAGCCCGATCAGGATGGCCCTCGGCCAGCGCCAGATCGCCCAGCCCACGCTGGTGAAAGCCCTGCCCCGTCAAACTTGATGCTGCCGCAAATGCGTTTCCCGCCAGCTGGTAGTAGTGCCGCGCCTGGGAGAGGTCGCCGGCGACGCGATTAAGTTCGGCTAATTCAAAATAATCCCAGTCCAGGAGATTGGCTTCTTCCAGGCCCAGCGATCGCGCAATGCGCCGTCCCAGGGCCATGCTTTCCTCGCGTGTGCGGAAGGCATGATCCAGACTGCTGAAACGCGAGGCGATAATACTCTCCCAGTGCAGGCTCTGCTTCAGGCGATCAAGCCGGTTGAGCCGGCGATAAATCGCCTGTTCTTGAACCAGACAAGCGAGACTCTCATGCGGCTGGCCCATTCTCATGGTCACGTTCCCTATCTCATGAATGATCCGGCCGCGGTGCAGATCCACGCCCTGCCCGGCCATAAGCTGCTGTGCCTGCTGCATGTATTCAACGGCATGCTGGTAATCGCCCCGCCAATCAGTCATCCAGCCTAACGTCAGAACTGCCCAGGTGGCTCTGAATGCATCCCCGATTTTGTTGAAAAGCGAACATGCCTCTTGGACAAGGTCAAATGGGCGCATTCGTTCGATTTCGGTGATGCGCAGGGCGAAAGCGAACCAGTTCAAGGAGTAGGCCAGCCGCCACTCATCTCCTAAATCACGTAGATCAGCGATATGGTCTTCCCACTGCTCCTGCGCCTTTTCTTCACCAACGTTCAGGATGTGATGCAGCAAAAAGAGATCGAACCACTCGCCCATCTCCCGGCGATGGCGGATGGCAGCAGGCCACAGCTCTTGCAGCAGCGCTTTCCCTTCCGGATAAAGAAAGGGCAGGTGCCATAGTTGATTGAAATAGAGGTCGATTACCGCTGTCTGGAGAATGAGATAGGGTACCGACTCTCGATAGCCAACTTTGTTTACCAGCTTCTCCAGGGCATTGTCCAGCAAGCGCTGGAATTCTGCAAAGCGCATGCGCCGGATGGCAACATTATAAACACCTGGAAGCATCTGCTCGATCAGCTCGTCGAATGATCCTTGAGCCACAAGCCGTGCCCAGGCCACGCGAATATTGTCAAAATCACTTTCAACATCTGCTCGCGCCTCTTTTTGCTGCGGGCCGCGCAGCCGGGGAAGCTGCCGGGCCACAAATCCGGCGTAAGCATCGCTGTGTCTACGCTTTGCTTCCTGCCATTTCTGCTCATCGCGGCGCAGTAATTCGTTGGCAAAATAGCGCATCTGCTCATGCAGATTGAAGCGACCACCTGCCTCGCGCTGCAAGAAGGATTTATTGACCAGGGCCAACAAGATGGGCAGCGAAACGCCTGCCGCTGCCTCTCCTTCTGAGCGTTGAAAACCACCGCGAAAAACGCTCAGGCGCAAGAAAGCTTCCTGCTCCTGTGCAGATAGCCGCGCCCAGTAGCCGTCAAAGACAGCGCGCAGGCTGCGCTGCCGTCCCGGGACATCGCGCATGGTGGTACTCAGGAGATCGAGGCTCTTTTGCAGTTCAGCGGCGATTTCCTGCGGTGAAAGCACGCCGAGCCAGCCGGCAGCCAGTTCGATGCCCAGGGGCATGCCTCCGGCCAGATGACAGATCTGTTCAATCGCCCGGGTATTCTCAACTGTCAGTTCGAAGCCGGGCAAAGAACGCCGCGCGCTCTGTACGAACAGCTGAACGGCGTCTGAAGCATTATCTTCTTTGAGGATGGGCACGTCTTCCCCTGCCCCAGGTTCGTCCATACCGCCCACGGCAAAGACCGTCTCCGCGCGGAGGTTGGCACGTTCGCGAGATGTGGCCAGGAGCTTGACACCCGGCGCGGCGCCTAAGACTGTATCAAGAAATGTCGCCAGTTCATCGCCCATCAAATGTTCCAGGTTGTCCAGGATCAGCAGCATGCGCTTATCACTGATCAACGGCAGCAGCTGCCTGTTTGGAGGTGTATCGTCATTCGCCAGTGAGTAGCCCAGGGCGCCGGCTGCGCTGCGGCCTATAGTTCCGGCGTCATCGACCGAGGCCAGGGGCACAAAGGTAACGCCATCCGCAAACAGTTCCCCGTCAGCAGCGGCAATAGATTCGGCCGCTGCAACAGCCAGGCGCGTTTTGCCCATGCCCCCAGGTCCTACCAGCGTCAGCAGGCGGCCGTCCGTTTCCAGCAGAATCCTGCGCACTTCCTCTAGTTCACGGCGGCGGCCGATAAAAGGCGTGGTCTGGCCCGGCAGATTACGCACGGCCGTGGTCTGTGCATTCAATTCGGGAAAGGTGGACGGCAAATCGGGAGCAGTGAGCTGCAGGATGGTCTGCGGTTCGCCAATACCTTTCAGGTGGTAACGGCCGAGTTTCTGCAGGGTGAGATCCTCCGGCAGCCGCGCCATGAGGGCTGCTGCTTCAGAGACCAGAATCTGCCCGCCATGGCCGGCGGACATCAGGCGCGCGGCGATGTTCAGGGTGCTGCCGTGATAATCCCCGTCGCGCAGTTGCGCTTCGCCGACGTGGATGCCCACGCGGACGCGGATCGAATCTGGCTCAATTTCGGACCAGGGCTGCGCCTGCAGCCTTCTTTGCAATGCGACGGCCGCATCAATCGCATCGACGGTGCCGGCAAATATGGCATAAGCGCCATCGCCGGTCATCTTGACAACAGAGCCGTTGTGCTCAGCGACGGCCGACTGCAGCATTTTGTCATGAAGCGTCAGTGCGCCGGGCATACCCTGCCCGTGGCGCTCCCATAAGCGGGTGCTGTTTTCAATATCGCTGAACAGAAAAGCGATCAGGCCGGTCGGAAGATCTTGATGTGACATGATGTAATATCATATCGTTTCTCTTGCCTGCTTGGCAACTAAGGCATCGTTGTGTGCGAAAATATAAAAGCCCTGCCGGTGCAGCCGGGGACATAGACAACGCCCCAGTGACAGGCTATATTAAGTGCAGTCGGCATGGACCGCG
>JBJYWX010000573.1:4746-21849 GCA_046259695.1 Promineifilaceae bacterium (SeqCode) | reverse complement strand
TCTGATCCCACACCTGGACTTAACCTGCGTATGTAGCCCGGCGCTCGCGTGAAGCCATTCTATAAAGTGGTATTCAGCTCACCAGGGCTGCGTGGACCAGCAGTCTGTCACTCGTTTCATCAAATGGGCCGCCGGTATAGTCACCGCGCAGCTCCTCCAGCCTGAACCCACTTTCACTCAGTAACAGGTCTACCTGGTGCGGATAAAGATAATGATAGGGTACATTGATTTTTGCGAGGAGCTGATTACTCTCTTTCGCGCGAAACAACCACACTACGTCATATATCTGCTTGCCCAGGTCGAGATCAGTTTGGCTCCACTGCTCAATTTCCTGGCCCGATTGTTCATCCACAAAGCTATCCTCGTATTCGGCTTCGCCGCTGGAAGCCTGCGCTTCAAGCCGGAATGGGTTGGCAAGATCGAGAAATAGCCGCGCTCCCTGAGCGGACAGTGCCGCAGCGCAGCGCAGGATAGATCGTACTTCCGCCATCCTGAAGTGAAGCAGCGTGTTGTGACTCACCAGGGTCAGAGAAAAACGATGGTCCACCACCATGGGGCTCAACTTTCTTATATCCGCTTTAACAATAGTCACCCGTTCGCGCAGGGCCGCAGGCCCCGCTTCTAACTTATGCTCAAGCAGCGCCAGCATCTGCGCTGAATTATCCACGCCGGTGATATGCGACCCGGCGGCGGCCAGCGGCAGCAGCAAACGGCCCGAACCACAGCCTAACTCCAGCAGCGCTCCCTCCGTAGACCCGGCAAATTCGGTAATGTAGGGGATGTCCTCTGTCAGCCGCGTATGGAGTTTATCGTAATAGCGAGCGGCGGATTCATAAATCATGGCATGTATTCTGCATCCGGAGTTAACGCCAACAGGTCAGCCTTTCTCGTCGGGTTTCTTGGCCACAGTGTAACACACAAAACACCCCTGGTATGCATCAAAGGGCAGCACTGCAATGAAGCCAGAATATGCTAAAATCGGGGCGCATGACCGAACGAGCTTATTATACAGATTCTTACACTTCAACCTTTAGCGCCTCGGTCGTGGCGCAATTTGAGGCCGACGGCCATCCCTGCCTGATCCTCGATCATACCTTCTTCTACCCCGTTTCCGGCGGCCAACCGGCAGACAGGGGCACCATTGCCGGCATCCCCGTTACCGATGTATTTATAAGACCAGAGGATAGCGCCATTATCCATGTGGTTGAGCGCTTGCCTGAAACCAGCGAGGTAAAGGCTGTCTTAGATTGGGCGCGTCGATTTGACCATATGCAGCAGCATACGGGCCAGCACATCCTTTCACAGGCCTTTATTCGTATCGCAGCTGCGGAGACGGTCGGCTTCCATCTCAGCGAAGAAACGCTCACGATCGATCTGGGCACGCAAGAGCTCCAACAATCCGTGATCGATGCCGCGGAATCGGAAGCAAACCGCATTGTATGGCAAAATAGACCTGTTATTGTGCGCTGGGCCAGCCGAGAAGAAGCTTCAGCCATGAATCTGCGCAAAATTCCGGCCAACGGCGGCGAGAAGTTACGCCTGATAGACATCCTGGATTATGACCTTACCGCCTGTGGCGGCACCCATGTATCGCGCACTGGAGAAGTGGGCTTGATTAAGATCATCAAGCAGGAATCCCGTAACCAAAAAGTGCGGATTCATTTCGTATGTGGTGGGCGCGCGCTTGAGCATTATCACTATGTCAACCAGGTAGTCGCCGAGCTGACAACACAATTGACTACAGGGGCGGTTGAGTTATCCGCCGCGGTCGCCAAGCTGCAAGATAATGAAAAGCAGGCGCGCCGGCTAAGCAAGCAATTGCAGGAAGAGCTTGACAGCATTGAAGCAGCACGCCTGCTGCAGGAAAGCCCTGCAGTAAACGGAGTCCGGATCGTCACCTACGTTATGCAGGACGACACGAGCGGTCGCGCGCGCGCAATGGCCGCACGGCTGGCCGGCAGCGATGGCGTCATCGCTCTGATCGGTGCCAGCGGCCCGCGATCTCTACTGGCCTTTGGACGCTCGGATAATGCCCCAGGCGATATGCGGGAACTGCTGCAGGTCGCTCTTGGGCACCTGGAATCGGGCGCGGGCGGCGGCAGCACAAATTTCGCACAGGGCGGCGCGCAGGCCGCCGAACGCCGGGCCATACAGGAAGCTATTGAACTGGCAGCTCAGCAGCTGCTTGAGGATCTGGGGGCAGCGAACTAGCTCCGCCACACCAACCGGCATTCAATATCCAGTCGCTTTGTGCAGCGGTGCTCAGCTGACGCACCGGATGGAAGAGGAAAACATGAACGGACAAAAGAGTAACGCTTCGCGCGCGCTGCAGACAGTACCTTTTTTTAGCGCTATGCAGCCGGATGAAGCGCTTGAACTCGCCAAACGCCTAGTGCCGCGCCATTTTGGCGCTGGACAAATCATCTTCCATCACGGCGATCCGGGCGGATTGCTTTACATCATCAGTAAAGGCAAAGTCAAAATTTCGCATTCCACGGCCGATGGCCAGGAAGCTTTGTTGGCCATTCTCGGTGAGGGCGATTTTTTTGGTGAACTGGCGCTGCTAGATAATTCACCTCGCTCGGCTACGGCCGAGGCACTCGAACCAACTGAAACGCTCACGCTGCATCGTGAAGATTTCCGCCGTTATCTGAGCACCGATCCCGAATTCGCCATGCACGTGCTGCAGATGATGGCCAAACATATTCGCCGACTCAACAGCCAGCTTAGCGACATCTTCTTTCTCGATCTACCGGGCCGCCTGGCGCGCACCTTGCTGCGCCTGGCCGATGAGCATGGCCGTGCCGGTGAAAACGGCATCGTGATCGACCTACCTCTTACGCAGACAGACCTGGCGGAAATGGTCGGGGCTACGCGCGTCAGCATTAATAAGGCGCTGGGGCGTTTCCGGCGCGCGGGCTGGATCAAGTCAAACGGCCGTCGATTTGTCATCCTCGACCGCCCGGCTCTGGAAAATCTGATCCAGCTCTCCGGCGGAGCCGCCTACAAATAGGAAATTCCCGTCGTCCGGCACGCCGGCGCCTGCAGCCAGCGATTTTCCTTGGCGATGAGCCAATTCGGCGAAAAAAGACAGGTTGGTTACAATTCAGTTTCGGTGCATGCTCACGGCGCTCCCATGGCACAGCGCAACAGGCATCAGGCGCGTGTATAAAGGAAAGTGAAGAAGTAACTCGCTGCGGGCGTGACAGGCATCTATGGTTGAGGAAGAAAAGGACCTGACCTCACAGGTTAATGTAACAAATGCCGGGACAGACAACAGTGCCTCGGCCAATATGGAACCAGCGCCCCGCTTCAACTGGGAATCAATGGCTTTCGTCTTCCTGGTTGTGGTGCTTTTGCTGGCCGCCTTTTTACGCTTCAGTGGGCTTAATTGGGATGGAAGCTACCACCTTCATCCCGACGAGCGCTTTCTGACCATCGTCTCCAGCTCTTTACAGGCTGTCTCCAGCCCTCTTGATTATTTAAAGACGTCCACTTCGACGCTCAATCCCTATAACATCGGCCAGACATTCTACGTCTACGGCAATTTCCCGATGACGGTCACTCGCTATGCGGCCGAAGCGGCGAATAGTGTCTGCCGGCTGCTCGGAGAACAGGCGCAGACCTTTTGTACCAGCAATTACACCGCTTATGATGGCATACAGCTCCTCGGCCGTTTCCTTTCCGGCCTATTGGATTTGCTCTCCATATTATTCACCTTCTTGATCGGCCGTAGATTGTACGATTGGCGAGTTGGTCTGCTGGGCGCCCTTCTACTGGCGATAGCCGTGATGCCCATCCAGCAATCTCACTTCTTTACGATGGACAATTGGGCAGCGGGCATCACGACCATGACGCTGTACGCGGCCGTTCGCGCTGCGACGCTCGGCGACGCGTCGCGCGCCTGGCACGCGCGCTGGTATGTCCTGTTCGGCGTCGGACTTGGCCTGGCCACTGCATCGCGGGTCAACATCGCCCCGCTCGCCGCCATGATTGCCGTCGCAGCGCTGCTCTGGTTGCTGCGCCGCAACGACATCCAGGTTCCCAACCTGGATAATCTACGCGGCCTTCCTAGGGCCGACATCAATCACGCCATTCTTGGCGTGGCGCTGGCCGCTATTGTCTCCATAGCCGTTTTTCGTGTCGCCCAGCCATATGCCTTCAGCGATGCCGAATTGGCCCGCGAACAGGTCTTTGCCGAGACTGGCCTGGAGCCGGGTTTCTTGGAGACGGCCATCCGTTCAGTCATCGGCTTCAATGGCATGTGGCTGGCTAACATGGAAGAAATCCAGCGCCTGCAGTCGCCCGAAGCTTCCTTTCCGCCCGCGCTGCAGTGGACAGACCGCGCGCCCATATTGTTTCCACTTGCCAACATGGTGCTTTACGGCATGGGTCTTACGGCCGGGATAACCGCAGTTATTGGCGTCCTTTGGGCACTGTGGCGTATGGTCCGCTTTCTTCCGGACTGGATGAATCATGCAATTCCTGTCATCTGGTCGTTAGGGTACTTCCTCTTCATGGGCACGCGCTGGGTGAAATCTATCCGCTACTTCCTGCCCATTTACCCCACCATGCTGATTATGGCTGCCTGGGCGCTTTTCACGATCTGGGATACGGCGCGTGGCGCCGAAACGCGCCGGGGATTAAAGCGTGCAGCAGCGGTTGCGCTGATGCTGGTTGCTGTTGTTCCCAGCTTCGTCTGGGCCTACACGTTCAGCGGGATTTATCAGCAGCCGGTAACCCGTATTGCCGCGTCGCAATGGATTTTTGAGAATGTGCCCAGCGGTGCGACCCTGCTCTATGACACGGTCGATGGCCCGCAGGAACTGCAGCTTCCGCTCAAGGACTTTATGTTTGAGACAGGCGGCGTGCCCCTGCTGCTTATGGCGACGTTGCCGCAGGACGGTACCTTGAGCAGCATTCGCTTCAATTACTTGAGCGATGCGGGAGAAGGACCAGCTGAAAGGAGGCTTCAATTTGCTGTCAACGGCGAGCCGGCCGGAGAGCTGCTGGTTAACGGCGTTTCAGATGAGCGCAACGCCTTCACACTGGAACTTCCCCAGATAACGCTGCGGGCGGGCGATCCACTGCAGTTCACCGTTGAATTGAGCGACGGACCACGCCTATGGGCCGGCACTTCGCTGCTGGCCAACGAGCACTGGGATGATCTATTACCAATCAGTCTTGACGGGCGCAGCGCTTATGGCGCCTACTACACGGAGGTAACCGGCGGCCAGCGCCCCGTGACCAACCCGGACAGCCCAGAGAAACTGCAAGAGGTCCTGACCTGGCTCAATGAAGCAGACTACATCATGATTAGCAGCCAGCGCGCCCTGTGGTCGTTGCCGCGACTGCCGCTGACCTATCCCTTAATGCTCCGCTATTATGAAGCCCTGTTTAGCGGCGAGTTGGGCTTCGAACTGGTCCATCAAGAACATGCAGACCTACAGGTTGGCCCGCTTTATCTGAGCGACACCACGGGCCAGATGCGGATAGGCAGCCCACCAGCGGCTGGCTGGCCGGCGCCCGGTATCCTGGCCGCAGAAGAAGCCTTTAGCGTCTACGACCATCCACCGGTATGGATATTCGCCAAGACGGCTGATTACGATCCAGTACGCGCGCGCAGTATCCTGGGCGCCGTTGATCTGAGCAATGTAATTATCATGAATCCGCTCGAGGCGACACAAGCGCCGAATGGTCTGCTGCTGTCGCCCCAAGAACAGGCGCGCCAGCAGGCAAATGGCACCTTCAGCGAACTATTCGCCGTGGACGGCTTACTTTCGACGCATCCTGCGCTGGCGGCCGCAATCTGGTGGTTGGCGGTCATGCTGCTTGGCTGGCTGGCTTTCCCCCTGACCTATGTCGTGCTGCGCGGCCTGCCAGACCGTGGCTACGCTTTGTCGCGCATTTTGGCTGTCCTGGTTGTTTCCTACTTCGCCTGGTTGACAGCGAGCGTCGGCTTGCTGCCTTTTGCGCGCCCAACGCTGCTGCTGGCCGTTGCACTGCTCGCGGCGCTTAGCGCGGCCATATTCTGGCGCCGCCGGCAGGAGTTAGCACAGTTCATGCGTGCCAATTGGCGGCTACTGCTGCTCTTAGAAACGATTGGGGTGCTGCTTTATCTACTGCAAATCGGCCTCCGGCTGGGCAATCCCGATGTCTGGGATGTCATTTGGGGCGGCGAAAAGCCAATGGACCTGTCCTATTTTACGGCCGTGCTCAAATCAACTACCTTCCCACCCTATGATCCCTGGTATGCCGGCGGCTATATCAATTACTATTACTACGGCTTCGTCTTCGCCGGCGTGCTGGCTAAACTGCTAGGCATCGTACCAACAGTGGCTTACAACCTGATCCTGCCCATGCTCTACAGCTTCACCGGCTTGGGCGTTTTTAGTCTTGCCTACAACCTGATCGCTTATCGCGCGCTTCCACGCACTGTATCCGTCAAAGAGGAGGAGACAGAGCTACAAACAGGCGGCTTATGGGCCGGATTTTTCGCGCTTATATTGGCCGTTATCGTCGGTAACCTGGCGGAGGTTGGCGTCCTGTTTGATGCCTGGTACCGGACGGGCGCTGAAACCCTGGGCAACATTCCCCTGATTGGCAGTCTGGCCCGGACTGCGGACGGTGCCATCAAAGTGCTTAGTGGACAACCATCGCCCCTGTATCCCGGCGACTGGTTCTGGACGGCAACGCGGGCGCTCAACTATCTTGAGGGTGAGGCTGCGCCGATCACCGAATTCCCGTTTTTCACTTTCCTATATGGCGATCTGCACGCGCACATGATCAGCCTGCCCTTACAACTTCTGGCCCTTGGATGGGCTGTTGCGCTTGCTCTATCCCTGCCCGATTTTGGCTCACCATTAAGGACTGCGGCTGGCGAGAACCAGCGTCCGCTCGCCTGGTGGGAGACGACACTGCAGTGGTTGGTGGGAGGGCTGGCTATCGGCGTACTGCGCGCCACCAATACCTGGGATTGGCCCACCTATCTCGTCATCGGCGCCTTGGCAATCGCATTCTACGTCTACCGCCAACGTGCGCGCCTTGATCTCGGCACCATCGCCCAGGCCATCGTATTGGCGGCGCTGCTTGTTGGCCTTTCCATCACAACCTTCTGGCCATTTGCAGCTAATTATGGGGTCGGCTACACATCGTTTTCGCTCTGGCCCGGTTCCTACAGCCACGTCAGCAATTACCTGATCATTTATGGCCTGTTCCTCTTTGTCATTCTGACCTATCTCATCGTCGAATTCCGGCGCTGGACCGCCACCTGGACGCAGGCAAAATTAGAACAGCTGGAGCCATACGGTGGATTGATCCTGGTGTCATTGCTGCTTTACCTGGTAATGCTTATTCTACTGGTTGTGCGCGGTTACTGGATCGGGCCGATTGCGCTCACGCTTATTGCCACCGCCGGCCTGCTCGGATTGCGCTCTGGGCTTGAGCCCGCGCGGCGCATCGTGCTTATCCTAATCGCCTGCGCACTTGGCTTGACCCTGGCCGTTGAAATCATCGTTCTTGATGGTGATATTGGCCGCATGAACACCGTCTTCAAGTTCTATATGCAGGCCTGGCTGCTGCTCAGCATTTGTAGTGGCGCGGCACTGATCTGGAGCTGGCGGGCGATAGGCCGCAAAGAGGGCATTAGACGCGCCTGGCAGGTCGGGCTGGCCCTACTACTTGTGGCCGCCGCTCTATACCCGGTACTGGCTACCAAGGCCAAATGGGAAATCCGCATGAATCCTGATGCGCCCAATACGCTGGATGGTATGGCTTTCATGCCCTACGTAGAGTATGGCGACACCGATTACGCGGGCAACAGCGTTACAATCAGTCTGGCTGACGACTATGACGCGCTGCGCTGGATACAGCGTAATATCGAAGGCTCACCCGTTATCGCAGAGGCGCACGGCGGCAATCCGTACCGCTCTATCGCTAATCGCGTGGCCATGTACACCGGGCTGCCCGCTATTGTGGGTTGGGACTGGCACCAACGCCAGCAGAGGGCCGTGCTGCCCGGCGATCTGGTTGGTCGCCGTATTGCGGATGTACAAACCCTTTTCAGCACCAGCGATCCGGAAGTAGCCCTTGAAATTATCGAACAGTATGACGTTCAATATGTTTATGTCGGCCCGTTGGAACAAGCGTACTATCCGCCCGAGGGGTTGGCTAAGTTTGATCAGATGGTCCAGGATGGCCAGCTCGCCATTGTCTATCAGAGTCCGGCCGTGACGATCTATCGCGTGGAGGAGGCGCCAGCGGCAAGCTAGAAGCTTGTCGCCTGTTGAGAACCATGACGTTTGCCGACCTCTTTGCTGCCTTGCGCTGGTGGTTCATTCTCCTGTTACTCGGTGCTGCCGTCCTGCCGGCCATGTTTGTTGTTTTCCGCCGGCTGCCAGATCGTGGCTACGCCTTTATCAAAATGGCCGGCTTGCTCCTGGTTGGTTTTGTCTTCTGGTTGGCCGGCTCTCTGGGTTTCTTGGGCAATAACGGGGGCGGCATCATTTTTGCCGTGGCCATCGTCGCCGGCTTGAGTTATTGGCTGTACCGTCGCGAGCGGGCCAGGGCTGCTACGGTGGATGAAGGCAAACCTGAGTATCTATGGGAGTGGTTAGGCCAGAACCGGACGCAGGTGTTGCTGACTGAGATAATTTTTGCTGTTCTCTTTTTCCTATGGGTATGGGTGCGCGCGCAGAACCCCGCGATTTCGGCCACCGAAAAGCCAATGGAGTTCGCCTTTCTGAACGCGATTGGCCGCAGTCCTACTTTTCCCCCTCTTGACCCGTGGCTAAGTGGCTATGCGATTAGCTATTACTATTTTGGTTATGTGATGACTTCCCTGCTGGCCAGGCTGGCGCTCGTCTCAGAGTCAATCGCTTTTAATCTGGCAATTGCCTGGCTCGTGGCCGGGGCAGGGACCGGCGCGTTCGGTCTGGTGTATAACCTCTTGCGACTGCAGGGCGCGCAGCGGAGCGCGCGATTGCTGGGTATCGTCGCCGCACTCGCTCTGCCACTGGCCGGGAACCTGACCGTTGGACTGGAAATTGCGCATGGGAATGGGTACGGCAGCCCTACTTTCTGGCAGTGGCTCGACGTCCGCGACCTCAATGAAGCGCCGCAGCCTGATGCGCCGCCTCGTTATGAAGGGAGCTCTTGGTGGTGGTGGCGCTCTTCACGGCCGATACACGAATATCATCTTTCAGGACAGCCGGAGGAGGGACTGGAACCTATCGCCGAATTCCCCGCTTTCAGCTTCGTCCTCGGCGATCTCCATCCCCATGTGCTGGCCTTACCTTTCGCCTTCTTGAGCCTGGCCGTGGCCCTCGCCTGGTGGCTGCCACGGCGGAAAATGCAGGGAGAAGAATCTGCGCCGCAGGAAAGCGTCTGGTGGCGGGAAATATGGGGTGTTATGCGGGCGATAATACATGATCGCGGCCTAATACTCTGGCTTTTCACAGCCCTACTCCTGGGCGGGCTGGCTTTTCTCAATACGTGGGATGTCTTGATTTATCTGTTCGTCATTCTGGGCGCGTTCGCCCTGGCAGGCTGGCGCGATCAGGGTTGGTCGACGCGGCTGCTGGGTGAAACGATACTTGCCGGTGTTCTTCTGCTGTTCGCGGCTGTGCTGCTCTATCTACCTTTTTTCCTTGGCTTTCGATCACAGGCCGGTGCGCCTTACCTGCTGCCAATGCTCATGCGCCCAACGCGATTGGTACAGTTCTTGATCATCTTTGGCATGCCCCTGCTGGCGGTGACCATTTTCTTGCTGGCCCTGGTATTCCGCCAGCGCTTCCGCTACTGGCAGAGCGGTGTGGCAGCCATGTTCGCGCTGATTGCCCTGCTGCTGATGCTTGCCTTACTGTTTGGCCTGCTCGTAGCGGCCAACGCCGAAGGGGCAGGGCGCGTAACCGCCCTGGCCAGCGAGCTGGGCATTAGTCTTCCCGAACGGCCGGACCAGTTTCTGGCCATTGGCTGGGCGCTCTCCGCGATCGCCGGCATCGCTCCCTATTATTTCGGCGCTCGTCTCAGCTATCCCGCCCTCACCCTCTTTCTCGCGGCTATGGCCGGCATGGTTGTTATGGTTTGGCGCGAGAAGCTCGGCCCGGCAGCAGGCAGCAGCGCTCCACGAAAGCAGGAGATGGCCGGGGATGTCTTGCCTTTCACCTTGCTCTTGATCGCCACCGGTGTGCTCCTGACCATTGGCCCAGAATTCCTCTTCTTGCGCGACAATTTCGGCGTGCGCCTGAACACTATTTTCAAGTTCTATTACCAGGCCTGGGTTCTATTCGGCATCGGCGCGCTTTACGCGATCGGCTACCTTTGGCTGGTCTGGCAGGGCAGCGGCCGTCTGGTTCCCGCCCTGGCGACCGCTGGGTACGCCCTACTCTTCCTGGTTGCCTTATTCTTTCCCTATTACGCGATACAATCGCGTGCAGTTGAGTATCGCGGCCCGGCAGCCGCCGCTGACCGACTGCCGGCCACACTCGACGGCCTGGCCCAGATGAGTCGCTTTAATCCCGGCGACTATGGCGCGGTACAATGGCTGAGAGAAAATGTCGCCGGAACGCCAGTGGTGTTGGAGGCGGTCGGCGGGCAGTACACCGCTTACGGCCGCGTCTCCGCGTCTACCGGATTGCCTACGCTCCTCGGCTGGGCCGGGCATGAGTATCAATGGCGCGGTGATACGCCGGAGCCTGCTGTTCGCGAACCTGTTGTGAGCGAAATCTATTCTTCGCCGGATATGCAGAGTGTGGCACCACTTCTGAACCAATACAGCGTGGCCTTCATTATTGTAGGCAATCTGGAACGCGAGGCATACGGCCCGAACGGCCTGGACAAGTTTGGCGAGCAGTTAACTCCGGCGTTTTCGGCCGATGGCGTCAGCATTTATCGCTGGCAGCCGGAAGTAAATCGATGAGAAATTTGTAGAGGATATGGAAGTCGAGGTACAAGCAATCGAACGCTCCACGAGCGGTCAATCTCAGAACGTGAACGCGGCAGCACCCTTGGCGGGCGTCTCCCTCGCCGGCGGCTTCTATATGCTGGTATTGCTTGCGGCCGCGATCATGCGCTTCACCGCTCTGGGCCGCATTCCACTTGCACCCACGGAGGCAGCAGAGGCGCTCGCGGCCTGGCGCTTCCTGCAGCCAGGTTCGCTGCCCATGGATCCCGGCAGCCCGGCTTACTTCTCCCTAACCAGCCTGCTCATGTCCTTATTCGGCGTTAGCGACGGTGTGGCCCGCTTTGTGCCTGCCCTATTCGGGCTCGGCCTGGTGGCGCTGCCGTGGCTCCTGCACCGCCAGTTGGGCCGGCTAAGCGTTTTAATAGCTGCCGCTCTGTTAGCCGCATCGCCGCTAAACAGTGTCGTTTCGCGTACAGCAGGCGGTGATGCCATCGCGCTCTTCGCTGTCCTGCTTTTCGCCATTTCACTCTTCAAATTGCATCTTGAAAGTGAGGACACGCGCTGGATCTTTGCTCTGGCCGTTAGTCTCGGCCTCGGCCTTTGCAGCAGTCCGCTCTTCTACAGCGGCCTCCTGGCGCTGTTACTGGCCTGGTTCATCACCCGCTCGATTGCCGGCGAACCTTATTGGGGCGCGTGGCCGCCTGGTGCAGCTTTCAGAAACGCTGTGATTGCCGGGTTGTTACTATTCATAGGCCTTAGCACGCGCTTTTTCACCTATCCCGCTGGCCTGGGCGACGCAGCACAATTATTTGGCACTTGGCTAGGTCAGTTTGGCTTTGCCGGTGGCGTATCCGGAACGCTGGCGCCATTCCTCTTGCTGGGCCGCTATGAAGCCATTCTCGTACTGCTCGGGGGCGTCGCCTTCGTGTGGGCGTACTGGCGCTCAACAACAGCGCGTATCTGGCTCACATTCTGGTTGTTAACAACCTTTGTCGTGATGCTTCTGCAAAGCACAACCCCAGTCAACGTGCTTCTGGCCACTCTGCCGGCTTACCTTCTTATCGGGCATTTTTCTGGCTACCTGGTGGGAAAGCATGCCGGCCGTTGGACATGGCTACTGACTGCGGGTTTGCTGCTCGTTGGCGCGATCCTTTTGGTAAATACCACCCGCTACTTGCGCATCTCCGTTTACGAGCAGGATTTGAGCAACCTGTGGCTGATGGCCATAGCCCTGGGCGCTGCGGCCTTAATGCTCTATTACTTCTGGAGCATGACCGATGCCGCTCCGGGCGCTGCGATCTGGTCGGCCGTACTGCTGCTGCTCTTGGCTTACCAATGGGGAACTGCCTGGCACCTGACACATTTTGCAGCCAATGACCCCCGTGAATCTTGGGTAATTGAAGGAACTGATGATGATATTCCAGTCATGCTGGAAATGTTGACCGACATCGCCCGCGAAGTGACCAATTCCGACAATGAGCTCCAACTATTGAGCGCCGTTGACACGCCCGTATTTGCCTGGTACTTGCGCGATTTCCCACTGGCGACGCTCGGGCAGGCGGTACCGCCTCAGGCGACGCAACAGGTGATTATCAGCAGCGCCGCTTCGGCTGAGCCGCAGTTTGGCGCCGATTACGTCGGCACGGACTTTGGCTTGTTGCGGGCTGGCGCAACCATGCCTCTGGAAAGCACCGCACCTGTCTCTGATCTGCTGCGCTGGTGGCTGTTTCACGAAACAAGCTCAAACATGATTGAAGAGCGGGTGATTCTCTGGGTCCGCGCAGATCTTGTGCAGCCCGAATCATGAAGGTATGAGTAGATATCCCTCTCTGACCTGGGCTGAGGCGCGATCCGAGTCGCCTTCGCGCAACGATGCCGAAATCGATCAGCTTATCCAAAACTGCCTCGCAGGTAACGAGGCGGCCTATCGCTTGCTTTACGAGCGCCACGCGTCGCTGGTCTACCGCCTGGCTTACAGCCTGCTGCAGCAGCGCGAGGACGCTGAAGAAGTCATGCAAGATAGCTTCGAATATGCCTTTCGCAAGCTCTCCAACTACGATGCCCGCCAATCGGCTTTTACGACCTGGCTCTACCGCATTACGGTCAGCCGCTGCCGTAATAAGCGGCGCCGCAAACGGTTTTCTATTTTGCCGCTGAGTAAGCTAGCGCCTTCTGGCATCGAGGATGAAAATGCGCCGCTGCCGGATTTACTCATAGAGAGATCAGAAACACAGCAAGCCGTGTGGGATGCGCTGCGTGATCTGTCGCCAAAGTTATTGGAAACGGCCGTGCTTCGCTACTTTTATGGTTTGCGCTACCAAGAGATAGGCGAGATCCTGGGCATTTCACCCAAGACGGCCGAGTCACGCATGCGCCTCGCCCATCAGAAACTGCGCGATAGCTTAACCACTGGTGAAGAAAGCGCTTAATCGGGCGCTTTGTACGCCTGATAGACATTCAGCGTGTAGAAAGAGTTATGACACATCTAGAAATCGACCGGGCATTACAAGATTATGTTCTAGGGTTGCTGCCACCGGCTCGCGCGGCTGAGGTGACCGCTCACCTGGCAAATTGTGCGGCTTGCCGTGAAACGGTGCGGCACGAACGTGCCATTGGCGAACTGGTGCATGACACGCTTGCGGTGCAAACTCGCCTCGACAACGCTGCACTGCAGCGCCGGATGCCCGCCATACCGGCCATGAGGAAATCCGGTATCGGCAGTTTGGGAACCCGCTTCGCCCCGGCTTTGGTTGTCCTATTCCTGTTAGCCGGCGTCATACTTCTGGGAGAGCCTGAAATCGAGCAGCCTTTGTCCTTGTTCAGCGCGCCAACTGCGACGGCCACAGTTACTCAAACGCCTACGGCAACCATTGCCCAACGTCTGGCAGCGCCAAGTCCAATCGTCAATACGCGCGGCGAGCCATACGGGAAGATGAGCGAAGCAGCGCCGCTGAATGCGCCGCAGACAGCGGATAGCACCGCCCCGGCCATGCAGCCAACGCCTCCGGGAGCGCTAGAAGGAACGGCCCATAAATAGCCTAACAAGTTGTGCCGCGTTGGCCGCGTGAGCGCCTGGAACACAGCCTGTAAAGAATATCGAAGAGGAAGATGAGCGAACTACTGACTACGCCAGACCAAGACGCCGAAGAATTTTTGTCACGCCCTTTGCTGCCGGCCCTTCACCTAGACTGGGAGAAAACGATCTATTTGATTTTCATCCTGGTAGCCATCGTCAGCCGCTTTTGGCTGTTAGGCAATCGGGTGATGAGCCATGATGAGAGCCTGCATACCCAGTTCTCCTACCAGTTCTATGATGGCCAGGGATACAACCACACGCCGCTAATGCATGGGCCCTTCCTCTTCCATATTACGGCCCTTTCCTACTGGCTGTTTGGTGACAGCGATCTTTCGGCGCGCCTGCCGGTTGCTATCTTCGGCATCATTCTAATTATCCTGCCCTATTTTCTTCGCGATTGGTTAGGGCGCATCGGAAGCCTATTTACAAGTTTCATATTCTTGATCTCCCCTTTTATTACCTACTACTCGCGCTACATAAGACACGATATCTATATCATCGTCTGGGCCTTTTTGCTCGTCATCGGCATGTGGCACTATTTCCGCCAGCAAAAAGACATATACATGTGGGTTTTTGTGGCAACCACGGCGCTCATGTTTTCGACCAAGGAAGTCGCCTTTATTTACGTGGCCATTTTCGGCAGCTATTTGCTGCTTCGCGTTCTGGCCAAATTCGTGGATGCCTCCTGGCTGCGCCCGGCACTGCCGCGCTTGCGCGTGCCGCTTTTTGTTCTGCTGGCTGGACTCGTACTGATCGGCGCCGGATTTTTGGGTGAACGAACATCCCTTGGCGATCAAGACACCCTTACCACCGCGGAGCCGACAGAAGGATTCGCGGTGGATCCCAATGCCGCTGCGGAACCGGCTTCGCCGGCGACGGAAAGCCCCGCTGGAAGCTGGCTTGGCTGGCTGCAGGTGGCCGGCATCGTGGTACTCGGAGCGGGCGCCTTTCTGCTTGTGCGCGGTTTGCGCCCCGAAATCGATGTCTACCCGGAATTTGACCTGATCATTCTCTTTTCAACGCTTCTTCTCCCTCTCACGTCCCCGCTCCTCACCAAGATCGTCGGTTGGAACCCAACAGACTATACATTGAGTACCTGCCAACTTCTGGGCCAAGAGAGCATGTCCGCGCTGCAGCTTCTATTGGGTCGAATGAGCAGTGCCGAATGCTGGAGCGCGTTCCTTCAATCAGGTATCGTCCGCTCGGCCATCTTCCTTATCCCGACCCTTGCCATCAGCATACTTGTTGGACTTTGGTGGGACCGGCGGCGCTGGCTCATCTCCGCGCTCATTTTCAACGGTATTTATGTGGTGCTCTTCACCTCCGTTTTCACCAATCTCGGGGGATGGACAACAGGCGTGATTGGTTCGTTAGGATATTGGCTTGAGCAGCAGGCAGTGCAGCGCGGAAGCCAACCCCCATACTACTATCTATTTATTGTGCCGCTCTATGAGTTTCTGCCGCTGATATTTTCGCTTATGGCCATGCGTTTGTGGACCAAGCAGCATCGCACCAACAAAGTGTTCGGCTTCTGGGTAATCACCTTTTTGCTTGCCCTGCTCCTATTCAGTCTGGTTAACTGGATCTACGCCTCTTTCCTGACCAGTGATGTCGCGCCTACTGAAACAACGATCATTCCCGGCCTGGCCACCGCCGGCCTGATAATCGCCGCCGCACTGCTCTACTGGTTCCTGCGCTATCGCCAGCACTTGATTCAAGAGTATGACCTCAAAAAAGGCGTGCAAGAGCTGTTCGATCCGCATGTACTGCTGGAGTTTGTGCCATTCCTAGTCTGGTGGCTGCTGCTGACCTGGTTGGCCTATAGTTATGCCGGCGAGAAAATGCCCTGGCTCACTACTCACTTCGTGATACCAATGGGCATGTTGACCGGATGGTACTTTAACGAGAAGCTGTCGCCGCTTTCAGCGGAAGACCTCTTCTCCCGAAGATCACTCGTTTTTATGGGGTTAACTATCCTGTTGGTCATTGCTGCCATGCTCGTGATCGGCCCATTATTATTGGGGGGCTTGCAACTTGGCGATCAGCAAATTGAAGCATTGACCGGCGTCGGCCGGTTCCTGGGCGGCATTATCATAGTCGGCATTGTGGCCTACTTCTTTCGGCGCAGCTACCGTGCCATTCCTGACTACCTCCAGAACCCGCTTCTGGTCCTCAGCGCCTTCATTCTCTTGAGCGCCTTGACGATACGCTTCACCTATATGGCTGCGTTCAAGAATGCGGACTATACGACCGAATTCATGGTCTACGCGCACGGGGCGCCGGCGACAAAGAGTGTCGTGCTGGACCAGGTCGAGGAATTATCTATGCGCCTCTATGGCGACAAAAGTATCAAGGTTGCATTCGACAGCGACGTTTCCTGGCCGTTGACCTGGTACCTGCGCGATTACCCGCAGCGCGTATTCTTCGGTGAGAATCCAAGCCAGAGCCTGAATGATTCGCCGGTCATTATCGTGGGCGCCCAGAACTGGAACAGCGTTGAACCTTATCTGGGCAACAACTATGAATACACCGAGCATACTTTCTTGTGGTGGCCCATGGAGGAATACCGCAATATCTCTTGGAACGCTATCCTTGGCGATCCGGCCACACCGCCGGAATCACGCCGCGGCCTGGGCAATCCGGAGGTGCGCGAAGCTCTGTGGGACATCTTCTTCTACCGGGACTACGAAAAATACGGGCAGGTTTTCGGCGGCATCTACACCGCCGGCGAATGGCCCCTGCGCCACAATTTGCGTCTGTATATTCGCAATGATGTTCTGCCCACGATGTGGGATTATGGCGTGGGGGCTGTGGCCGCCGGCGAGGTGGTCGATCCCTATGCTGAGGGCGAACTCTCTCCCCAGCTGCTGCTGACCCTTAACGAAGGCGGCGTTGGCGGAACGGCGGCGGGCCAGTTGGCGACGCCGCGCAATATGGCAGTCGGTCCGGACGGATCTATTTATGTACTGGACTCCGGCAATCATCGCCTGCAGGTGTTTGATGCGAGTGGTCAGTTTGTCAAAGAGTGGGGCAGCTTCGGGTCGGAACCGGGCCAGTTTAATGAGCCGTGGGGTATTGCCGTCGACGATGAGAATGTTTACGTCGCCGATACCTGGAACCACCG
>JBJYWX010000573.1:0-4736 GCA_046259695.1 Promineifilaceae bacterium (SeqCode) | reverse complement strand
CAGAAGTTCACCCTAGATGGTCAATTTGTCGACGCCTATGGCACAAGCGGCTCACCAGATGCCGAAACAGGCGATGAGGGACTGGGCCTGTTCTTTGGCCCGCGTTCGATCGTTATCCTTCAGGACGGCCGTTTGCTCGTCACGGACACGGGCAATCACCGCATGCAGGTCCTGGACAAGGATGGCAACTTCGAGATGCAGATCGGCGGCTTTGGCAATGATCTGGGCCAGATGAATGAGCCGGTTGGCATCGCCCAAGGAATGGATGGTTTTGTTTACCTGAGCGACACCTGGAACAGCCGCGTGCAGCAGTTCACGCCCGATCTTTTCGCGATCAACGACTGGTTTGTGGATGCCTGGGACAGCACGACGATTAACAATAAGCCCTATATAGCCGTGGACAGCCAGGGACGGGTATATATCACCGATCCGGAGAACTACCGCGTGCTCATTTTCAGAAGCGACGGCACCTATCTCGCCCGCTTCGGAACCTTTGGCGCTGATGCAGGCAGCTTTGGACTGCCCAACGGCATATCCATCGATGCCGAGGATAACATCTACATTGCCGACGCCGGGAACAACCGCGTTGTAAAATTCGCCCCACTCTTCTCGGCCGAAGCGGTGCAGGATAGCGAACCAGCGCCTGTAGACGGCGATGAAAGCTATCCGTAGCCATGGCAAACCGTTGAGTCGGGAAGCGGCTATGCCTTCGCTGCCATCTCCTCGCCAAAGTCCAACAATGCCCGGACGCGCCCGTCATCGGGCGCTTCCGCATACACGCGCAGCACCGGCTCTGTTCCTGATGGCCTGATCAGCAGCCAGCTTCCGTCATCGAGGTAATATTTCACACCGTCGGTGGTTTGTATATCCTCGACGTTGACCCCAGCGATGGATTCTGGCGCCAGAGAAACCAACAAATCAACCATCTGCGGCTTTCCAACCGCTCTCCTGAGCTTAATGTCCGTGCGCGCGTATTGGGCTGGGCCTACTTCGCGCAGTAAATCATCAATAAGGACGTGCAGCGGTTGGCGAGCATGAGCCATCACCTCCAAAATGAGCAGGCCCATCAACACGCCGTCCCCTTCGGGAATATGCCCCTTGATGGTGATGCCGCCCGACTCTTCACCACCCATCAAGACGTTATTTTGCAGGATGTGATCTGAAATATAGTTAAAACCAACGGGCGTCTCGATCAGCGGCAGATCATATTTCTGCGCCAGGCGATCGAGCATGCGCGTGGTCGAAACCGTACGAACTACGCTGCCGCGCCAGCCGCGTTCCGCCAGGAGATAGCGCAGCACCAGGGCAAAGATGCGGTGAGGATCAACAAAGCTGCCATTACTGTCAACCGCACCGATGCGATCTGCGTCTCCGTCCGTAGCCAAACCAACATCCCAATGCCCGGCTTGTATAAACGACATCAACTGCCCCAGGTGGCGCGCAATCGGCTCCGGGTGAATTCCGCCAAAGCCTGGGTTCATCTCATGGCGGATATCATGGACCCGCGTGCGCGTGCGCGCAAGAACTTCTCCAATCGAGCGGCGGCCCGAGCCGTACATCCCGTCAGCCACGACGCGCAGTTCACCACCGGAGATAATGTCAAGATCCACCAGCGTACCTAAGTGCTCGTAATAAGCCCAGGCGGGATCAAACTTGACTATTTGACCCTTCTGGATCGCATCCCCAAGATCTGCCAGGTTCGGCCCGCGCGCCCGTTCCTGGTTGCGCTGCAAGACTGTTTCCACATATCTGTTCTGGGCCGGACTGGCGCTGCCGCCATAACTGGCCTTTAGCTTGACGCCGTTATAGCGCGGCGCGTTGTGACTGGCAGTAATCATGATTCCGGCTGTTGCCCCTTTGTCCACGACGGCGAAGCTTATCGCCGGAGTGGGTGTGTCGGCGCGGGCCAACCAGGTCTGGATATCATTGCCGGCCATGACTCGAGCCACTTCGGCGGCGTACCGGTCAGAGAGAAATCGCGTATCGAACCCGACAATCACACTGGGATTTGTGCTGTTTTCCTCGCGCACATAGTCGGCAATCGCCTGGGCAATCAGGCGCAGATTGGCAAACGTGAATGTATCACTTATAACAGCGCGCCAACCGTCCGTTCCAAAATGAATGCTCATTAATTTACCTCAAATAATGTTCAAGCAAGTTTGTTTCTATTCTAACTGCCGGTCTATTTCTACTGGTTCAGTCGATCAGTGATCGTAAGTCAGGATGAAGACAAGATCGTTGACGTTGGTGCCGGTGCTTCCGGTCTTTACCAGGCACAATGGGTAACTGGCTGACCCATCACTGGCGATCGGCTGAGTCTTGTCATCAAGCTGCTGAAAAAAGTTGTAACTGTCGTTGCGTTCTAGAAAAACCGTTGGGTCCAGTTCAAGATCCCGTGCCGTTCCTGCCGTCCAGCCGGCAACAACTGCGCCGGCCGCGTCTGTCGGCCCATCTTCGCCATCAGTTGCGAGACTCGCCAGCGCGGTAAAAGGCCATCCTTCGAGCGCAATCGACGCAGCCAAAGCCGTTTCTAAATTGCGGCCCCCCAGCCCATCTCCCTGTATGGTTACAGTTGATTCGCCGCCCAAAATGAGGCACGATCCACTCGGCGCGTCCTTGGCGATAGCAGAGGCTACACGACCCACCTCGCGCGCCTCGCCCTCAAGATGCACCGTAAGGATACGGGTCACAAAGCCGATCTTCTCGGCCGCAGTTGCAGCAGCCTCTGCCGCCCTACGCACATCACCTATTATTACCACTTCATTCCGAGGAGGCACAGCGCCGCCAAGCTGTTGGCTTTGTAGGGACTCACGTATTAAACGCCCGGACTCAACGCCAACCGCTTCTCCAATTCCATAGCGGTCAAGCAGTGCCACCGCTTCGGCCGTTGATTCTTCCAGCAAAATAGTCGGGCCACTGCCGATTGCCTCAAGCGGGTTGCCCACCACATCGCTCAGAATGAGGCTGGCGCATGAAGCGGGTGCAGCCATGCGAGCCAATCCGCCGCCCTTGACCCTGTCCAACCGGCGGCGGATCGTATTCAGTTCATTAATAGTGCAGCCGCTGGCCAATAGGGCGTTGATCAGGCGCTGCCATTCAGGCAAGCCGATCACGGGCTGCGTCAGCAGTGCCGAGGCGCCGCCCGAAATAAGGCACAAGACGAGATCCCCGGGCTGTGTCTGGTCAAGCTGGGCCAACGCTGTTTTGGTTGCTGCTGCGCTTTCCTCGCCCGAAACAGGGTGATTACCAGCCATCACCTGGATGCGTGCGTCCCCGGACAGACCAGATGGTTTCGCAGCGGACCCTTTTTTATAGATAATGCTTGCGGCGGCCAGGGCGTCGCCCACGACGGTGATTGCGGCTTCTGCCATGGGCAGCGCCGCCTTGCCCACGCTAACGACATAGACCTTGCCGCCAGTCAGGTCGAACGCGCTGTCGCCAACATACAGAAGAGAGCCTTCGCGCCTCAAGTAGGAGTTGACAGCGCTGAACGGGTCGGCTGCCGCCAGTGCTGCCGCGAAGAGCGTTTTTACATGCTCACGGTATTGTTCAAATGCCGCCATGATAGTGCGGATAGCTGCTCCCCGTCTGGACGGTACGCGCTAGCTGCGCATCGCCTCCACGGCCGCAGCGGCCGCCTGCTCTGCCGTTGCGCTCCCTGATACAACCTGAAAGACAGCGTCGCCCAGGACTGTCAGCAGTTTCCCTGACTGAGCGACCGTTAAGGGCTGGGCGCGCTCTAATTCCTGGCGTATAAAGCCTGCGTAAGGCTCCTCACCTTGCCACTCAGCGAACGCGTCGCGGCGGGCGGGCAGAATCTGACTCGCTTCACTCCAGGCGGCGAGATTGCTTGACGCCGTCAATTCCGTGATCAAGTCCAGCGCCAGCGCTTGCTCCTGCGCATCCTGAGTTGTCACGGCCCAAGCCCACCCGTCCACCAGGGGTGTCAAAGGGCTGTCGAGCCCAGGAATAATGGTGTAGGCGATGGGCAGGCCCGCCGTGGTTTGGCGTAAAAAATGATCGGCCGTGGTCTGGACGATGTCACCCCCACCGCTAAGAAAGAGCTGCCAGGCCTGTTCAGTACTTACAAGCGCGTCATCCTGTTCCGCAAAAAGCCCCTCGTCATGAGCATCCTCGACAAAGTGCAGCGCTTCCGTCAGCGGATCCATAAATAAGGCCGGTTGGCCGCTTTCGTCGACGATCGGCCCGCCAGCCTCGAGATAGAACTGCAGGGCCAGGAGCGCGCCATCGCTGCCGTCGGCGGCCAAAACGTAACGATGGTCGCCCTCACTTACCAACCGTTCCCAAGTCAGGGGCAGCGTGCCGGTTACAACATTGCTGTTATAGGCCAGGTGTGGCAAACTTCCCAACGCAAAGGGATAGCCTAGAAACTGTTCGCCCGGCTGTCCCAATGCCAAAGCGGCAGGAAAAAGCGCATCTGTGGACTCCTCCGGCACCCGCTCGCCCAGGGGCACGATCAAGTTCTCTGTAGCCATGGCCGGCAGCAAATCCGTTGGAATCGCTACCAGGTCCGGCATGATGTCCGGTGCGATATCTTTGCCAGTGCGCAAGTAACTCATGATCCCTCCTGAATTACGGACGCGCTTCTGCTCAACAACAACCGTGACTTCCGAATTGCCCATGTCATAGGCGAATATTTGGTCAGCGAGCGTCGTCGCCCCCGCATCAGTCCGCGCGGCAATTTCCGGAGGAATCCAAACCCTAAGCGTATTGTT
>JBJYWX010000572.1:0-2091 GCA_046259695.1 Promineifilaceae bacterium (SeqCode) | reverse complement strand
CGATCCCCATGTTCTGTTACGCGTTGGCGATAAACAATTTCCCGCTCTTGCCGAAGCAATTGAAAACAGCGAGCAGGTAATGGACTTCTTGAAATATCGTCTGCAGCGCAGCCCGCGCATGATCGGCGCCATTTTGCGCGCCGACGGCTTCCAGGGAGACACGGAGGATGACGCGGCCTTGCGGCGTTATGCGCAGGGCCTGACCATTGTCTCCCTGAGGCCCGCCCCAGAACCAGAGACGCCTTAAAGGAAGCGCCCGTTCAGGTTTACCGCCGCACGATTAACGTCTTGCGGCCGCATAATTATTAAAGAGGGCGACCTCCGGGTTACGGGATAGGAAAGCACTGTCGAGATAGTCGCCACCAGGATCGACGCTGATATAAAATTGCGCGAGCGGATTATCGCTTTGCTGCACAGCCGATACTATAGGCGCCTGTTCATTCTCAAAGCGCCGCACAACCGCCAGTTCAGGGTTAAACGCCAGGTAGGTTTGCGCCGGAAAGCGATAGAACGCCGCCAGTTCCGGATTGGCAAAGTACTCAGTTTCGACCACCGGCATCATCAGGTCTGCTGTTATCTGCAGGTCACGCGGCGCAAAGTAAATCAGGATTGCAATTAACAACACCAGCAGGATGACGATCAGCCAGCCCACACTGGATCCTCGCGGTTCCTCATCTTGTTGAAATGGATACGGATACGGGTAACGGGTCATGTGGCTCAACCTCCCTGTGGAACGCGTGCCTGTTCCACACAAAAGACCCATTGAGATACGCAAGACACGCTCGGACGGTATCTCTTTTCTATAATTAAATTATACCATAATTAGGCCCATTTTGGGCGCCTAGAACACCTTTTGCGCAGAAAGTTTCAAGTATGAAGCAAACAATTATCGTGCATCTTTAATTCTCACAGAACAGTTCGCCCTGCTCGATCCACCAGATCTGCTCCGCGAACCGGCCGATAAAGGCGCGGTCGTGCACCACGGCCAGCACTGCGCCGTCGAACTGCGACAGTGCCTGCTCAAACTGGTCGCGCGAGGAGATGTCCAGGTGATTGATCGGCTCGTCCAGCAGGAGCACATTGCAGCCTTCTGTGACCAGGCGGGCCAGCTCCAGGCGCGCGCGCTGGCCGTAGCTGAGCTCTGCGTTGCGCAGCAGCGGTTCATCCCCCGTGAAGAGGAAATAAGCGAGGAAGCTTCGCGCGGCCGTTTCATTGTCAAAGGCATGGCGCACCGTGCTCACGGGCGTCAGTTTGGGGTCGAGGTTGGTTTGCTCCTGGGTCATGATGCCCATCTTCACGCTGGGCCCGATCTCCACGGCGCCTGCCAGCGGCGGCAGGTCGCCGGCGATGGTGCGCAGCAGCGTCGATTTGCCGCTGCCGTTTGGGCCGCTGATGACGATGCGCGCGTCGGGCGACACGGAGCGCCACAGGCCGGACAGCAGCGGCGCCTTCTTATCATAGCCGATGCTCAAGTCTTCCATGGCGATCACAAAACGGCCGAGATGCGCCGTGTCCGCGAAATCGAGCTTCATATTGCGCAGGCGTTTGGGCTTTTCCACACGTTCTTCATCGTCCAGGTAGCGTTCCAGCTTGCGCGCCCGCGCTTTCGCTTTCTGGGCCACGCCCTTGGCCATGGATCGTTTGTAATCCTTGTACCCTTTCATGGCCATGATCGCCCCGCCGCGCTTCACGGAGCTGGCGCGAAATTCGGAGCCGGCCGCCTGATCGCGCGTGCGCTGGATGTCCTGCTTGACGCGGCGGATTTCCTGCTGCTGGTCGTAATAGGCGGACCACTGCTTCTGCAAGGCCTTCGCCTTCCGATCCTCGTAGTCGCTGTAGCCGCCGGCATATTCGGCCGTTGTCTTCGTCAGCGGGTCCATGGCCAGCACGCGATCCACCGTCCGGTCGAGGAAGACGCGATCGTGCGAGACGATCAGGGCCGCGCCGGGAAAAGCACTCAGCCAATCTTCCAGCCATTCCAGCATGGCGATATCCAGGTGGTTGGTGGGCTCGTCCAGCAGCAGCAGGCGGGGATCGTCGAGCAGCACCAGGGCCAGGCCGAGGCGCGTCTTCTGGCCGCCGCTGAGCAGG
>JBJYWX010000571.1:0-19680 GCA_046259695.1 Promineifilaceae bacterium (SeqCode) | reverse complement strand
TGATAGTAACCGCTGTGCAGTCCTAGGCCGTGTTCAAGGATAACGCTTCCCCCGCGTATAGTCTGCGGTTCCGCCAGCAGGACAATGGCTCCGGCCGGCGCATAGACTTCCGTGCCCTGATAAGCGCTGAAGTCGCTTCCCTCATGGTAGGTGTTATAAGGCCCGCCATTAACTGAGCGGCGTGCACCGTAAGTCGAGCTCACTTCAAGATACTCGAGGATGGGCATCTGGAAAGCGCCCTGCCAGCCCGGTTCCGAATTCACGCGGCCCCAGAGCTGCTGCAGACGGCTGCGCTCCCGTTCAACGGCGGCCGGGTCCAACACGGTCGAGTCAGTGAAGGTGATTTGCTCCCAGGTCCAGTCGCGATCAGACACAGTCAGGGGCTGTTCCCAGATCGGCCGTTCTCCGGCCTGGATAATAAGCATGTATTCACCCGGTGGGAAGAATGCACCCATGGCGCCGAGCGCGGTAAAGCGGCCGTCTCCGCGGATGGTGGTAAGGCCGCCGCCATCGAAGCCGGCGTAGACCGGCAGATCGGAACGTCCGCGCAAAGCAAAGGCATCGCCGGGAACGATCGGCCCGGGTGAGAGAGCCAGGTCAGAGACACCTGGGGGTAGTTCATGGGGCGGGATGGAGCCGCCCTGGAGAAAAACGGGCTGCAGCAAATTGGGGCGAAATGGGTGCGAGGCGTCGTTCTGAAGCGCCAGTTTCCAGGGGTCGAGACCGCTTCTAGCGGCAAGTTCCAGCAGCCCCCCAGATAGTGGTCGAGCTAACCTACCGTTTCTTGGTGCGCCGGCAGGAATCCGTACCTCCGTGCCCACAGCCGGCTGGCGCTGGCTGTTGACGACCCCGTTTGCTTCAAATAACTGCGCTTCCGTTATGCCAAATTGACGCCCGAGGGCGGTCCAAGTGTCGCCCAGACCGGCCACTACGGAGCCAGGCGAAGGAGCCTCAGGCGTATCTTCCTGCGCGAAAGCATCTGCAAATGAAACGTGAAAAGCGGCAATAAATACCAGCAGACCAACAAAGGCATGTCGAAAGCGTAATCGTGTCACACTTCCTATTGTACAGCAGAGTCTTCAGCGGCAATGTGGTCTTCGTCTGGCAGATCGTGGATCTCGACGTCCTTTCCCTCAAGCTCGGTCAGTATCGAGGCAGCCCTGCTGGCGCCGCCTTCCTTGGTATGCACAACGAGCAGCATACTACCGGCTTCAAGGTCCTCATGGACGTCCAGCTTAGTCTGGCTCTCGGCGCGAACGCTGTACAGGCTGCCCAGATAGCCGCCAATCGCGCTGCCGGCGGCCGTGGTTAGGGCGCCGGTGGCGAGCATGGCCTCAAATCCGGGGACGGCGGGCGCGACCCAGGCACCCAGCGCGCCGAGCAGGCCGCCTGTTACTGCACCTGCCGCCGCACCCTCGACTGCGTGCATTTCAGGCTCGCCTTCAAGGAACTCGGGCATGTGTTCAGGGGAAGATATGACTGAGATTTGATCGCCTTTATATCCTTCCGCGTCGAGCTGCCTCAACGCCCGACGAAGTTGCTGTGGATTGAGTATAGCGGTTACGACTTTCATAATAAACCTCTCACGCGAATTAACAATGATGCTACAGATCTCTGCTTATGCTAACGTGCCAAGCATCTCAGCGGTATAGGCTGGGTTATAGGTCTGGGATACAAAAAGGGGTCCAGAGATTGCGCTACGGCTCAGCAATGCATTGAACATTGACGGCTGCAGGCAGCCGGGCTAAAACTTGGCTGATGTACCATCTCTACCTTGGCCTGGGCAGCAACCTCGGTGATAGGAAGCAAAATCTGCAAACGGCTGTTGAGCGCCTGTCCAAAGAAATGCATGTGCGTAAGGTCTCGCCGATTTACGAGACGGAGGCGTGGGGCGTCACCGACCAGCCTGAGTTTCTCAATCTTTGCCTTGCCGCCCGGAGCACCCGGCCGCCGTGGCCAATGCTGCGTCTGGTAAAGCAAATCGAAGTGGACTTAGGTAGGGAACCGACTTTTCGCTGGGGACCGCGGCTGATCGATATTGATATCCTGATCTATGAGGAGCTGGTCGTGCGAAGCGCAGGTCTCAATGTACCGCACTCCGGTTTGGCGGACCGCGCCTCGGTGTTAGTTCCACTTGATGCTATTGCACCGGACCTTTGCCATCCGTTATTAGGCAAGCGTATTTGGGAGCTGCGCCTGGCGGTGGACGACAGCGGCGTACGGCCATTTCCTTAGTCGCGATCTACCCTCGGGAAGCGTCCTACCCCGCACATCTACCAAGAGCTACCAGGTGACGATGGGAACAGACTTTGCCAGACTGTGTCGCTTGACACAGTGCGTCATTTGTGGCACTATTGAGTGACTACTCATTTACTGAGGAGGTGCTCAGTAGCTGTTGCTAAGTGTGGGTCACGCAGCAAACGGCATCTCATTTTGTGGCAGGCAAGGCACCCTCTTGGCCTGGACAACTATCTTGGACAATAACACCTTTATTGGCACCGACGCAACGGGCAGTGAGAGCAGGCGGGAACGGCGGATTGCCGCCCGTAGGGCGCAGATTCTGGGCGCGGCGGAGACGGTATTCAGTCATAAGGGTTATGAGAGGGCGACGACGCGCGAGATTGCCGAAACGGCCGACATTTCTGAAGGCACTTTGTACAACTATTTTGAGAGCAAAAGCGAGCTGTTAAGCGCGGTGGCTGATTCGTTCGCTGATGGGATTGCTGGCGAAATCGCCGAGATCGAAGCCGAGAATCCTTATGACATGATGTCCCAACTGCTCGCGGCGCGATTGCGCAGTGGGCGCGAGAGGCGCCTGCTCATGTTATTTCTCTACGAGGCCCGCCTCAGCCCCGATGTACACCGCAGATTTATCCAGCGCTCCTTGCAGCGGATCATTGTCGAAACAGAACGCCGTTTTCGGCAGCTCAGCGAAAGCGGCGTCATGCGGCCGATAAATCCGGCATTTGCGGCGAGGGTCATGAGTGCGACAATTATGGGTTTTGCAGCGCTGTATGAGCTGGGACAGTACGGCACAGAAGACAACGGCTTTTCCCCGGAGGGCTGGGGTGCGGAGCTGGCCGATCTATTTCTAAATGGGCTGCGATTGGCCAACCATAATGAGAAGGGCGACAGCGATGCAGTTTGAGTGGGGTAAACGCACCTACGTCATGGGCATTATCAACGTGACGCCAGACAGCTTCTCCGGCGATGGGCTGCTGAATGAAGAGGATCGTCTGGCGGCCGTTCTGGGCCAGGCACGCGCTTTCGTGAGTGATGGGGCGGATATCCTCGACATTGGGGGAGAGAGCACGCGACCAGGCAGCACGCCAGTTTCGGATGAGGAGGAATTGGCTCGCGTGCTGCCGGTTATCACGCAGATCCGCCGCTTTCTAGATGTGCCCATCTCGATTGACACCTATCGCGCAAGAGTTGCGGCGGCGGCCCTCGATGCCGGGGCGAACTGGATAAACGACATCTGGGGACTGCGCATGGACCCGGATATGGCGGGCCTGGTGGCGGAGCGCGGCTGTCCTGTTGTGATTATGCACAATCGCAGCCGTCCGAAGGATATCGTGCAGGAGGAGCGGCTGGGCGGCTACTATATCGGCGCCAAGTACGATGACTTAATCGAAGATGTGCGCCGGGAACTTATGGAAAGCGTCGATCTGGCCCTGGCTGCTGGCGCAGACCCTTCTCAAATTATCCTGGATCCCGGTATTGGCTTCGGCAAAACCGTCAGCCAGAACGCGAAGCTCATTGACGGGCTCGATGGCATCAGGGCGCTTGGTTTTCCAGTTCTGTTGGGTCCTTCGCGCAAGTCGTTTATCGGCTATACGCTTGATCTTCCGCCAAATGACCGGGTCGAAGGGACGGCGGCGACTGTTGCAATTGGCATTGACCGAGGGGCGGATATCGTGCGTGTGCATGACGTGCGGGCCATGAGCCGCGTGGCGCGCATGACTGACCTTATTGTGCGTTAGTCTGACCGAGGCTGTGGTGGCAGCAGGCGGCTGCCGCGCTGCCGCGATGGAGTTCAATAAATACGGGGGAATAAGACCTATGTTGGATTTTCGACTGGACGAAGAGCAGAAGATGCTCTGCGACGCTATTGAGCGCTTTGCGCACGAGCGCATGCGCAAGGTATTTCGCGATGCCGAAGAGGAGGGTGAGATACCGCCGGATGTGACCCAGGCCGGTTGGGAAATTGGCATTTTAGCGACCAGCTTGCCAGAGGCATATGGCGGTTTTGGGGAGTACTCCACGCTGACCGGCGCCGTGGCAACCGAGGCTTTTGCCTGGGGCGATCTGGCGATTACGCTTAGCGTGATGGCGCCTAACCTGGCGGCGGTACCATTGATGATGGCCGGGAATGAAGCTCAAAAGGCACTTTACCTGCCCCGGTTTGCAGATGAGCACGCACCTGGCTTTACCTCCGCCCTCACCGAACCTGTCGTGCAGTTCAACCCTTTTAAATTGCGGACAACGGCTACTGCCGAAGGTGATACTTATGTT
Source organism: Promineifilaceae bacterium (SeqCode) (assembly GCA_046259695.1). GTDB lineage: Bacteria > Chloroflexota > Anaerolineae > Promineifilales > Promineifilaceae > JAACFF01. The sequence continues at coordinate 15,165 of JBJYWX010000571.1, read as the reverse complement.
CTGAACGGTACGAAGACAATGGTGCCGCTGGCCGCGGATGCCGAGATGATACTTGTCTATGCCGCTGAAGAGGAGCAGACCCAGGCCTTTCTTGTAGCGGCGAACAGTGAGGGACTGCAGGTAGGCAGCCGGAACAAGCTAATGGGCATTAATGCGCTGCCAACTTACATGGTAACGTTGCATGACGTACGCGTACCCAAGGAGAACCGGCTTGGCGGCGTTGATGGTATGGAGTTCGCGACAATGCTCACCCACAGCCGCGTTGCGCTCGGCGCGGCAGCCGTTGGCATGGCGCGTGCCAGCTATGAATATGCACTCGAGTACGCCAAGCAGCGCATACAGTTTGACGAACCGATTGCGCACCGGCAAAGCATTGCCTTCATGCTGGCAGATATGGCTACCGAGGTTGATGAGGCACGGCTGATGGTCTGGGAAGCAGCCTGGAAACTTGATCAAGGTCAGGACGCTTCGCGAGAAGCAACTATCATGAAACATCATGTGGATCGGATGGTGCTTGCCGTCGCTGATCGGGCGGTGCAGATCTTGGGCGGGTACGGTTACATCCGCGAATACCCGGTCGAGCTATGGCTGCGAAATGCGCGCGGATTCACGACATTTGACGGCCTGGCGATTGTCTAGGCTGGTAGCGGGAGCGCCAAGAAGATGATAAGTTTTGAATTACCCCCTTTTATTCAGAATCAGTCCCAGCTAATCGAAATGGTTGCCAAGCAGGCGATGCGGCCGTACTCGCGCGAGCTGGACGAAAACGAACACAGCCGCCCAGAGATGTTCGTCAACATGACCTGGCCCTTCACCCAGGAAATGGTAAAGCGTACCTTGAAGGGGCTGGAACAGTCCAATGGCAACGGTAACAATGGCCACAGCCCTGAGCCAAGAAAGGGCCCCGATTATTCGATTTTGGCCCTGGTAACAATGATTGAGCAGCTAAGCTGGGGTGATGCCGGCCAATATCTCTGCCTGCCGCACCCCATGTTGGGTGGCGCCGCGGTAGATTCGGCGGGCACGCCGGAGCAGCGGCTGCGATTTTTACGAAAGTTCACCGAGGGAGAACCTAAATGGGGCGCGATGGCGATTACTGAGCCAGGGGCGGGTTCCGATAATAGTTCCATGCGTACAACGGCCGTTCTAGATGAAGAAACCAATGAGTGGGTGATCAACGGGGAGAAGATCTTTATTACAAATGGCAAGCTGGCGCTGGAAGAGTCTGACGGCCTGTGCGTTGTGTGGGCGACAGTCGACCCTAGCGCCGGGCGCGCAGGAATCAAATCATTCGTGATCGAAGGCAATACGCCGGGCGTGACGATTGCCAAGCAGGAATATAAATTGGGTATCCGTGCGAGCGATACCGTTGCACTGCATTTTGACAACGTGCGCGTCCCCTTCGAAAATCTGCTGGGAAGCCCCGAGGTACAGCGGGGGAAGACAGTGAAGGGCTTTAAGGGCGCGATGAAGACCTTCGACGCCTCGCGACCTGCTGTCGCCGCGAGCGCGGTGGGCATCGCTCGCGCCGCTTTGGAGTTTACGTTCGAGAAACTGGCCGAAGAAGGAATTACGGTGGATTATACCAAGTCGCTGCATGAACTTACGGCCGTAGAACGGGACCTATTAGAGATGGAAGCTCGCTACAAGGGGGCATGGCTGCTGACCCTGCGTGCTGTGTCGCTTATGGCGCATGGAGAGAGCAATCGCCTTGAATCAAGCATGTGCAAATATCGGGCCGGTGACGCTGTGACCTGGATAACGCAAAAGGCGGTCGAACTGCTAGGCCCGATGGGATATTCGCGCGAGTGGCTTGTTGAGAAGTGGATGCGTGATGCTAAGATTAACGACATCTACGAAGGTACCAAACAGATCAACCAGCTCATCGTGGCGCGCAGTATTCTTGGCTACAGCCGGCGCGAACTAAAGTAACGTGGCAAAGAAGTTGATGAGGAGATGGCGCATATGAGTTACCAGATAAACAAGGTTGCCGTGATCGGTGCTGGAACGATGGGTGGCGGAATCGCGGCGCACCTGGCGAATGTCGGCATTCCGGTCGTGCTCCTTGATATTGTGACGCCCAACCTGAGCGATGTGGAGAAGAATGATCCAGAAGCGCGCAACCGCCTGGTCAAGGGTTTGTATGAACGCATGGTGAAGGCCAAACCAGCCAATCTGGCGAGCGCCGGCCGCGCGGAACTAATTACCATCGGCAACATGGAAGACGACTTTGACCTCGTCGCCGACGCCGACTGGGTCGTTGAGGTCATCATTGAGCGGTTGGACTTGAAACAGGCGCTCATGGCGCGCCTCGAGCAGGCGTGCAAGCCGGACACAATCATAAGCTCGAATACGTCGGGCATTCCCATTCATTTGATTGCTGAAGGACGTTCAGACAACTTCAAGAAGCACTTTCTTGGCACGCACTTCTTCAACCCGCCACGTTATCTGAAGCTGCTGGAGATAATCCCTACGGAGGACACGGACCCGGCGGTAACGGAATTTATGGTTGAATTCAGCCGGGATGTATTGGGCAAGGGCGTGGTCGTCTGCAAAGATTCACCGAATTTCATTGGCAATCGCTTCTTCTCCGTTGCCGCGTCCTATGGCATCGAGCGCGCCCTTGAACTTGGCTACACCATACCCGAAGTGGACGCCATCACCGGGCCGACGATTGGACGTCCGAAAACAGCGACGTTTCGGCTGATGGATCTGGTCGGGCTTGATGTAATGGCCCATGTGAATGACAACCTTTACGCGGCTATCATCGAGGACGATTATCGCGACACACTGCGGCCGGAGAAGACCGGTGCGGTCATGGAGCGGATGTTGGAGCAGGGCAGCTTGGGAAACAAAAGCGGCCAGGGCTTCTACAAGAAAGTGATGGTGGACGGCCAACGCGAGTTTTGGACACTTAATCCGGAGACAATGGAGTATGAACCGGCGCCAAAAGTGCGCTTTGACTCGATTGGTGCCGTGCGCAAGATCGACGATTTGGGTGAGCGTGTAGCCACGCTGCTGGAATATGACGACCGCGCAGCTAGCTATATACGCGATTTGCTCTACTTTGGCTTTGCATACGCTGCCTACGTAACGCCGCACATTGCTTACAGCCTGAGCGATGTCGATGATGCGATGCGCTGGGGCTTTGGACACGAGGCAGGCCCTTTCGAAATGTGGGACATGCTCGGCGTGGCTGAGACGGCTGAGAAGATGGAGGCGGCCGGCCTGGAAGAGGCTGATTGTGTGAAGCAGATGCTGGCCTCGGGCCGTGACACATTTTACGAGAATGGATCGGTTTACGATTTCCAGAGCGCGACGGCCAGCCCACGAGCCGTTGACCGTTATGCTATAAAGGTGGGGGATTTGGAGATCGTCGAGCAGAACATGAGCGCCAAACTGCGCGACTTGGGCGATGGCGTAGCGCTGCTGGAGTTCGACGCCAAGATGAATGCTATTGACCAGGACATCATTGATATGTCCCACCGGGCACTGGCTCGTTTGGAAAGCGATTTTGATGCGCTGGTGATCGGCAACCAGGGCGGCAATTTCTGCGTCGGCGCCAATTTGTTTGGTGTGGCCATGGCAGCTCAGCAGGGCATGTGGGACAGCTTAAATGAGTTGATTAGCGGCCTGCAGGACGCGACTTTTAAGCTGCGCCATGCTTCAAAGCCCGTGGTCACGGCAGTGCACCAAATGGCCCTGGGCGGCGGGGCGGAGTATGGGATGACCGGCTGGGAGACGATCGCAGCGCATGAGTCCTATATCGGTCTGGTTGAGTTTGGCGTTGGCGTCATTCCAGCTGGCGGCGGATGCAAAGAAATTGTGCGCCGCAAGATTAACCCGGTCATGAAATCACCTAATGCGGATGTATTGCCGGTGATGCAGGAGACCTTCGAGCAGGTTGCGCTGGCCAAGGTCAGTACAAGCGCTTGGGAGGCAAAGGAGCTGGGTTATCTGAAAGACGATGCCCTTATTATCATGAATGACAGCCATCTGCTGGCCAAGGCAAAGGAGCGCGCGCTGCAGCTTGTGGCTATCGGCGCACGGCCGCCGGCGGAGGAAAAGATTTACGCTGCTGGCCGTGACACCTATTACGCGCTGCAAATGGGCATCAAGGGCCTGCAGTGGGGTGGTTACGCCAGCGAGCACGACGGCTTGATCGCCCGCAAACTGGCTTATGTCCTTTGCGGCGGCGACAGCAGCGCGCCGCGATGGGTTGATCCCTGGGTGATCCTTGATCTGGAACGAGAGGCGTTTTTGTCTTTGCTCGGTGAGCCCAAGACTATTGAACGTATGACCCATATGCTGCAGACTGGCAAGCCCCTGAGGAATTAACGGAGACGAATTATGACACGTGAAGCTATAATCGTAGCTGCATCGCGCACGGCCGTGGGAAAGTCAAAGAGAGGCGTGACGCGCAACTGGCGCTCGGATGAAATGGCGGCCTCAGTTATCGTCGACTTGCTGCAAAGGGCTGAGGGGCTGGACCCGTCCACGATTGACGATGTCATTATCGGCTGTGCGATGCCCGAGGGAGCGCAGGGCCTTAACTTCGCACGCCTCATCGCCTTGCGCGCTGGCCTGCCGGTGGAGATTCCGGCAATGACCGTGAACCGTTTCTGTTCCAGCGGCCTACAAACCATTGCCCTGGCTGCGGAACGGATCATAGCCAATGGGGCAGACATCATTATTGCCGGCGGTGCGGAGACCATGAGCATGGTGCCGATGACCGGTTTTCGCATAAATCCGAACCCTTTTCTGGTCGAGACGATGCCGGAGGCGTATATGGGCATGGGCCTCACGGCCGAAAATGTGGCTGAAGAATTTGAGGTGAGCCGGCAGGCGCAGGATGAATTTGCGCTGCGCAGCCACCAGCGGGCCATGGCGGCCCAGGCGGAAGGCAGGTTCCAGGACGAGATCGTGCCTGTTGAAATTGAGGAGGTGGCCGTTGGCGCAGGGGGAGTTCGCGAAATCGAAATAACGGTTTTCGATACTGACGAGCATGTACGCCCGGACACCACGCTGGAAGCATTAGCTAAGCTGCGCCCCGTCTTTAAGAACGGTGGGACGGTGACGGCCGGCAATTCGTCGCCACTGAGCGACGGCGCCGCTGCGGTGCTGGTCATGGAACGCACTGTGGCGGAGGCGATGGGCCTGACGCCCATCCTGCGTTTTGTTAGTTTCAATGTGGGCGGCGTCCGCCCGGACATTATGGGGATGGGACCGGTGGCCGCCGTGCCGCGCGTCCTGGAACGCTCCGGCATCAGCCTACAGGATCTGGACGTGATCGAGCTGAATGAGGCCTTTGCTGCCCAGTCCATTGCTGTGATTCGCGAACTAGGATTTGACGAAGAGAAAGTGAACCCAAATGGCGGGGCGATTGCGTTGGGACACCCATTAGGCTGCACGGGGGCCAAGCTGACCGTACAGATCTTGCATGACATGGTACGCCGTGATCTGTCGCTCGGCATGGTTACCATGTGTATAGGCGGCGGCATGGGTGCAGCAGGTATCTTTGAACGTTTAAACTAAATGCGCCGAGTGTTGGGGCGCAGCGCGGGCCTCTAGCCGGAAACACCATCGCATCGACGGCCGGCAAGAACGGCCCAGTTTATTTGGAAACTACACCCAAGCAAAAGGAGTACACAATGGCATTCATCAGCAGAGAGGAAGCTTTGGGGCGCCTTCGTGCGCAAGGCGAAGCAGGAAAACCTATTGTTGGCTGCGGCGCAGGTACCGGCATTTCGGCCAAGTTCGCGGAGGCGGGCGGCGCAGACTTGATTATCATCTATAACAGTGGTCGTTACCGCATGGCTGGACGGGGTTCGCTGGCTGGGCTAATGCCTTACGGCGATGCAAACGGCATTGTAGTGGAAATGGCTGCCGAAGTGCTGCCGGTGGTCAAGAATACGCCGGTTCAGGCAGGTGTTTGCGGTACGGATCCCTTCCGGTTGATGCCGGTCTTCATCAAGCAGCTCAAAGACATGGGTTTTACCGGCATCCAGAACTTCCCCACCGTTGGCCTGATCGATGGTACGTTTCGCGAAAACCTTGAAGCAACGGGCATGGGCTATGATAAGGAGGTCGAGGCAGTCGCCATTGCCCATGACCTTGATATGCTGACAACGCCCTATGTATTTACCGAAGATGAGGCGAAAGAGATGGCCAGGGCGGGCGCAGACGTCCTTGTGGCCCATATGGGGCTGACCACGGCAGGGTCGATTGGTGCGGCGGTAGCGCTAACTCTGGAAGAGTCAGTTGAGAAAGTAATGATGCTCGCCGAGGCGGGTAGGTCCGTGAACCCTGACATAATGGTCATTTGTCACGGTGGGCCTTTTGACGAACCGGAAAACGTCGCTCGCGGCATGGCGATGATGCCGGGTATCGCTGGGTTCTTCGGCGCTTCAAGCATCGAGCGCCTGCCAACCGAGCGGGCGATCACGTCCCAAGTCGAAGCGTTTAAGGCGATGCCGCTGGCATAGTTCGCGGCAAGTCATTCACTCGCGTTTTGGGGCACAGCGTTGATGTGCCCCTTTTTTGGCTTCACTCACAAGACCAGTGCGGATTGTCTATGATCGCGGGATGTCCGTCTTCTTCCACGATCAGCTTGCGAAAGCCCCTGGCTGCAATGAGCTCATAGTCGTGTCCCGCATTGGCGGGATAAACGAAGAAAAAGACCAGCGTTTGATCATTGCTGGTGTTGACGGCTCGATGTGCCCAGCGCGGCGGAACATAGAGAATCTTTCCGCGCGAAAAGCTCTCTACGCTACTGTCGCCCTCCGGCGTGTCCAACACCATGAAGCCTTCCCCCTGGAGGCAGTAGTAGACTTCGGCCGTCTCCAATATGGCGTGGAAATGGCCCTTAGTCATAAAATACTCTGAGCCAATCTTGCCCGGGTACAGATAGGTCACGCCGTACAGCAGTTCTCCGTCAAGCGCCGGCCGCTCGCTGGCATAGACATCATAGAGAACCGGGTCTTCCTGTTTCAGAACAAGATCCGCCGCTTCTTGGTCGCGGAAATGGCTTACAATCTCGCTTAGACGGCGCGTAACGTGCTCTTCAAACTGGTCAGGTGCCAGATCATCGAGATCAAGCGTGCTTCCAGGAGGTATGCCCAACTTAATCACCAAATCCAAGCTCTCGTGGGGCTAAACATCGTAAGCGCGCACAATCAAAAGCGGGCGATCTACGCGCTGCAAAACGCCGGCGGCCACGCTGCCGTAATAGACGCCGGTGATGCCACTTGAACCGTGGCTGGCCATTGCGACCAGATCGACCTCTTGCTCATTAGCGGTGCGGATTATCGTGGCTGCTATCGGGCCATAGGCGACTAAATAGCGGGTCGAAATCCGCTCCCCGCAGCCTAAGCGCTGGCACACGTCTTCTAGATAGGCTCTGCTTTCTTCCAGGTGCGCCTGTATTTCTGCGCTGCTCAGTGCAGGAAGACCACTAAAGGAATTGTCACCCGCAGTATCTACCGGCATAAGGTGCAGTAGCTCAAAGACCCGCAGCAAAATAACCTCTGCCCCATACAGTCTTGCGAGCTCCTCAACATGCGGCAGTATCGCTTCCGCCCGCAATGATCCGTCCAGTGGAACCAGGATTCTGTTATACATGTGCAGCTCTCTTGCCCCTCATACCAGTTTCCCTTCTACTTTACCCTGGCAGATGACGCGTTGCAATACGCCGCCAGTCCAATCAGCCCTGATTTTGCCCGATGCGCAGGTAGCCACGTTTTACGCTTCGGGCGTCTTCAACTGTAATGAATGCATCGGGATCGATAGCCTCGGCGATTCCAATGAGTGCCGGTGCTTCCTTTCGCCGCACTATGGCAAGGATCATGCCCACTGTGCCGCCTTTGCCGTGGCCCCAGCCGACAGTGGCGCCAAAACCCTGATTGTGTATCTCTTCTATGATCTGTTGAGAACTGTAACGAGATATGATTCGTACGTTCACATAGCCCGTCGCCGTGCGTTCATCGATCCACATTCCGACGAGCGTGCCGCTGACGAATCCAGCGCTGTAAGCAAGTACATTCCAGATATTCGTCAGATCGTTGACAACATAGCCAATAGCGAAAACGTACAACAGCACTTCTATGAAGCCAGTTAGGGCGGTAAGCAGCCTTCGGCCGCGCATCATAAGTAGAACGCGCACGGTGCTGGCCGTGATACCGATGACGCGTATGACGAAAATGAAAAGTGCGCCCCAGACTACCTCACCAGTCAAGGGCGGTACATGCAGGTCGAACATAGACTTCCCGCCAAAAAGCCAGGGACCTGCGCCCGCAGGTCCCTGGTAGCTCAATCTATTAAGGTGAACTGAAATTGCAGCTTAAGCCGCGAACGTTCCGCCCGGGGTCGCTGCTAGCGCAAGGTTAGGTAACTGCCGTTTACCCAACCAGTCACAGATCCGGGAATCTGGATCTGCACCCAACCGTTCGCTTCGCGGGAGATGACGTTGACACCCGTGCCGCCATTGACTACGGCAATCGCACGATACTGCACGCCGGGTCCTAAACGCACGTTGAGTGAAGAAACGTTCACCACAGCATTTGTCTGAGGTGAAGCGGGATTGGGCTGTGACGGAGGCTGTTGTCCGCTGCCGACGAAGGGCAGGCTAGTATATGGGAAATCCGTGTGCAAATAGTAACGGTTGACCCAACCCTGTAATCCATCCTTTCTGATCAAAACCCAGCGACCGCCAGTGTCACGTGCTACAAGCAGCACCTGATCGTTTCTATGCAGCACAGCAACCACATTGTTGTCGACGCCGGGGCCTGAGCGAACGTTGAGGTAATATGCCATCACTTCCGCTACGGGGTAGCTGACATTGGGGTTATTGCCGGTGCCAGGTGGCAGCACCTGAGGTGGTCTGACCTGCGGTGGCTGCGGCATAGGTTGTCCTGGAGGCGGCATAGGATGTCCCGGCGGCATGGTTTGGCCATCCATGGCTGACCAGGTGAACCCGGCCACAGCATTGCCGCCTTTCTCAAAGTACTCAACGGTTATATTTTGGGTTCCTCCGGAAACATAGATATCAGCTTCGACAGTCCGGACGTTTCCCTCATACCAGTCGTCGATAATCGCTCTGCCATTCAAGTAGACGCGCATGCCGTCGTCCATTGTCGCGCTAAACCGGTAGTTGCCCGGGGCAAACTGGTAAGCGCGCGTCCAACGCGCCGAGAAGTTGTCCACCGGAATTGATACGTCGGGCGAGAGACCTTTCCAGTTAAAGTCAATTGCCTCGTCACACCGCACCAGGGTGGGCGAACCATTCAAATCGCGATTGCTCCAATAGGCACCCTGCCAATTGCTGCACGAACCGCTCCAGGCATCGGCAGCAGACGTGAAACCAAACAGGCCTAGCAGCGCCAGCAGTAGGCCAGCCATCAAAATGTAGACGTACCGTTTAGACGGGCTCTTGGCTAAAAGCATTTCAGCACCTCCTTCGTGTAATCCCACTGTGCGTGAAGTTGTCGCTGACCCTCTGGATTTATTATGTCGAGATGATCAGCTTACATAATATACTCTAATATAGGTGCAACTGTAAAGGTCAAATTTAGACCAATTGTCCAATTTATCAAGAAGTTCACGCATGAAGCGCGTAAATTTGCCTATAAATCGGGAAAGTAGGGGCACCGCGCGCTGTTTAGCGCAGAACCCTGACGTCGCCAACGCGCTTAGTAATGCGACGATCGTCGAGATATTCGAGGATCGCTATAGCATATTTGCGGCTGGTTTGCAGCAGGTCCCGTGCACCAGCGGCGTCAATTTCACCGTGCACCTCCAGGAAATCACAGATCTGTGCCGTAATTCCAACAAGCTGTTCCTGCTCGTAGAGTACATCAGCACTTATCTGTTGAAGGCGACCCAGATCAATCAATGCCACGAAGAGATCGGTGCCAAGTGCACGCTGGGTTTCCTTAACGGATGGCGTATTGGCTCCGGCGCGCGTGATAGCCTGAAGTTCAAGTTCAATGCGCTTCTGCTGCTCTGGCGTGAGCAATATGCGGTGGCTGGGGCGTCTTAACAACGTTCCAGCTTCGGCAAGTGTTGACTCGCGAACGGCGGTGTCGCAGAGGACGTTAAACAGAGCCGGGCTTGTTTGTAGCCGGCTGCGCAGTTCCTCGCGTGGCATGCCCAGGCGCAAGGGATTGGCCTTGTGAAAATCATCAAGTAGGGACAAAGCGCGATCAAGCAGTGACCGCCAGCCAACGCTGGTCAAGAGTTGACCGCCCATTTCAACCACGGACCCCTGTTGTAGCAGCGTGTCCAGCGTTTCCGCCCCGACGGTCCGGTCGAGGGCCGCGGTGGCGAGGAGCTCGGCGCGCGTTGAGGGCTGCATGCGAGCCAGGGTCATTTCCAGAACCTCAGCAGGGTCTCCTATGGACAGCGTTTGCAGCCTTTCGATCACTTCCGGCCTGAAGCGCCGATGGCGACGCCCTGGATGGGGGTCAAGGACGATGCCGCCACCAATAGTTTGTGCGGGCGACGGCCGGCGCACAATGAACCGGTCGCCGCGTGACAAAGCAACTGGTTCACTGAGCGCGAACTGCAGCCATCCTTCTTCGCCAGGGTTAAGGGCTTCTGTACCCAGAATTCGTGTCCTGGCGAGCACCTCCGCGGCGCCAACAAACAGCTTAACTTCGCGATTGTGTTTGAGTGGATCAGCATTTCCCGGTAGATGCCGGTATGACGCATCGAACAGTATTGTCTCGGTGACCGTGCCTGGGGCAGCGATAACCTGCCCACGCTGAATCTGTGCGCGCTCGATGCCGGCGAGATTGACTGCGACGCGGGTTCCAGGCCGGGCAATCTCGAGCTTCTTTTTGTAGGCCTGCAGACCCCGTATTCTTGCGCGTAACTTCCCCGGAGCTATCTCCACCTGATCGCCGATCCTGAACGAGCCACCGGTTAATGTACCAGTCACAATAGTGCCAAAACCCGCGAGTGAAAAAACGCGGTCAATGGGTAGCCGTGGGTGTCCATGATCAGGATGAGGTTCATGAGCGGCCAGATGTGAGCTCAGAGTCGCTCGTAATAAATCGAGGCCAGCGCCCGTTTGGGCCGAAACGGGGATGATGGGTGCGTTCTCAAGGATTGATCCCGCCATCACATCCGCTACCTCAAGAGTAACGAGTTCCAGCCAGTCGGGATCTTCTATCAGATCTATCTTCGTCAGGGCAATTATGCCGTCTTTGACATGCAGCAGATCGAGAATGGCTAAATGCTCTTCCGTTTGGGGCATGACGCCTTCGTCGGCAGCTATAACAAATAGGGCGAGGTCGATGCTGCCGACGCCAGCAAGCATATTCTCGATGAAGTCCCGGTGCCCGGGAACATCTACTATGCCAATCTCGTCATCGCCGAGCGTGAGCCAGGCGAATCCCAGGTCAATTGTCATCTCCCGTGCCTTTTCTTCTTTAAGGCGATCGGGATCAATTCCTGTTAGCGCTTCGACTAGTGTTGACTTGCCATGATCGACGTGACCGGCCGTGCCTATGACGTGATGAACTCTGTCCATGAGTGGAAGCGGTTCTGCAAGTGAAACTGCGGCGGCAGGCTAAATCTACTCTTCGCGAACGGGCATGACAGTAGGTTGCCGGCGACGGTTGGGGTCTTGATCCTTGGCCTTCTCGATTTCTTCCAGCCAGACACGCGGCATCTTTTTCATCGCGTCGGCCTGGGCGGTCTGGACCCGCCACAGCATGTCTTTGTCGCTCTCGATTTCTAGAAGTCTTTCCTCAAGTTCGTGGATGCGTTCTACGATTTGTTTGGATTCTCTGGCAGCGGCATCCCAGCGCTGTCTAACATCGACGTCGGCGCTCTTCCACTTCTGCTCATCCTGCAGCACAAATCCGTCCCACCTTGACTGCATACGGTTCAGCTCAATCCGCAGCATTTCTGTGACCTGGCGCTGCTGCTGCTCCAACTGTTTCTGCCACTCGCTGAGCTGCTGCAGCGCCTGGCCGGCCTGTTTATATTGGTCAGAATAGCCGATCCATTCTCTAGCATAGCTCTCCATGGTGTCTTTGTGCTCTTCAAGAAAGTAGCGCCACTGCTCGAGCTGCTTATTGCGCTCGTGTTCGCCAATCTGAATCTGCTCCGACCACTTCTTGATGATCTCGCGCTGTTCGAGCTGCGCCTCAATAAGATCTTGGCGGCTAGATTCAGCTTTTGAAAGCGTATTTGCCAGGACATCGATGCGGGCGCTGATGGGATCCCATCTCTTGCTAATTTCAAGCAGCTGCGTCTGAATGTCGCCAATGTTGCGGCTGTCCTGTTTCTCCTTTTCCTCGAGAAATAGGAGTGATCTCTCATACTCTGCTACCTGGTTGCGAATCGGATCAATGCTGCTCTGAATGACGCCGATAAGCTTCGCCAAGCGCGCCTCTTCTGCGACCCTCAGTTCCATATCGCGCTGCAGGCGGCCTATTGCAGGAAGCTCCTTTCGTGTATCAGCAATTTCGCGTGAAAGGGCTTCGTGCTCAACGCGCCGCAAGCGGTCAATTTCCTGCTCCGCCTGGCGACGGCGTTGATCGTTCTGGTTGAGCTGTTCAATCAGCTCTTTTTGGACAATGTTGAGCCTCTCATCCACATCGGTGATTCGTTTGAGCTGCTGCGAGGTCTGTGCAAGGCGGCTCTCCAAGTCTTCGATGCGCTCATCACGACGCGCAACTTCCGCCTCACTGCGTTCCAATCTCTGTTCCAGTTCGGCGAGACGACGGGCCGACTTGCGCCGCTGCTCATCGATCCACTCAATTCGCTTGAGCAACTCGGCCGTCTCGACCTGTGTTGCGGTATGAGTTGTTTCTGCCATTGGATTGTCCTTTGCCACCACTGATGGCCCGGCTAGACTGCTTTTCACCATGCACCGGGAAAGGCTGCAGTCACCGCAAACAATTGGCTGCATTATAGCGATTTAAACCTGACGATGCGAGTTGCCCAGGCGCGTGCTCACTTGAGACGCGCTCGCTAGTAAGAAGTGGCGGTGGGCTCAAGTGGTCTAAACGTAGCTGACAAATGCTGTGCCTGGCCCTACAATCTGTCGTATGCTGATTGGGATAGACTGCCGCCTGCCAACGTATCGCATGGGCGGTATAAGCCAATACATCCTGCACCTGCTTCCCGCTCTGGCGGCTATTGACGACAAGAATCAGTTCATCGTCTATCAAAGCCGCCGCGAAGAACGCGATTTTGTACCTGAGGACGCCGCACGGTGGCGGCGCAGGAATCTGTGGACGCCATGCCACCACCGTCTGGAGCGGTATACGCTGGCGGCAGAAATGGCGCGAGATGGGTTGGCCGTTCTACACAGCCCCGACTTTATTCCGCCAGCCACCGGGCATACGCGACGCGTGATAACCATACACGATCTTAATTTTCTCCATTTTCCGGAACTGCTAACGGATGAAAGCAGGCGTTATTATGCGGGCCAGATCAAATGGGCTGTCGCTACGGCCGACGCCATTGCGGCGGACAGCTACGCTACGCGACGGGATGTCATGGAGTTGTTGGGGGTTGCCCCGGAGAAAGTAAAAGCAATACATCTTGCGGCAAACCCTTTGTACACGCAGGCCCCCGAACCAGCTCAAGTCGCAAGAACCCTGAAACATTTGGGACTGCCGGAAGGCTTCTTACTTTCAGTAGGTACCCTGGAGCCGCGCAAGAATCTGCCGATGCTTGTTCGTATTTACGCACGCCTTCGCCGGGAACATGGCATCAAAGTGCCGTTGGTGCTGGTTGGGCGCAAGGGTTGGCTCTATGAGGAAATATTCGCCGCGATCGAGCAGTACGGTCTGTCGCAGAATGTGGTGCATATCGAAGGTGCAACGGATGAAGTTCTGCGCAATCTTTACCACGCGGCCAGCGCACTGCTGACGCCTTCGCTGTATGAAGGGTTTGGTCTGCCCGCGCTGGAGGCGCAGCACAGCGGCTGTGCGGCGATTGTCAGTGATCGCGGCTCGCTGCCAGAAATCGTTGGCAGTGATGGATTAATCTTACCCTTGGAAGATGAAGACGCCTGGGTAAATACGACTTGGCTTGTGCTGATGGATAAAGAGTTCGCAGCGCAGGCCGTTGAGGTCGGATATACGCAGTGCCGTCAATTTAGCTGGACAAAAACAGCCCAATCCACGTTGGCACTCTATACCGGGCGACAGCCCGTCAGCCCACCAAGTTCGCCATTATGAAGGTACTTCTATTGACCCCGCAGCCGCCGGATCCTCCGCACCAGGGCACTGCGCTGCGCAATCTTCAAATCCTACGCGGATTGGCAGCTGCTCACGAGATTGACCTGCTTGCGTTTGAGCCAGCGGATGCCAAATCGAATATCCCGGACAGCTTACAAGCCCTTTGTCACAAGGTCACCGTTGTTGCGGAACCCATGCGATCTACGAGCCGGCGGCTGTGGCAGATGACCGCGAGCACCAAGCCCGATATGGCATTGCGCCTGAAAGACCCGGCATATGAATCCATGCTCAAAACGATGCTGCGAGAAAACGCCTATGATATCGTACAAATTGAAGGGATCGAGTTGGCCTGGGCGGCACAGGTCGTGCGCGATATCTCTCCGGCGACTCCCCTGGTTTATGACGCACACAACGCAGAAGCCCTTCTGCAATCCAGGGCAGGGCAGGCGGATTGGCAGCGCATCAGCCGCTGGCACGCGGCGCTTTACTCCTTCATACAAAGCAGAAGACTGGCAGCGTATGAAAAATGGATCTGTGAGACGGCCGATTGGGTAACTTGTGTGAGTGAGCCCGATCAGGACGCGATCGTCCGCCTTGCCCCGCGCGCTGCCGGCCGTATTACAGTGATTCCAAACTGTATTGATGTGGCTAGCTACCGACCGCCGGTTGATTTGCAGCTCGATTCCCATCAATACGATGTAGTTTTCAGCGGCAAGATGGACTACCGGCCCAACGTGGACGCAGTCCTCTGGTTTGCGGACGAAATCTGGCCCCGCATACGGGCCAAGAAGCCAGATGCCCGCTGGGTCGTTGCCGGCCAGCGCCCACACGCACGTTTGCAGCGCCTGGAAGGCCGGGAAGATATCACGCTGACCGGATGGGTACCAGATATATTGCCGCTTCTGTGGGGCGGCGTAGTCTTTGTGATGCCATTTCGTGTAGGCAGTGGGACTCGCCTCAAACTTAT
>JBJYWX010000570.1:0-3063 GCA_046259695.1 Promineifilaceae bacterium (SeqCode) | reverse complement strand
CGGCGGATGCCGGGCACGAGCAAATTAGTAATGCCATTAAAAAGCAGGGCTACTACGCTGCCAATCACCAGGGCGAGAGACAGCCCAAGCGGAACGGCAAGCGTCCCTATAAGCACATTACCCCCCGTATCAGAGCCGGCGTGCAGCATACTGTAGATAGTCATGACCCGCCCGCGTATGCGGTCCGGTGTTTCGAGCTGCACTAGCGTTACCGCCAGGCTCTGCACAATCAATAACAAGAACCCGACGCCGACCAGGGCCAGACAGGCGACGGCCATGCCCGGAGCAAAAGCAACGCCGGCAACAAGCAGCGGCAGGATAAAGGCAGCCAGCATAAGGTTGCGGCCGCGCTGGTGGGTGCCAAGACGCGCCGCACCGAAAGTGCCAAGTACAGAACCCAGAGCGACGGCGGAGAGCAGAATGCCAAGCCCTATCGAATCGACACCCATGATATCTTTGGCATAGGCCGGCATGAGACCTATGACCGGATAGGCCAGCCCGCCTACCACGGTAGCAACGGCAATGACGCCAAGGACGACCGGCTGGTGCGCCAGGCTGACGAGCCCCTCAGTCATGGCTATGCCAAACGACTTATGTTCCTGATCTTGGCCAACGTCCGGCACACGAATGAAGGCCAGGGCGATAATCGGAAAGAAATAAGTGAGGGCGTTGAGGAGCATCGTTCCCCCCACGCCTATAGAGGCGATCAGCACCCCACCTAGAGCGAAGCCAACCACGCTGGATATATTGAAGATGGTAGCATTTAGGGCCACAGCATTGGCCAGATCATCGCGCTCGACGATATCTACCAGGAAAGCGCGCCGTGCTGGATTGTCGATCGCCAGCAGAGCACCGAAGATAAAGTAAAGAAAAATCACACTGGGAAGGGTAACGCGACCAGAGATTGCTAACAGGCCAAACAAAGATGCCTGCAGCAACAAACCCACCTGCGTGGCCAGCAGCAGCTTGCGCCTCGGCAGGCGGTCGATCAATACACCGCCAGCAAGCGAGATGGGTACGACCGGCAGTAAGGCGATGAAGCCGACAGCGCCGAGCCAGAAAGTAGAATTAGTCAGATCGTAAATGAGATAGCCCTCGGCAATGACCTGCAGCGAGGTGCCAATGGTTGAAATGGTTTGGGCCAGCCAGAATAAGCGGAAGTTACGTGAACGTAGGGCCGGCGCCAGTAGTGCGCGGCTCACGAACCCGCCTTGTGGCTCACGTAGCCTGCGCCAAGCGCAAATCCGGCTACCAGGGCAACCACGATGAATACGAGGCTTGAACCACTGCGTTCAGCTGCTTCGGGCGCTGATATAACCTCGGTCGGGGCCGGTTCACCGGCGGCATCAACTGCAGCACCTGCCTGCGCCACGGCCGCCGGCTGTTGTGGGGCTGCATCAACCGGCCGCCGCGTTGGGCGCGGCTGAGCGGTAAGAATGGCGCCCGGAGCACGTGTCCGCGGCGTACTGACTTCCGCGGTGGGTGTGACCGGAAGGGCATTCGGCCGTAACGCCTTCATGAGCCCTTCGGTAACGGGTATGGTCTCTTCACTGGTGAGAATCGAGATGCCTTGAATCGAGCCCTGTAATGGCTCGAGCAAATCAAGAAGGTCGTCGACGTCCCCTTCCGTACGGATTTGCAGACTGATCTCTATATCGGGATTTGCCCGGTGAATCTCCTCGATGAGCGGCTCCACAAACTCGTAAACTGTCTCCGGTTCCGTCTGGACCTTTTGTACCTGCAAAATGAAGTAATCGGCATAGAGGGCTAAAGCCGCGGCATCGCTTTCGGCAAAGCGCCGGTCCGGACCAACAGCCAATTCCATGCCGTAGCGGTCGGTCACCTCGCGCAGGCGCTTGATACTTTCCACCGGGTTTTCTTGCTCCGCGATTGGGTTGGCCGGGCCATGTTCCAGATTGTAGCCCACGATATCGAGCGAATCGTGAATATGTGGTAGCAAGCGTATGGCGTCTTCCGCAGATTTGAAAACGACCAATTTCTTGCCGGTGCTGACTCCGTCGAGCAAGTCAAGCTGGGATATGTGCTCGACACGGGCAATATCATCATCACGCGCTCGTTGGTTAAACAAATCAACCAGCGGCGCCCCCATACTCAGGTCTATCCAAAGATCAGGCAATCTGCCCTCGTCCTGAGCTGATACCGGCCGGCTGCCGATCGTGCCAAAGTGCATAATGAGTGCAACAAGTAGAAAAGCCAGTGCGGTGCGGCGGCTTAATGGCGGCAGATGGGTGGGTGTTTGCATGGATTATTTAGTGGCTCACTATTCGCTATTATCACTGCTGCCAGGGGTAGGCGTTTCTTCTTCCGCGGCTGCGGTGCTCGCTTCAGGCTGTTGCGCTTCATTTTCTGCGCCATTTGCTGCGGAATCCGCAGGAGCCAGGAGATCGTCCGTCGTCGGGCGCAGCAAGCCACCGGGCTGTGCCTGTCGTGCCAGGTCGTTCCAGTAGACTACCGCGTCGCGGTTCTCGTCCTCGCGAGCGAGAGTAGCCATGCGCAGGTAACCGGTGGGCACGCCTGGCAGCGTCTCGGCGGCCAAAGTGTAATATGATTCGGCCGTTTCGCGATCGCCGTCCGCCTTGTATAAATCACCAAGACTGATCAGCGCTTCGATGGCCATAGGCTCAATGGCCAGGGCGGCTTGAAGGTCCTCTTTGGCAGAGTCCGTGTCGCCAAGTTCCGTATAGATCGCGGCACGCTGGATAAGCGTTCCCGCGGTCGGGGAGGCGGTGACCGCCTGGTCAGCCAACGCCAACGCCTGCGTTTCATTACCATGCGCAAGCTGCAAGCGCGCATACTCTATAAGCAAGGCTCCGGACGCGGGGGCCATTTCCAGCCCGTGCTGCAGCGTTTCCTCCGCTTCGTTCCACGCTTCCTCGCTTTGGTAGAGGGTGCTGAGGCGCAAGTACGCTTCAACAAGCGTTGGGGCGGCCACCAATGCCTGGCGATAGGCGACCTCCGCCTGGCTAATATCCTCAGCTACTTCGAAGGCGTTACCCAGCGCCAGGTAATGGCCGGGCGTCGCGGGATCGATGGTGATCGCCT
>JBJYWX010000569.1:0-5827 GCA_046259695.1 Promineifilaceae bacterium (SeqCode) | reverse complement strand
GCAGCCCCTGAAAGGCCTGAGGCGATGTCACCTCGTGCACGAGGTGTAGGTCAATGTAAAGGACAGCCGGGCTGCCCGGTTCCTGGGTGACGACGTGATTTTCCCAGATCTTGTCAATGATTGTTCTTGCTGATTTCATACTTCTGCTACCATTTCATGCAGGCTGGCTTCTTCGTCGTCGGCTGCCAGCATCTTATTCAATGCGCTGAGATAAGCCCGGGCGCTGGCGACGACGATATCAGTGCTGGCGCCATGCCCACTATAGGTGCGGGCAAAGGGCAAATTAGTCTGAGGGTTTACTTTGATTCTTTTTCCTCCATTATGCGGTTGAATACGAATAGTCGCTTCCGCCACTGCATCCAGGCCCTCCGTCACGGCGTTGATAGTAAACTCAGTCAACGTATTGGAGGTTCCAATGATGCGGTTGATTGCTTGATAGACAGCGTCAACCGGACCGCTACCGGTAGCGGCGTCTTCGCGAACTTCTTTGTCTGGACCTGTGAGACTAACCGTCGCCGTGGGAATGCTGTGATCGCCACAGGAAACCTGTACATGATTTAGCTTCCAGATCTCGGGCGGCTGATAGATTTCATCAGCGATGATGGCTTCGATATCCGCGTCAGTGACAAGCTTTTTCTTGTCGGCAATACGTTTGAAGCGTTTGAAGGCCAGTTCCATCTCTTCCTGGCTCAGATTGTCATAGCCCATTTCCTCGATGCGCACGCGAAAAGCGTGACGGCCCGAGTGTTTGCCCAGCACCAGACGAGAAGCAGTGAGGCCTACCGTTTCGGGCCGCATTATTTCATAGGTGGACTGGTCTTTTAACATGCCATCCTGATGTATGCCTGCTTCGTGGGCAAAAGCGTTGGCGCCCACTATGGCCTTATTGGCCTGGACGACCATGCCTGTGTAGGTACTCACCATGTGACTGGTGCGCACAATCTGAGTGGTATCGACGTTGCAGGTCATGTTGAACTGATTAGGCCGGGTCGCCACGGCCATGACCACTTCTTCCAAGGAAGTATTCCCGGCGCGCTCGCCAATGCCATTCACGGTGACTTCGACCTGGCGCGCTCCGGCGCGTACGCCGGCAAGGGTGTTGGCTGTAGCCAGCCCCAGGTCGTTGTGGCAGTGCGTGGACCAAATTACTTTCTCGGCACCTTCGGTGTGCTCGATGAGATAATGCATGAGCCAGCCGAATTCTTCCGGCGTGGTATACCCAACGGTATCAGGGATATTTAGCGTCGTCGCTCCGGCCTTAATTGCCTGCTCGAGAACCTGTACCAGGAAGTCCGGATCGGAACGGCCGGCGTCTTCCGGGGAGAATTCAACGTCGTCACAAAGGCTGCTCGCGAAAGTCACGGCCTCGATAACCTGCTCGATGCATTCTTCGCGGTCTATCCGCAGTTTATGTTTGAGGTGAATGTCGCTTGTAGCGAGGAAAGTATGGATACGATGCCGCGGGGCAACCTTGACCGCCTCAAAGGCGCGTTCAATGTCACCCCGATTAGCGCGGGCCAGGCCGGCGATGACCATCGGCTCACCTGTTTTGCGACCTTCGGTGAGCGGTCCAACTTCGGTGGCTATGCGCCTGACCGCTTCAAAGTCTCCGGGAGACGCGATTGGGAAACCGGCTTCGCAAATATCGACTCCGAGCCGGGAAAGCTGGCGCGCAATCTCGAGTTTCTCTTCAACATTAAGGGTCGCGCCGGGAGATTGCTCACCATCGCGTAATGTCGTGTCGAATATGATCAACGTGCCGTTATCAGCTTGCCCTGCAGTGTCCATTTTTCACTCGCTTCTTGTGTATGATCTGGTCCTTTTGGCTAAGATGCCCAAAGGGCCAGTCTATTCAATGACCTTTGCGTTCAGCCAGGGCATCATGCCCCGCAGTTGTTTCCCAACTTCTTCAATTGGCGTGTGGCGTGCTTGCTCGCGCCTGGCATCAAACCACGGCCGGCCGTTAGCGTTCTCGTCTATCCAACCCTCGGCATAGCCGCCGGATTGAATGTCGGCCAGGATCTGGCGCATCGCCTCTTTCGTTTCTTCGGTTACTATCTTGGGCCCGGCCGTATAATCGCCATGTTCGGCCGTGTCGCTAATGCTGTAGCGCATGTAGCTCAGCCCACCCTGATACATTAGGTCGACAATCAGCTTTAGTTCGTGCAAGCATTCAAAATAAGCGATTTCCGGCTGGTAGCCTGCCTCCACAAGGGTATTGAACCCGGCTTCAACCAGGGCACTTACGCCGCCACAAAGTACAGCCTGCTCGCCAAAAAGATCGGTCTCCGTTTCCTCCGTGAATGTAGTAGCAATGACACCGGCGCGTGTGCAGCCTATGCCCTTGGCGTAGGCCAGGGCCTGTTCCAAAGCATGGCCGCTTGCGTCTTGATGCACAGCGACGAGCCCCGGTGTGCCAACGCCTTCAACAAACAACTCGCGCACACGATGGCCGGGCGCCTTAGGGGCGACCATGCTGACATCGACATTGGGCGGCGGCACGATCTGGCCGTATCGAATGTTGAATCCATGGCCGAACATGAGGGTGTCGCCGGGCTCAAGGTGCGGAGCAATCTCTCCATAGTAGATAGCCGACTGACGCGTGTCCGGAGCGAGCAGCATGATCACATCTGCCTCGGCCGCGGCTTCGGCGGTATTCTTGACGATTAGGCCGGCCGCTTCGGCAGCGGGCCAGGAGCTGCTGCCTTCGTAAAGGCCAACACGTACATCCATACCGTTGTCCTTCAAATTAAGCGCATGAGCGTGTCCCTGACTTCCATAGCCAATGATCGCGATCTTCTTACCCGATAACAGGCCAAGGTCTGCATCGTCATCGTAATAAACAGTTGCCACAACAAACTCTCCTAAATCAAAATGCTAATTGCGTTATTCCGCCAACTTCTTGCCGGGGAAGGATCAGCCTAACCAGTTTGGCCATTTCCTGCAAGGGCCATTTCCGGCTCCGACTCGAGCTCGTCTTCCGGTAGGTCACCGCGCACCATGGCGAGACGACCGGAGCGAACCATTTCTAGGATGCCAAATTGCTCGAGCAAGCGCAGGAGGGCATTGATGCGGTCCTCTTTCGCCGCCAGGCGGATTGTGACCGAACTGAGGTCCACATCAACAATGTCGGCATGAAATATATCGACAAGACGCATTATCTCCGCCCTAGTGCCGTTGACCGCGCGCACCTTCACCAGGGCTAACTCATACTGCACATGAGGGATATCAGTCAAATCCTGGATATCCAAGACATTGATCAGTTTGAACAGCTGCATCCTTACTTGCTGGATATCGCGATCGGTGCCCCTGACCACGAAAGTCATCCGGCTAACGCCTGGGGTTTCGCTGTGGCCGACTGTCAAGCTTTCAATATTGAAGTTGCGGCGCCCGAATAGACCGGACACACGATTGAGCACACCTGGTTTGTCTTCAACCCAGGCAATCATTGTATGGCGACCAATCTTACTGTCTGGCATGGCTATTCCACCTCCGATGCGGATACCGGCCGGCGAATCATATCGGCATTGCTCTTTGCCGGCGCTACCATAGGATATACGTTAGTAAATTCTTCGACTTGGAAGTCGAGCAGGAAGGGGCCATCAAAGGCCTGCGCCTCGCGTATCGCCTCAAATACATCTTCCTTCCTGGTAACAGAACGGCCCGGAATGCCATAGGCTTCGGCCAATTTGACAAAATCCGGATTAAAGAGCGGAGTCCCGGAATGGCGCTTGTTGTAGAAGACGTCCTGCCACTGGCGTACCATACCCAAATAGCCATTGTTAATGATGGCAATCTTGACAGGCAGTTGTTCCTGAACGACGGTGGACAGTTCGTTCATCGTCATTTGGAAGCCACCATCGCCGGCGACGACCCAAACTTCTTCCTCGCGATGGCCCATTTGGGCCCCGATCGCTGCAGGCAAGGCGTACCCCATTGTGCCGAGCCCACCTGAGGTGAGTAAGCTGCGCCGCTTAGTATGGCGGAAGTATTGGGCTTCCCACATTTGATGCTGGCCCACATCGGAGACAACAGTGCAGTCACCCTCGCCGGTTGCATGCCACAGCTCGCGCATGACATAGGGTGCGATCAGTTCATCCGTTTCTTGAGCAAGGATGTCGCGCTCATTTGAATCTGCTTTCCAGGCCTCTATCTGTTCGATCCAAGCCGGATGCTCGTTCGATTGGACAAGTGGCAACAGTTCGCGCAGAGTCAGCAGGGCGTCGCCAACGACAGGCGTATCGATAGAAAGATTCTTGTTGAGCTCCGCCGGGTCAAGGTCAGCGTGGATGATGCGGGCCTTAGGGGCGAAGGTCTCGAAAGCGCCGGTGAGACGGTCGTCCAAACGCGCGCCAATGGCGAACATCACGTCGCATTCTTGCATCGCGTAGTTTGTATAGGCCTCACCATGCATGCCGCCCCAGCTTACGCAAAGCGGGTGGGTGGCCGGAATGGTCCCGATACCGAGGAGACTCGTGGCCACGGGAATATTGGCGATTTCGGCGAGCTGCCGTAGTTCGCGTTCCGCCTTGGCTATGGAGACACCTTGACCGGCTACAATGAGCGGTCGTTTTGCTTCATTGAGAAGCTGTGCTGCGCGCAGTACCGCTTCGCGGTGGGGCAGGTTCTGATTGGGTATGTAGCCCGGCAGGTGCACCTCTTCAGGGTATTCAAAATCCATGGTCGCCTGCTGGACATCCTTGCAAACGTCGATCAACACGGGTCCTGGCCGTCCGGTGCGGGCGATATGGAACGCTTCCTTGAGGGCCATCGGCAGGTCGCGTATGTCGGTAATCAGGTAATTGTGCTTGGTGACCGGCATACTGATACCAAACACGTCGGATTCCTGAAATCCGTCACGGCCGAGCAAGCTCGTTGACACCTGACCTGTAATAGCGACGATCGGCGATGAATCCATGTAGGCTGTTGCCAGCCCGGTAATCATGTTGGTCGCCCCAGGGCCGGAGGTGTTTATCGCAACGCCAACCTTTCCGGTCGCGCGCGCATAACCATCGGCCATGTGCGTTGAGCCTTGTTCGTGAGTGGCCAAGACATGATGGATAGGGTAATTGTATTTACTGAGATCGTCATAGGTTGGCAAAATGGCACCACCAGGAATGCCAAACACGACTTCAACTCCCTCCTGCAGCAGGCTCTCCCAGATAATTTGACCACCGCTCTTTTCAGCCATTAGTTTTCTCCTTCCAATAAATTTGATTGGTCATCTAGACGCGTATCTGCACTCAATAACTTAATTCAACAGAAACAAAAAAAGGGCAGGAGCGATCTCGATCTCTCTTGCCCTTGGATAAGCAGGTGCTGTCTTGACTGCGTTGATGAGCAGTCTGCTGCATACGCGCAGTAGAATTGGTTCCACTTGTGGAACCGTCATTACATTTCGTGGATTGGCAGCTGATTCTGGTCATAACTGTACGGCTTGGCCGGCAAACAAAAAAACCGCCCGGTTGGGCGGTTTGTTGTTTATCAACTCTGACCTCGTCTGGTCTTCTCTCACCCAACCGTGTTCGCGTCCTTGTTAACAACAAGGACGAGGCTAAGAAGGCTAATAATGACGATATTGGAAGTGTTGTTTTCCACTATAGTAATCCATGCAACAACGGCGAAAGGGACCATTGTTGCATCGTAGTATAGAGAGCGCCCGAAGCAATGACTATGGCAAAGTTGCTACATGATTGCCGGTAGGAGTTGTGCGTATTGCACAAAAGCTGTCAGGAAGCAGCCTTTAGACGTCAAAGAAGGCGACAAGAACTGTCGCCTTCTTTGATTCCCACTATTTCCCACTGAACCGCGCACTTCAGCGCAAGCC
>JBJYWX010000568.1:0-6978 GCA_046259695.1 Promineifilaceae bacterium (SeqCode) | reverse complement strand
ACAGAGTAGTCTGCAGCTGGGTCGTGATAGTGCAGGTGAGGTGTTCGCCGGGGGCCAGGTCGATGGTAACGGCATGATTGGGCTTGTCGATGGCTACCTGGGAAGCGCTGCCGCCTTCGCAGGCAAGATCCCCCAGGCCCCACTGGTCTTGGACCAGCTCCGCGGCCACATAGGCGCCTGGCGCCAGCCCTTCGTAGGTGATGCTCGCGCCGGCGCCATCTCCGTCGTCCGGGATGCTGTCGTCGAGCACAAACGTCGATGCCAGAAACTTCTGAATGCGATATGTGCCGCTGTCGGCCACGTATACGCTGCCATCGGTGTCGACTGCCAATCCAAAAAGCAGGCTGAACTGGCCATTGCCGCTGCCAAAACTGCCCCACTGGCCGAGATAAGCGCCATTCTCGTCAAACTTCTGGATGCGGTTATTGCCTGACTCGGCCACATAGACGTTGCCCGCTTCGTCAATGTCGATGTCGCCCGGCCCCTGGAACTGGCCGTCGCCCGTGCCGGAACTGCCCCACTGGCTGATGTAGCTGCCGTTCTCGTCAAATTTCTGCACGCGGTTATTGCCGAAGTCGGCTATATACACCTTGCCCGCGGCGTCTACGGCTACTCTGTAGGGCTCGTCAAACTGCCCGGCCGCGCTTCCAGGGCTGCCAAACTGTCCAATGTAGAGCCCGGCGCTGCTGAATTTCTGAACCCGATCATTGCCGGAATCGACCACGTAGACATTGCCCGCGACATCCAACGCCACGCCGGAGGGTATATTGAACTGCCCGTTGCCTATACCGGGGCCACCCCATTGGCCGAGATAAGCGCCACTATGGCTGAATTTCTGGATGCGGTGATTGTACGCATCGGCCACGTAGATGCTGCCCGCTTCGTCCACCGCCACGTCGAACGGAAAAGTGAATTGGCCGTTGCCATTGCCCAGGCTGCCCCATTGGTCCAGATAGACGCCGTTTTGATCAAACCTCTGGACCCGGCTGCCAAAGCCATCGACCACAAGTACATTGCCGTCCCCATCCACCGCGACGCCGGCGGGAAGCCGGAACTGCCCGTCCGCAAGGCCATAACCACCCCATTGCTTGAGGAACGTGGGTCTAAACGGGTTTGCCGGCCCGCTCAAATCAAAAGTAAAGTCGGCGCCGCTCTGCGGCATCGCCGACTTGACGAAGGTCAGGCTGCCCGGCCCTTCGTTGCTGAAGGTGCAGGTGATGTTCTCGGCCGCAGCCAGTTCGATAGTCACCAGGAGGTTGGTGGCATCGGGCGTGATCTGGGAGGCGCTCGCCCCTGAGCAGACCAGGTCCGACAAACGCCAGCCGCCTGCCGGATGCTCGCGCACGACTTAGGTGCCGTCGGGCAGCCAGTCTAAAACCGCCCTGTCCGCTACGGCATCGCCGTCATCCGGGCTGGCGTCGTCGAGCAGAAATCCCGCGCTCAGGAATTTCTGAACGCGGTTGTTGTTGACATCGACGACAAACACATGGCCCGCCATGTCGACGGCAGCGCTCCATGGCATATCAAACTGGCCGTCGCCGCTGCCAAAGCCGCCCCACTGGCCCGCGTATTCGCCGGCAGAACTGAACTTCTGAACGCGGTGGTTGTCGGAGTCGACCACGTAGACATTGCCCACGGCGTCCACGGTCACGCCGGTCGGCAGATCGAAATTGCCGTTGGTGGTGCCGGACATACCAAATTCGCTGACGTAAGCGCCGTCTTCGTCAAAGATCTGAACGCGGTCATTATTGGCATCGGTCACGTACACCTTCTTATCCCAGACAGCGATTCCCCATGGTTCATTAAATTCGCCGTCGCCGGTTCCAAACGAGCCCCACTGCGTAAGGTAGGCGCCGCTGTTATCGAATTTCTGCACGCGGTGGTTGAGCGTATCGACCACATACACATGGTTGCTTTCGTCGACGGCCGCGCCGGTAGGGAAGTTAAATTGGCCGTTACCGCTGCCGGAGGTGCCCCATTTGTCGAGAAAGGCGCCGCTGCTGTCAAACTTCTGGACGCGGCTGTTGAGCGTATCGACCACCAAGACGTCGCCGTTCTTGTCCACCGCCACAGCAGAAGGGACATTGAACTGGCCGTTGCCGTTTCCGCTGCTGCCCCACTTGGCGCTGTAAACACCCTCTTTGTCAAACTTCTGGATGCGATGGTTATTGATGTCGGACACATAAATGTTGCCCGCCGCGTCCACGGCCGTGCCGTACGGCCGGTCGAACTGGCCGTTGCCGCTGCCGAGGCTGCCCCACGCGCCCAGGAAAGTGGGGCTGGTCAGGTTGGTTGGGCCATCTACCTCGAAGCGAAAGTCCGTACCGTCGCTGGGATCGGCCGCCTTGACGATGGTGATGCTGGCGCCCACGGCGCTCCCTGTAGCTTCTGCGGCGGGGGTAAGCAGCATAAAGAAGGCGGCTATCGCCGCGAGGCCAAGCGCGCGCAAAACGCCGTCCGGGGCTGCTGCGCTCAAGAAAACGGCTTTGATCAGCGCCATTGGCGACGTTATCTTCGAGAGAGTAGGTAGAATCATCTGCATATCTGTTTCCTCTGCAGCAGGCCAGCAGGAATTACATCATATCATATTTCCAAAATTAATTGAAGCGGCGTAATCAGTGCGGCTGCGATCGTTATTTGTGGCTCAGGGTGCGGATCACCGCCGGCGGCCGAAAGTCGTTTGCAAGCAGCTGGCTTTGACAAGTGGGCGGTGTTGCGCCAGGACCGGGCGCAGTTAATCTTGCGCAGCGCTTGGAAGCACGCGCGGGCTAGGCAGAGTCACGCTGGCCTCCGGGAGAAGCTGCCCGCCATCCATAACAACCGCCAGGCGCTGCAGCGACTCTAGGGTATACAGGCCCACGGCGAACTGATACGCGCCCGGCGGCGCTTCGGGGTCTAGCTGAATCTCGTGCACGTCTCGCACACGCTCGCCCCTATCCCATAGATGGGTCGGGTACATGCCACCCTGCGGCTGCCCATCATGCTGGCCTCGCATACTTCCATCTTCATCGAGCAAATGCGCGAAGACTGTATAGTCGCCGGCTGGTGTATCCACGGCTTCCCAATAGAGTGTAAGCCGCACCGTGTCGCCTGGGTGCAGTTGTTCAGGCAAGAAGTCGTAGCCCAGCAGCCGGACCTGGTCGCCAAACACGGCCGACAGCGGATGGCTGATATCGCCAGCCTCGATCAGCGGGCCGGTCTTGTAGATCCAGACATAGTCGATGCCGTTGATGGCAACCACGTACTTGGGATCGCGCCCGCGGTAAGTGTCCCAGAGTTCATGCCACTGCCCGGATTCGACGCCGCGCAGCGTCCAGTTGCGGGTGAAAACCAGATAATCGACCTGATCGTCGGTCATCGGCACCGTCTTGCCCTGAAAATAGTGGTAGAAATCCAGCCAATCCTGCGCGCCGACCACGCGCTCAGTGGGCAGCGGCAGGGTGTTGAGATAGTCCGCAGCTTGCTCGAGGCCGAAGCCGAACTCCTGCCCGGCGACGACATTGTTGCCCAGGATAGTTTTCGGGCCGCCCAGCAGGTAGTTGTAGTGCGCGCCATAGTAAGGATAGAAGGCGGCGAGGAGCAGAACCTGGATGCCCAGCAGCGCCGCTATGCAGATGTTGAGGGCCTGCCGGTTTGCGCCCCAGAGACGGCGCAGGGTAAAGACCCAGCCAATTCCGGCCAGGATAGTGACGAACTGCAGCGCGGGCAGCATGTACGTATCCAGCTTCTTCTGGCCCAGGGTCATCATTAACACAAAGAAAAAGACGAAGGCCAGGCCCAGGAAGAGTGCCTGGCGCTGAACGGTCGAAAGACGGCCGCGCAGCAGGACGTAGAAGGACAGCAGGAAACCGATCAGGGAAACGGCCGTGGTCTTGATCGCCATGTTTACCGGGTAGAACAGCGGCCCCGGATCGGCCGCGGTTACCCGTCCGAGCAGCAGGACCGGGTACTCATGCGGCGTGCGGCGATAGAAATCTGTGCCGCCGATAGTCAGCGTCACTGTCTCCCGCGGCGCGGACCACATTGCCGGCCAGAGGATAAAATAGGTGGCCGCCAGGGCCATCAGCCACAACAGCGCCAGAAACAGGACGGCGCGCAGCCCATCCGTCAGGCGATAATCGTCACTTCTGCGGTACAGGCCGGCTTGCCAGACCAGCATGCAGAGAAAGAAGTAGGGAACGAGGAAAAGGGCGGGCGTTTTGGTCAGCAGACCTAACCCGGCGAACACGCCTGACAAAAATATCCAGCGACGACGGCCGTCGGCGAGAAACAACCAGAGCAGAAGCGCGGCGAGCATCATGAAGCTGCTGACCAGCGCGTCCACGTGAATGACTTTGGACACAGAGATATGATAGGGGTCCAACGCCAATAGCAGGGCAGAAAAGGCGGCGACCTGGAAATCAAATAAGCGTTTCAGTATCAAATACGCGAGGACAATAGCCAGGGAAACGACCATGGCCTGGGGTATCAATTCGATGTTTAAGCGACGGGCGACAGGGAGGCCATCATAGTCAGGATTGAACAGGATCGCCACCTGGCGCGCCAGTCCCGCCAGCCACATCGTGCTCACGCCGGGATGCGGCGCCTGGTAAGTGCCCGCCAGCTGGCCGGATAACAAGGCCTCGTAGAATGCCCGCGCCCGCGCATGCCACAGCGTAGCTGAACCGACCGCGCCGCTGATGCGCAGCAGGAAAGCGGCAGCAAACAGCAGCAGAGGAAGTAGCTCCTCAGGCAAGGCAGAAAGCCTTGGATCGACAGGTGACCCCCTGGACTCGTCCAGTCTGGAACGTTCTTTCTGGCGTCTGTGGGCACAGGTGGGCCAGGAAAGTTGTCAGCGCGCTGTGACCAGGCGGCCGCGGCCGACAACGGGCTCATGAGGTTTATCTGGCCGTAGCCCCATCTGGCACGGCTGAGAGTAAACGATATACGGTCACAGTATATCATGCTTTTTCGCGCCGCGGGCTTGCCATGTCCCGGCCTAAACTGATATGATATGATATCATGACCGCTAATAATCTTCCGGCGGGACCGATCACGTTTCTCTTTAGTGACATAGAAGGCAGCACGCAGCTATGGGACCGCCACGCCCAGGGCATGCGCCGCGCCCTGGCCCGGCATGACGATATCCTGCGCGCTGTGGTAGCGGAACATGGCGGCGCCGTGGTCAAGATGACGGGCGACGGCGCCTATGCTGTGTTTGCCAAGGCAGCGCATGCTTACGCGGCGGCCGTAGCCCTGCAGAGGCGGCTGCAGAACAATACCTGGCCGGCCATCGAACCCGATGCGCTGTCCGTGCGCGTGGGGATCCACAGTGGCGAAGCGGAACTCCGCGAAGGGGACTATCACGGCCAGGCGGTCAATACCGCTTCGCGCCTGATGGCGGCCGGGCATGGCGGGCAGGTGCTGGTATCAGGGGAGACGCTCCGCGCCGCGCCGCCACCAGAGCAGTTCCTGACAAGGGAGCTGGGCCGCTACAGACTAAAAGGTATCAGCGAACCACTGCGCATCGTACAGTTGAACGCCCCTGGCCTTCCTGACGCATTTCCGGCGCTGAACGCGCCGCGGACGGCCGTACACAATTTGCCTTCACTGCCAACGCCTTTTATTGGCCGTGAGGGCGAGCTGGCCCAGATTGCCCACTTTTTGAGCGAGCCGGACTGCCGCCTCTTGACCCTCCTTGGGCCCGGCGGAATGGGCAAGACGCGCCTCGCCCTGCGGACCGGCGCAGTTGTGTCTGACCAGTACGACCACGGCGTTTATTTCGTGGATCTTCAAGCGGTAAGTAGGACCGAATTTCTTGGCCCGGCCATCACCTCGGCCATTGGCTTCCCTCTGAACGGCCAGGAAGACGCGCTTGTCCAGCTCTCCCGCTATCTGCAGGATAAACGGCTGCTGCTCATTCTCGATAATTTTGAACAGCTCGTACCGGATAGGGGCAGCCTGTTTCTGGCAGCCCTACTGGATGCCGCACCCCCTATCCAGCTCCTGGTCACATCACGTGAGGCGCTCAACCTGCAGCAGGAGTGGCTTTACTATGTGCCCGGCCTTTCACTACCAGACACGCCCGCGGCCGAGGACGCGGAAGCGGAATCCGTTCAACTGTTCAATGAACGGGCCCGGCGTGTGCGCCCAGAATTCTCCGCGCAGAGCGAACGGGCACACGTGACCGCGATTTGCCGTCTGGTTGAAGGCGTACCGCTGGCGCTCGAGCTCGCCGCATCCTGGACGCGCCTGCTCACCTGCGAGCAGATCGCCGCTGAACTCGCGTCTAGTTTTGATTTGCTGGCAACGGACCGCCACAATGTGCCCGACCGGCAGCAGAGCCTGCGCGTGGTGTTCGACCAGACCTGGCGGCACCTCACGGAAGACGAGCAGGCAGCCTTTATGAAACTCTCGATCTTTCACGGCGGTTTTTCGTATGATGCCGCGCGACAGGTCGCCGGCGCGCCGCTGCCGCTGTTGTCCACGCTGCAGGACAAATCGTTGATCCGCTGGGATGAGAATGGCCGGTACCGCATCCACGAACTGCTCCGCCAATACGCCGCGCGGAAGCTGGCTCAAGCGCCCTCCGAATTGGAGACAGCGCAGGAGCGCCACGGCCGTTACTACATCGATTTTCTCGAGCGGCATGAGCAGCCCTTGATGGACGGCCGCCAGGTGCAGGCCGTGCAGGAAATTAAAGCGGAACTGGAAAACGTCCGCGCAGCCTGGCAGTGGGCACTAGAGAAGTTGGACAGCGACGCCGTGCGCCGCGCTTCCTATGCGCTGGGTAACTTCTACCAGTTTCACAGCCGTTATGCGGAGGCGTTGAGGGCTTTCGAGCCGGCCTCGACGCGGTTGTATTCTCTGGCGCAATCTCGCGAACGGGACCTTGCGCTGATAGGCACCTTGATGGTGCGCTCCTGGTTCTACCTGCGCTTCGGCCGTCTGGACGAGATTACCGAAGCTATGGAGCAGAGCCAGGCGCTTCACCAGCGC
>JBJYWX010000567.1:0-1699 GCA_046259695.1 Promineifilaceae bacterium (SeqCode) | reverse complement strand
CGCCCCTGTGCGTCGCGCTGTAAATCGCCACGTTCTTGCAATGCGGTCACCAGCTCTACTGTGAAAAGCGCGTGTCCCTGGGTTTGCTTAAAAAAGGTATCGCGAAAAGGTTCTGTTAACTGATTCGGTTCGGTATCCAACCAGGCGTTGACAAAGGCACGGCCGTCGGCGCGCTCTAAGGCAACTTCGATCTCGCCGGCATCATGCGCCAGTTCGTGCACAAATCGAGCAAGTGGATGGCGACCGGCTTTCGATCGGGAAGGCAGCACTTCTTCAGGCCGGTAGGTGCCCAGCAGTAGAATAGGATAGCCGGCCACCTGCCGCCGGAGATGAAACAGTAGATCAATTGAGGAGTCATCAACCCAATGGAGATCATCCAGCAGCAGCAGCAAAGGGCCATGCTGGCTGAATTTCTGTAAGAAGTGGCCCATTTGCTGAAAGATTATTTCCTGCGGCGGCGATCGTGATTCGATTGCTGCCCTTACATCCTCCGGCAGCAGGACGGGATCAACCAGCACGGCCATACAGTCTGGGGCGACATCCTGCAGCAGCTTTACGGCCGTTTGGCGCAGATTCCAAAGACGGTTGACCTGTCCCCGCGTCAGGGTGCCGTTTCGCCACAGTGACTCGATATCACCGACCGCCTGAGCCAGAATGGTGCGAAACGGCAGGAATGGGCTGCCCGGTCCGAAATGGGCCTGGCAGCCACCAAAGAGGGAAATCAGAGGAGGAAACCGTTCCTGAGCCTGTCTGGCGAAGGTGCGCAACAAGCTGCTCTTGCCGCTTCCCGCTTCGCCTGTGATGAAAACGAACTGCCCTTTCCCGGTAATGGTCGCTTGCAGAAAATCACGCAATCGATCTAGCTCCGCCTCTCGGGCCACAAATAGCTGCGGAGCGGCCGATTGGGGTTCGCTCAGGAAGGAGGGGGCGCGCTGGTCAGGCGATCCACCGGCCGCGCCATCGCGAATTTGTTTGTAAAGTTGCCGTGTCGCCGGCTCCGGGAGCACTCCAAGCTCCTTCGCCAGTTCATCTTGAAACTGTTCGTATTGAATCAGTGCCGCGCTGCGCTGCCGGGTTTGCATCAGCAGGCGCAAAAGCTGGCGTTGTCCAGGCTCATACCATGGCTCGATCCTGACCTGCTGCCAAGCGTAGCGTATGGCTGCTTCAGGTTGGTGGTGGGCTTCATAGTAGGTAGTAAGCCTGTGAAGCGCGTGCAGCTGACGGCGCCGAAATTCTTCTCGCTTGAGCAGGATCCATTCTTCAAAGGCGATACTGTCATTGATGGAAAAACCATCCAGGAAGGGACCTTTAACCAGCGCGACCGCCCGCTCTATTTGTGATAATCCCGGCTCCCCATCACCTAGTAACTGCTCAAATTGAACCGCATCGATCATGGCGCTGGCGGCCGGATTGAATTGCAGGGTCTGGCGTGTGATGCTCAGGTAATGGCCCTCTTCATCGTTTATTACCTGCCGCAAATTGGCCAGAGCACGGCGCAAATTAGCCCGTGCTTTTTTCTCCGGCCGCCCGGGCCAGAGCAGTGCCGCCAGTGCTTGTCGCCGCAGCGGCCGGGTTTGTTCCAGCGCCAGATAAATTAATAAGGCGCGCACTTTGTCTGAAAGAAAGCCGGTACTTGGGGCATCGTTGATTGTTATCTTCTGCGGCCCAAGGGTGTAGATGACAAGCTGCGCCATATTAC
>JBJYWX010000566.1:0-3984 GCA_046259695.1 Promineifilaceae bacterium (SeqCode) | reverse complement strand
TGATTAAGCTTAAGGATGATTTTGACATTGCTTTCGGCAATGATCCCGACTACGACCGGCACGGGATCGTGACCCGCAGCAGCGGCCTGCTTAACCCCAATCATTATCTCGCCGTGGCCATCAATTATCTTTTCCAACACCGTCCCGGCTGGCGCGTGGACGCCGCGGTGGGCAAAACGCTCGTTTCCAGCTCGATGATTGACCGCGTGGCCGCGCAGCTCGGCCGTCCCCTTTCCGAGGTGCCGGTCGGCTTCAAATGGTTCGTGGACGGCCTCTTGGATGGTTCTTACGGCTTTGGCGGCGAAGAAAGCGCCGGCGCTTCCTTCCTGCGCCGCAACGGCACGGTTTGGACGACGGACAAGGACGGGATCATTATGGATTTGCTGGCGGCCGAGATCACGGCCGTGACCGGGCGCGATCCCGGAGAGCATTACCAGGACCTGGCGGCCCGTTTTGGCAGCCCGGTCTACGAACGCAGCGACGCGCCGGCCTCGCGCGCTCAAAAAGAAGTCCTGAAGGACCTCTCGCCGGAGATGGTCACCGAAGATACCCTGGCCGGCGAGCCCATCCTGGCCAAGCTGACCCGTGCGCCAGGCAATGGCGCGCCCATTGGCGGGCTGAAAGTGGTCGCCGAAAACGGCTGGTTTGCGGCACGGCCCTCTGGCACGGAGGAAATCTACAAGATTTACGCTGAAAGCTTCATTGACGAGGCCCATTTGCGGCAGATTCAGGCCGAAGCCCAGGCGATCGTGAGCGCCGCCTTCGCCGCGGCTGGCGTTGGCTGAGGCCATAGCGCCTCGCGGCTCCCGGGCCGCGGAAACCCGCCGGCGCCACCTTATAGAAACGGGGTTTCTGCCAGAAACCCCGTTTCTCGTTCCGGCCGGCTTCCCCCACCCTCGACCTGAACGCATTCTTCGAACCTGCCAGGGAGGCAAATAGCCAAAAAACGTGTATGATCGTGTACGCCTTACGTCGGCATATACACAGGGCATACACGGCCGTACACGAACACCTGTGCGCAATTAGGTGACAAGGCGTGTACGCTTGTGTATACTATGTTACAGTGCGTACACGCTGCGTACACATTCATACACCAATTAAGGAGCAAAACGCATGGCAGGAAAAGTGTATACCGTCGAGAATCGCAAGGGAGGCGTGGCTAAAACCACCACGGCCGTCACCCTCGCCTGTGGTCTGGCCCAACGCCTGCAAGCCAGTGGCGGGCGCGTGCTGCTGGTCGATCTCGATGCCCAGGGTGATGCCGCCCGCGCCCTCGGCCTTAATGCCGGCGGCCGATGCATCAGCTACGTGCTTACCGGCGAAGGCACCCTCAAGGACAATGTTTTGTCCGCCGACCGCAGCGCTGATGGTGGCCCTTCCCGGCCTAATCTCTATGTGCTGCCCGCCAGCGACAACCTGCGCGGCGCCAAGGAGACCTTACTTAGCCAGCTCACGGTCAATATGGTGATGGCTCAGATCCGTGGCCGCGGCGGCAACGGCAGCGACGCCGTACCCATGGTCCAGATCCTTGATGAGCGCCTGGGCCCGGCCCGCGAAGTCTTCGACTACATTATTCTCGACTGCCCGCCCACCTTGGATATGCTGCAGGAAGCCGTGCACCAGTTCGCCGACGCGGCCATTGTGCCGGTCAAGGCCGATTTCCACAGCACCTCCGCCGCCGGGCGGCACACGCGCAATATCCTCGATGACCAGGCCAGCGGCATCACCATCGCCATCAAGGCCATTGTGCCCACTTTTGTGGATAAGAGGCTCCGCCTCACGCGCAGCATGCTGCAGCAGTTGACCAAGACCTATGGCAGCCTGGTTACCACGCCCATTCCCAACACGGTGCGCGTGGCCGAGGCGCCCGCTTCGGGCGGCCTGACGGTGATTGAATACGCGCCGGAGTCGCCGGCCAGCGACGCGTACTGGCATTTGGTAGACGTCATTTACAATGGGTCCGGAGGGTAAGGGATGGCTTTTGATAACCCCTTTGATGATTTGGAACGGGCCGAAGAAGAAGCGCGGCATAAGAAACAGGAGCGGCGCGGCGAGCGCGACGCTTTCCAGTTTGATGATGCCTTGGGGCAGGTCACGGCGCAGGACGTGGCCCGCGCCGCGCGCAAGAAAACGTTCCAGGGCAAGTACTGGTTGCGGACGCTGCGCCTGCCGCCGGAGTACCAGGAACTGACGCGCGACATCTACCAGCAGGAGGTGCGCGCCAAATCCCTGGCCGAAATCGAGCGCTGGATCTATACCATGGGCCTGATTGCCTATTTCCAGGAGGGCAAGCGGCCGCGCTACAGTGAATCTATCTCGCGCGAGATAGACCTGCCTGAACTATAACTGAATCAAATTTCGAACAACAGTTCACTATTGAATCTGTGCTGATTTGGCGCCCGGAACGGCCGGAAATGCCCGTTTCGCTCCAAATTAGCGCCCATGACCGGCCCAAAAGGGCCGCAATGGGCCTTATTTTGCCCGTTAAGGCGCCTCGCGCTCGCAAAGCACTAGCTGCCTGCAAAATGCACTTTGGCGGCTTCTGCGGTCATTTTTCGCAGCGTATCATACGTCGCGTCCTTCACCGCGGCAAAGCGCGCCAGCCGCGCCGCCTCTAACAGCCGCCGGCCTTCGGCCTCCTTATGCATGTTCCACAGGATATCCTGTATCGCTTCCCGCTGCGCGGCCGGCAGGCTGTCGTTGGCCAGGAGGGGTGGGGCGGGGCTGGGGCCGATCGTATCCAGCACCCGTATTTCATCTGCCAGTTCCGGACGCTGCGCTATCGCCATTTCCAGCACCGTGGAATCGATGGCTGATCCATCCACGTCGCCGGCCAGGATCAGGGCCAGCGACTGCTCGTGCGCGCCGCTGGCGATCACCCGGCCGAAAAAATGGCCGTCCTCGCCGCGCCGCGCCAGGGCGTAGCGAATCGTAGTGTAGCCGGAATGGGAGTTGGGTTCGTTATAGCTCCAGGTAGCGCCGCGCAAATCCTCGAAGCGCCGGAACGGGCTGTCGCGGCGCACGACGATGTCGGAGAAATAGACCGGCCGGCCGCCGTACCGCGCCCCCGCGGGCACCGGTGCGGCGAGCAGGCTGATCGCGCGGGCCGGATCAGCGACTTTCTGGACATAGGGCAGGCCGCAGATCCAGGCCATCTGGATCGTCCCGGCATCGAAGCGCCGCTCGCGCTCCTGCCACGGGATCGTTTCCTCGTACCATATGGGCAGACCCAGCCTTTGCGCAAGGTAGGATGCTAGCGAACGGCCGATAAATTCCATGTTGGCCGCCATGCAGGAAGTCAGAATGAGGGGGGAGTGATCCGTAGTCAATAGTCACTACCCCATAGCCAACGAAGAACTATTTCGCATAGTAAGGCACCTTATGTACTGCTGATTCTGCCGGTCTTGACCAAACCCCTGCTGCTGCTGGTGGGGCGCTGCGTGGCCCGCCCGGCGCTGGTTCGCCTGGCCTCTCACGAAGAGGGCGGGCTGAGCGCCTGGCGCTTCTGGGCGTGCAGGTCGCTGACGGCCGCCTGTGTACCCGCCAGCCGCTCACCATGCAGCGCGTAACGGCCGAGCAGGAAATACCCGGCCAGCAGCGCCAGGGGTGGGAAGAAGGCGATCATGGAACGGATGCCCCAGACGGCCGCCGCCGGCTGCGCCGGGTAAAGGACCGCCTCACTGGGGGCGACATAACCGCTCGTAGTCAATACGGCGGCGGTGATCAGTCCCTGAATGGTGAAGGCGAAGCGGATCACAAAACCGTTCATGCCGAAATAGAGCCCCTCGCGCCGCGCGCCGGTCTGCAGCTCGTCCTCATCCACCATGTCGGCAATCAAGGGGTTGGTCAGCATGAGCAGCCCGGCCAGGCTCAGGCCGAAGAAGGCGGTTACCAGGATGCCTGTTTGGAAATGGCGCGGCAGGAAGAAAAGCAGCAGGCTGCCCGCGGCGGCGATCATGCAGATGCGCAGCGCCCGCCAGGCGC
>JBJYWX010000565.1:0-3270 GCA_046259695.1 Promineifilaceae bacterium (SeqCode) | reverse complement strand
ATCCAAGGCAGGGCAAGGGGGTTTAGGCCGCACGCGAGATCGAGCAGCCGCGAGGGCCTGCCGGTCACGGCAAATATCTGTTCATAGAACGCCCGCATAATGGGCAAGCGTTCACGGGTGGAGAGGTGACTTTCCAGGGCGGCCAGGCACACTTGACGCACGGCCGATTCATCTCCGGACAAACAGGCCTGGTCAAGGGCTGCTGTGGCCGCGGCGTAGTCGGGATCGCCGAGATAGGGGGCCATGATGCTGTGCAGGCGCTTACGCACGGCTTTAATCGCCGCCTTCGGCCGCTTGTGCTGGCGTAGCGCCTCTTCGGCGAGCAGGCGGATCGTCTCCTCGCTTGTCTCATGATACTTGCGCGATTCTTTTACGGCCGCCACCACTTTTTCCAGGTCAGAATCTAATGACATATCCGCCCGCTTATTGCCCTGTATCTACTACAAACGCCAGTTCTGAATCAAACAGGAACCGCTGTGTCGACCAGCCGCGCCCTTCTGCCAGCGCGGCAAATTGCTCCTCATAGGTATCGATCATCCCTTTCTGCCGGCCCCCCAGACTGGCCACGGGGTAGCTAATGACGAGGTGCCGGGCGTTGATGGCATCTAGCAGCCGGGCGGACGCCCCTTTTTCCGCCTGCTCGAGACAGGGCAAGGTCTTGAGCAACAGCGCTAGATCCACCCGTTCGCGCGGCGGGTCATGTATCACATCGCGCACATTTGCGCGGCCGTGAATCCCGGCCAGAGCCATATAATCCTGCAAGAAGGCCATCATATCTTCGTAAATGTCGTACGCCACATAGACATTGTTATCATCCAGCGGCATCCATGAGCGGGCCAGCGGGTTCAAACCACAAGCCACATCCAAAATAGAGTCGGGTGCAGGCAGGCCGGCAAACAATGTGATATAGAAACTATCCAGAATAGGCAGCCTTTCGCGCGTTGAGGCATGTAGGCCCATTATCGCCCGGCATGTTTCTTGCCAGGCGGCTGGCGAACCGGCCGCGCGCAGCATAGTCAGCGCGCCCTCGTAATCGACCCGGCCAGGCAGGTAGGCGCCTCCTATCTGGTGA
Source organism: Promineifilaceae bacterium (SeqCode) (assembly GCA_046259695.1). Lineage (GTDB taxonomy): Bacteria > Chloroflexota > Anaerolineae > Promineifilales > Promineifilaceae > JAACFF01. Next base: position 2,198 of record JBJYWX010000565.1, on the reverse strand, counting down.
AGTTTGTTCTTGGTCGCCTTGATCGCCGCCTTAGTCGATAAACCTTTTGCCAACTCCCGCGCGCCAATAGCCCGCACCAGTTCTTCACTCACATATTTATATTTCGTGCTGCCGGCGACCGCCCTAACCAACGCGTCAATGGCCGAGTCTTGATCGCTCATCGTAACGCTCGCTGATTGGACATAAGACGCGTCATGAAGCGCAAATTGTGAATCGTCGCCAGCCGTGGGAACAGATGGTCGCCAATCTTCTGTAAATGATGCAGGTACCCGACCGTATAGTGACGGCAGGCCAGGCAGTCGCAGGTGGCGCAAATCGGTTCGCTGTTCTTAATCTGATTTTTGTCGCCCACATAGACAAATTCGAACCAATTGTCGCCCACCAGGCGTGTCTGTGCCGGGTCAACAGTAAATCGATAGAGCCGGCCGTTTCGCGCATCACGCGTGGGCATCACACTGTCAAACAACTCATAACCCAGCGCCACGCAGGCGGCAACGTTGGCCGGGTGGCCTACGCCCAGCGCATGCAGCGTGAAGACCGGCGGTATGAGCTCACGCGTTAAGCCTAACATATCATCTAGCAAGTTGCCGTCGCTATCGAGCGGCCAGCCGCCATAGCCATAGCCATCAAAGCCGATTTCCAGCAGCGCTTCGGCGCAGTGCCGCCGCAGGGCCACGTCATTGCCGCCCTGCACAACAGCAACCAGCTTCGGCCGCTTTCCTTCAGCTAACTGCCTACCTTCAACCTGGCGCAAGAATTCTTCTTTGCATCGCGCCGCCCAAGAAATGGTGCGCGCCACCGACTTCTCCTGTTCTACCGGCGCATCATCAACGTGCGTGCAGTCATCCAAACATATGACGACGTCCGAACCATAGCTCATCTGCAGCTGCACACTTTTTTCTGGCGTCAATTTGAACTTGCGCGTGGAACCTGACGGCATAAAGGTTGCCCCACGATCGTTGATGCTGCCGTATTTGGGGTTCTGGCGAATGAGGGAATAGATTTGAAATCCACCGGAGTCAGTGAAGATCGGCCGTGGCCAGCCAGCCATAGCGTGCAGGCCGCCCAGCGCCTGGATCGTAGACGAGCCTGGCCGCTGCATGAGATGGTAGACGTTCATCTGCAGGGCCTGCACCTGCACAGCGAGCAAGTCTTGGCCGTCAACAGCGCGCACCACGCCTTGTGTGCCGTCCGGCAAGAAGGCGGGCAGCAGGAGATGCCCGCTCGCTAGTTGCAGTTCTTCAATCATAATGCGCGGTCGATTTTAGCAGCATTTTTCGCTTCTTGCTTTTGCCGCACTGTCAGCGAAGCAAACCCCTAAAAGCAAAAACCCTCCGCAGAGGGTCTGGCGTCTTTGAATCAGGCGCCCAATGCGCGATGAATTACCGGCGTCTATACGCGCCCCTCGCGCAGCAGGTGCTGCCAGTGCTGCCAGTGCCCAACGCCACCACCGTACCGGGCATGCAGCCAGCTTCCTTCCGGCCACAGCGTGCGAAACACCAGGCGACCAGCGTCGCGCGAACGATCTACCAGCAGCAAGAGCAGCCGGTACCGCTCCCTTTCCCCACGGCGCGCGCCACCAGATAAAATTGATTGCTCAGAGACCATCCGCAATAGCTGCTGCCGGCGCCAGTGAGTCGGCTGCAAGAAATCAAGGATACTGTCCAGGCCGGCCAGCCCTACAAGCTGCTGCTCATGGTACAGCACGAGCCAGACCGCGGTGGCCACGCGCCAGTCTCGAGCCCGCGCGGCGACAGTCTGCCAGTCAATGTCTCGCGCAAATGCCAGTCGCGCGATATCCACGAGTGTTCGCACCGACTGGGCGCCAAATTGGTGGCCAATTGCCAGATGAATGGCCAAGTGAATGACCATGTCCTCCGGCGCCAGCTGGTAGAAAGCACCCCAGCCAGGCAGTGGTAGTTTGCGTGCCAGTACCTGGCGATCGTTGACGACGGCCGTTCGTTTGAGCCACCACCCTTCAAATGGCGAAAGATGGAGCTCGACAAGCGTCGGCACACCCTGGCGACGATAGAATTGGACCTCGCCGTTGGAAAGCGCCTGCAGCGCCAGCGGCCGGTCGGCATTTTCGTTCGTGAAGAAATCAAGGCCGGCGACAACCACGCAGGCCTCAGCCATATCCTGAGCCGCCAGCCAGAGATCGACATCAGCCATAGCGCGCTGTGCAGGGCCATCGTATA
>JBJYWX010000564.1:0-1993 GCA_046259695.1 Promineifilaceae bacterium (SeqCode) | reverse complement strand
ACCCATGACAGGGAGCTCGCCTCTCGCTTCTCGCGCTGCCTGGTCATTTCCGACGGCGAGTTGGTTGATGAAGAGGAGCAGTATTCGATAAGCAGCGGCCACTTGTCAGTAACCAGTGAACAGTTACGTGTAACCGGCGAACAGAAGACTAGGATCTCACTTCCAACATCCGACATCCGACGCCCCAAATCCGCAACCCGCGATCCGAATTCCGCAATCTTTTTGCGGGATGTGGTCAAGACGTATGTCAATGCTGCGGGCAGCTTCACGGCCTTGAAAGGCATCGACTTGTCCATTGATTACGGGCAGTTTGTAGCCCTGGTGGGCAAATCCGGCAGCGGTAAATCGACACTATTGAACATGCTGACCGGTATCGACCATCCCACGTCCGGGCAGGTGTGCATCGGCGGCGAGGATATCTACAGTATGTCGGAGAGCGAGCGCGCCTTATGGCGCGGGCTGAACGTGGGCATCGTCTTCCAGTTTTTCCAACTCCTGCCCACGCTGACCCTGTTGGAAAACACGATCCTGCCCATGGATTACTGCGGCGTTTATCCCTACGCGGAACGACCGCATCGCGCCATGGCCCTGCTGGACATGGTCGGCCTGGCAGATCACGCCCACGATCTGCCGGCCAATGTTTCCAACGGGCAGCAGCAGGCGGCGGCTATTGCCCGCTCGCTGGCTACCGACCCGCCGATCGTCGTTGCTGATGAGCCGACGGGCAACCTGGATTCCAAATCCGCCGCAGTCGTGATCCGCGTTTTTCGCGAACTGGCCGCCGCGGGTAAGACAATTCTCATCGTTACCCACGACTCTTCCCTAACCAGCCGCGTTGATCGCACGCTGGTCATTGCAGATGGTTGTATGGTTGACTCCTCCAAGACGGACGAGATTCTCTTATCCGGCTTTCCACAGGTGCTGGAGGCGTTCTCGTGAATCTTAATTTCATCCGTCCCAGCTGGCAGAAAGTACTGGCCGATTTATGGATCAATAAAACGCGCACACTTCTGGTGGTCGCTTCCATTACAGTGGGCGTATTCGCGATCGGCGCGCTCGCTTCTAACTACGTGATTTTGTCCGAGGATATCGGTATAAGCTACGCTTCCGCACAGCCGGCCAATATCGAGGTAGTCACCGATCCCTTTGATGAAAACCTGGTCAAAACCGTGGAAAATATTCCCGGCGTGCAGGATGCCGAAGGCAGGCATATGCTCACCGTGCGTACGAGCCTGGATGGCAAGAGCTGGCAGACGCTTGATATTGTTGCCGCCGATGATTTCCGGGATGCCAAAATTAACTTGCTGACTCCCGGCGAAGGGACGACGGTTCCGGAAGATCGCCAGCTTATGGTGCGCGAAGACCTGATGAACAGCACCGGTTACCATCCCGGTGACGAAGTGCTGGTGCAGCTCGCTGACGGTACCATTCGCCATATGCCCGTGGTTGGTGCGGTAGGTGATCAATATGCGGCGGGAAATTTTGCCCTGCCGCCGCGTGGTTACGTGACCTTGAAAACGGCCGGGTGGTTGGGCGGCTACGAATATTTCAATCGTCTTTATGTGCGTGTCGAAGATGGCAATAATCAGGCCGCTATTAGGGCCATCGCCAACCAGGTGGAAGATAAAGTAGAAGCCTCGGGACGCAGCGTCTACCGCACCAATACCAACAAAACAACGGAACATCCCCTGGGCTCAATGGTCCTGGCTATTAATGGCGTACTGGCCGCGCTCGGTGTTTTGATCGTGCTTCTGAGCAGTTCCTTGATTTTTAATACCCTCAATGCCCTGCTCACCCAGCACCGGCGCCAGATCGGGGTCATGAAACTGATCGGTGGACGCAGCATCCAGATTTCGGGCATGTACATGGCCTTGATCTTTATTTATGGTCTCCTCGCTGTGCTGATCGCTGTACCCCTGGGCGTGCTTGCCGGGTATCGCCTGGCTGCTTTTCTGGCGCAGCGCTTAAGTATCGAAATTCAAGGCTTCCGCAT
>JBJYWX010000563.1:0-4018 GCA_046259695.1 Promineifilaceae bacterium (SeqCode) | reverse complement strand
GTAGGGTATTTGGAATCCTCACCCTAGTAACAGCCAATCGTACCCCGACGCAGGAACGGTGTCAACTTCGACGCCAGGGTGCTGCCAACTGAACCGGAATTACCCCTTGCGCGCTTTCTTGCGAGAAGGAAAGCGTGTTAAAACGGTTGCGCCATCGGGCATGGGTAGTCGCGCCCCTTGCTCGATGCCTTTCGGCGCGCGGATATCCCGCGTGCCGCCTCCTAGCTGGTAGATATAAACGGGCGTATCTGGCTCCGTCATCTCCAGGGGCAGCACGGCCTGGCCCAGCAGGTACCCTTCACTGTCAATGGCGCAGCTGGTGACCGTACCGATTACCTTGCCCCGGCGATCCAGCACGGGGTCGCCGGTCTCGGGACGGCGCACCGCCTTCTCGTTCATGCGGAAGCGGGTCACTAAACGATCGCGCGTTTCTTCGTGGGCCAGGAACGCGGAGCGACCCACAAAGAAGGGCTTCCAGACTTTGACATAGCCAGCGAAACCGGCGTCAGCCGGATTGAGGCCCAGATTGCCCGCCAGTTCGTGCCCATAAAGCGGCAGGCCGGCTTCAGTTCTTGTGCTGTCACGCGCCGCTAAGCCACATGGCTTAAGTCCCAGCGGTTCGCCTACTTCCAGCAGTTTTGCCCACAGCTCAGGCGCCTGGTCGGGGTGCACGAATAATTCAAAGGCGATACGCTCACCGGTATACCCGGTGCGCGAGACAACCAGGTCCAGCCCCGCCACCTTGCCCTCAGTCAACCCGGCCCACGGCAGGGCCTTGATCCGCGCCGCCATTTTATCATCACATAGTTTGAGCAAGATTTCGGTCGCTTTGGGCCCTTGCAGCGGCATATCGACGCGGCAATCTGCGCCATACGCCGGATCGCGCAGATCGCGCAGCACGGCCGGATGTTGGACATGGGTATACGGCCGCTGGCTATCGATGCAGACCTTGCCTTCATTGACCGCATTTAGCCACGCCCAATCCTTATCGTTGTTAGAGGCATTCACGACCAGCATATAATTCTCGTCCCCGCGTCGGTAGACCATCAGGTCGTCTACCACGCTGCCGTCCGGCAGCAGCAGATATGTGTAATGCGATTCGCCCACGGCAAGCGTGGAAACGTCATTGCTGGTTACCAGGTCGAGGAAGGCCAGGGCGTGCGGCCCTGTTGCTTCAAGAACGCCCATGTGCGTGGCGTCAAACAGCCCGGCTGCCTCGCGCACGGCCGCATGCTCCTCGCTGACGGAGGTATACCAGACCGGCATTTCATAACCGCCAAAGGGAATGATGCGCGCGCCGAGCGCCTGGTGGGTTTCATACAGCGTGGTTCGCTTAAGCGGAGCATCTTGCGGTTCTTCCCAGGAAAAAGCCGGCAGTGGCTTGGCTTTCACCTGCAGTCGATCTTGCCCAATAAAATAGGGTTTGCTAATTGCTACCGCTTCGCCTTCGGCAGCGGGCGCCTGTGCCTCACTGACAGTGACCGCCACAGGGCCGTTGAGCTTTCCGTAGACATCATCGAACAAAACGTAGCCATCGGATAGGGCGGCCAGCCATTCGCGGACGGCCGCCGCTGATGTCTGATCTTTCAGGTGCAGCACAAACTGCGTGCGCGATACGCGCTGTAGCACACCTTCAACATCCAGCCCATCGCCAAATAACCGCGTGGGCTGGGCCTGGCCATCGGCCAAGGCGCCGGTATCGCTGGCCAGGGCATGGCTCAAGAGGCTTTGCGCTTCCGGGCCACGCACGGTGACGGCCGTGCCTGACGGTGATTCTTCGGTTATGCCGCGTAACTGCCGAACCAGTGCCCGGCCGCGCTGCAACGCTTTGAAATCCACCTTGGCGCGCAGTAATTCCTTGCGTCCAGTGCTCCAGTAGAAATAGGGCGTGCAGCCCTGCAAGACAGTGGCGATCGCCTCGGCCAACAGGTCCACTTCGGCATCGCCGAAGCCAAGCTGGCTGATCCAGACCGTGCCCATGCGCAATCCGGTGGGATTGAGCGCTCCTACATCGCCGGGGATCGTGTTGCGATTGAGCACGATGCCGGCAACGTCCAGGATGCGCGAAGCCATATCTCCCGATAGATGGACGCCATCGTGTGTCACACTCTTCGTATCAACGAGCAGCAAGTGGGTTTCCGAGCCGCCGCCGACCACGCGCAGCCCGCGCTGCGCCAATTGCTCCGCCAGACGTGCGGCGTTGTGTACGATGCGCGTCTGTAGTTCGTGGAACTGCTCGGTACGCGCCAGTTTGAGGGCCACAGCGAGAGCGGCCATCGTATTCAAGTGCGGACCACCCTGCTCGCCCGGGAAAACGGCGCGATCCAGCTTGCGAGCTAGATCGGGGCGATGGGTCATGAGCATGGCGCCCCGCGGGCCACACAGACTTTTGTGTGTCGTTGTGCTGACGACATCGGCAATGCCAATTGGGCTAGGATGCATGCCGCTGGCAACCAGACCCGAGATATGAGCGATATCGGCTAACAGGTAAGCGCCGCATTTATCGGCGATCTCGCGAAAGCGCTGCCAGTCGACGATAAAGGGGTAAGCTGAGTAACCGGCAACGATAATCTGCGGCTTGATCGCCAGCGCCTGGGCCTCTATGGCGTCATAGTCCAGCCTCTCGGTGGCTTCATCCACGAAGTAGGGCTGAGGATTGTAGAGCTTGCCGGTGCGGTTAACTGGCGAGCCATGCGACAGGTGCCCGCCGTCATTGAGGTTAAGGCCCATGATCGTGTCGCCGGGCTGCAGCAAGGCGGTGTAGACGGCATTGTTGGCCGGCGCACCGCTCAATGGCTGGACATTTACGTAGAGCTCATCAGCGCTTATACCATTGGTGGCAAATAGTTCAGCCGCGCGCCGGCGTGTCAGCGCTTCCAACATATCCGCATACTCCACGCCTTTGTAGTAGCGCGGGTCGCTGTAGCGCCGGTAATAGGCCAACTCGTAATTCATGTCCAGGATCTGCTCTTGACTTTGCTGCCTGCTTTCTTCACGCGGGTAGCCTTCGGCATAGATATTGCCGAAATTGCTGGACATAGCTTCTCTTACAGCTTCGGGCGCCATACTTTCCGAGGCGATAAGAATAATCGTGGATTCCTGGCGCCGGTCTTCGCGATCTAGCAGCTCCTTTAGAGCGGGATCACTATCTGACAAAGTGCCATGGAATATAAAGTCGTTAGACATGCTATTCTCCTGGAAATCAGTGGGGCTTGCGGGCAAGCCGATGAGTCGCGCGGCCTGCCAGTTGCTCATCGTCGTATGCCGCTCATTTTAGCAGAAATTTGGGGGCCTGCCATGACAGCCGTGCACCATGCAGCATGCCCCAGGTACAACAGCGGGCCCATCCCGTGCTAGAATTGGCGCTGCCAAGCAAGCATGCTGGCAAGGTGAAAAATGACGAGCACTATGTTGGAGCAGCTCTCCCTGGTTTTCTTGGCGCCATTTGAGGTGACAGTAGAGCGCACTTTGTTGGCTGAACCGGGACCTGGAGAAGTTCAGATTACCTCCTCAATTTCGGCGATCAGCCCCGGTACGGAAATGCTCTTTTACCGCGGCCAGGTGCCGGAGGCAATGGCCGTGGATGAGACGATAACGGCGTTGGACGGGACCTTCTCCTACCCGCTGCGCTATGGCTATGCGCTCGTGGGTACGGTTACCGCCGTAGGCCCTGGCGCGGACCCAAGCTGGCTCGGCCGTCTAGTTTTTACTTTCGCCCCTCACCAGAGCCATTTTGTGATAGCCGTGGAAAATCTGGTGCCCGTGCCGGAGGGGCTGGCCGCCGAAGATGCTGTCTTATTGCCCTTCATGGAAACGGCCGTTTCCTTCCTCATGGACGGCCGGCCGCTCATTGGCGAGAATGTCGTTGTCTTTGGCCAGGGCGTTATTGGCTTGCTGACTGTCGCCCTGCTTGCCTCCTACCCCCTGGGCAAATTGGCGGCCATTGACCCGATCCCCCTGCGGCGTGACTGGTCGGGTCGCCTCGGCGCCGAAGTGGCCCTTGATCCGGCTGCGCCCG
>JBJYWX010000562.1:0-9855 GCA_046259695.1 Promineifilaceae bacterium (SeqCode) | reverse complement strand
TACGTCCCAGAGCTGGTCTTGTTCCAACTCATAGGTATGGTCGCTTATGCTGTTACCCTCCAGGCTTGCCAGGACCATTTCGTTGCTGCGGTTATACCAGTAGCGCAGATCGGTAAGATCGATCACGGTTGAGGAGCTGTTCGCCGCCTCAGGGTCATCGCCCTTACCATCCTCACCATGGCAGGCGAGGCAGTTCTCTTCATATACGACTTGGCCCCGCTCAACAGCCTCCGCCGGTGTCCCCAGGCTGATCACGGCCGCTACCAGGTCCCAGCGGCTTTCTTCATCAATCGGATTCGAACTGGCCGGGCCAAACGGCGGCATGGCTCCTTCCAGGCGGCCATCTGTTATTGTCTGGAAATGGGAAGACGGCACGGCCGTTCTGCGGAACGCCTCATCGCTGAAGTCGCGCGGCGGGGCCGGCAAATTGCCCGCCAGTTCGCCATCACCCTGGCCCGAGGGCCCATGACAATTCGCGCAGCGGGCATCATAAAGCGCCAAGCCGCTGCCGGCATCTGGCAACGTATCAGGCTCCAGAGGTTCCTGGGCAGATGTACCAAACGGAACCATCATCAGAAGCGGTACGGCGAACAAGACAAGTAAAACAGCAGCAAAGCGCCGTCCTAGACGACGCGCGTTCGAAAAGATCTGTTTAGAAATCATGCGAGCATCAATAGCAGGTAGAGGAGCGCTCTATGTAGAGGGCTGTATCTGGTAGATGGGTTGGCCGCAACGAGCACAGAAACGGTCGCTGCCGTCCAGCGCGTGGCCGCAGTTGGCGCAGTAGTAAGCCTGGGCGCCCTCGGTGACGGTGCGCCGGCCCCTGAGTGCGCTGACCGCCGCATCAATTTGAGCGTAAACGTCATCGTCGAGAGGAATAGCCGGCAACTCATCTAGCGCTTTTAAGGTTTCGGCCGTCTGGCTCATAAGGGCTGCACGCTGCAGTTCATATTCTTGATCCGGCAGCTTGCCCGTCTCATGGTCAAAATCGAGCCCGCGGATCGCTTCAAGCAGCGCTTCCTTGTGCGCCATAAGCGCCTCTTGTGGTCCCTGGTCCGCCTCCACAACGGCTTGTGGTTTGAAAAATGGGCGGATGAGAAAAAGGATGAGCAGGACCAGCAGTGCCAGCCCCAATAGAAGTGAAGCTATTGTTATCGTTGCCATAAAACTGTTCGGGCGCGTAAAGTCACGCGCCGGCCTCTACGCCGTGTTCCGGAAGCGCCCCTAACCCTCTTGAAGAAGCTGCTGGATAACACCATTCAGTGTTGCCTGGCTTAAGGGGCCAATCTGTACATGTTCAATAACGCCGTCCTTACCAATAAAGAAAGTCTCAGGCACGCCCGTAATTTCATACATGTCCGAGATATCTGTGCCCAGGTCCGGCGCATTTGGATAGGTTATCCCAAAATCTTTCAGGTAAGCGATAGAGTTTGGCTCCACATCGGCGTAGGCGACACCGAGAAAGACTACATCTTGATCGGCATATTGACGCCAGCTCTGTTCGATCAGATCCGCCTCAAGACGGCATTCAACGCACCAGGAGGCCCAGAAATTGAGCACAACCACTTTGCCGCGCATCTCATCCAGATCGGCAGCTTGCTTACCTTGCCATTCGTATCCGTTAAAAAACTCGACATCAAATCCCGGCGCGGGCTGGCCGGCTTCCGGACGCGTGGCGTTGGTGCGCATGAGACCCCAGCCAAGCAGGGCGAGCAAGCCAATGACGGCGCCCCACAAGGCAATTGATGTCCACGAGATCCTGGAAGAGCGGCCCGTTTCGGCCGTCACCGGTGGTGTTTGCGTCATATCACTCATTTGTCTTGCCTAACTCCTCTTCGACACGGGCCAGGTAGTCGTCTCCTGTCGCCTTAGGTGCTGCGCTTGGCGGCATCGCGGGCGCGGGACCGGCCGTCGCTGTCTGTGCCTCATCGCCGCGCAATCCGCGCATAAAGCGTGCGAAAAACAACGCGCCAATCAGCAATAAGACAACCGGCAGTACCCACAGCACCACCAGGCTCACGCCACGGCTTGGCGGGTTCGCCAACACGCCTTCTCCATATTGTCGTGCGAAGTAGTCATATATCTGTTGATCTGTCTCGCCGCTGGCCAGCTTCGTACGAATAAGTTCGCGCCAATCAGCACATGCCTGCGTCTGGCACACATCAAGCGGTGTATTCTCACAGACTGGGCAGTAGATTTCGCCAGCAACCTCATTGACTTCGTCGTCGGTTACCGTCTGATCCTGTGCTGCGACAGGAAACACCGCCGCGGAGATTAGCAGCAGCAGGGCTACGATTAGCCAAACGCGATTTCTCTTTAACATATCGATATTCGCTCCGGGAAGACCTGCCTAATCCGCGACGCCGAGCATGCTCTCCCGCGCTTGCGCGGCCAGAATCCGCTCTTCACGCGGATCGGGCCAGGCTGCGACCAAGGTGCCAATAATGAAGATAATGGCACCGGCCCAGAGCCAGTTAATCAACGGGTTCAGGTAAATGCGGAATGTCGCTTCATTGGGAGACAGAGGTTCCCAGGCGACCAGCAGGACATAGAAATCCTCAGTGATCGTCGAGCGCGCATTGGGGATAGTCATAGGCTGCATGGTGCGCGTATAGAGCTCCGTGCGCGGGTGCAGCGTGCGCACCAGTGTGCCGTTCTGGTACAGATCAACCGTGGCTTCGGTAATGACCAGATCATCGGCGCCAGGATAACGTTCCACCTGATTGAATACCATCTCGTAGTCACCCAGTGAAACGGACTCCCCACTCTGCAAACGAATCTGCGTTTCCTGTTGGAAGAGGGCGGAGCCAATGACGCCGATAGCCATGACTAACACACCAATGTGAATCCAGTAACCGCCGTAGCGGCGCCGGTTGCGGCTGAGCATGTTTGAATAGGCGGGAAGCAGCTTCTCGCCACGTCTCATGCGCGCCCGCGTACCTTTCCAGAACTCAAGCAGCGTTAGCAGCCCAGAAAAACCAACAATCCAGAAGCCAAGCAGGGCGGCCCATTGATGGATGCCGAGTGCATACAGGATGCCGACAAAGATCGTAGTCGCCAGTGCCGGCCAGCGCGCTGCCACCTCAATGCGCTTCAAGCTGGAGCGATACCACATCGTCAGCGGCGCCACGCCCATTAATAGCAGCAATAGCGCGAACAAGGGAGCCAGCGCCCGCTCATAAACAGGCGGCCCTACAAACCCTTTTTCCCCAGTAAACAGCTCTGAAATGATCGGGTAGTAGGTAAACAGGAATACAATGGCCAGAATGGCGATGATCAGGAAGTTGTTGTAAAGAAAAGCAGCTTCGCGTGAGAAGTAGGAATGAATACTATTCTCTGACGTCAAACCCGCGCGCCGTTTGGTCACCCAGTAGGCAGATAGCAGGAACATGAAGGCAATAAAACCGAAAAATAAAGGACCAATTGCCGACTGTGCAAAGGAATGAACCGAAGAGATTACGCCGCTGCGTACAACAAAAGTTCCCAATATGACCAGGCTGTAAGTCAAGATAATCAGAAACATGTTCCACGTTTTGAACATATCCCGCTTCTCCTGAATCATAACCGAGTGCAGGAAAGCCGTGCCCGCTAACCAGGGCATGAGTGAGGCGTTCTCAACCGGGTCCCAGCCCCAGTATCCGCCCCAACCGAGGACATCATAGGCCCAACGGCCGCCGAGAATCAGGCCGAGGCTGAGGAAAAGCCAGGCGACAAGCGTCCAACGGCGCGTGCTCGTGATCCAGGTGTCATCTAACTTATTAGCCATCAGCGCGGCCATGGCAAAGGTATAGGGAACGGTGAAAGCCACAAAGCCGAGATACAGCATCGGCGGGTGAATGATCATACCTGGATGCCGCAAGAGCGGGTTGAGGCCGTTGCCGTCGGCCGGAACAGCCGCCAGGCGCGCGAACGGATTTTCAACAAACGTGGTAATGAATAAGAAAAAGATCTGTGTCAGGCTGCCGACTATCAGCGCGTAGGGCATCAGATCACGCTGCTTGTCCCATTTGCGCATCATCGCCGCGGCCGTAAAAATCGACAGAAGCAGGTTCCAGAACAGCAGCGAGCCGGCCTGGCCGCCCCACAGGGCCGTCACCTTCAAGTAGGTTGGCATCTCCCGGCTGCTGACACGCCAGACGTACTCAATTGAGAAATCGTCCCTAAGCAAGGAGACGATGATCATGATGGCGGCCAGCAGCACCAGGAAGAAAATAGCGATCGTTGCGTTGCGCGCGCTTTCGACCCAGGCCGGCTGCCCGGTGCGATTGCCATGCCAGGCAGCTACGGCCGAATAGATCGCTGTCAGAAAAGCAAAGACAAGCGCAAAATAACCGATGTCAGCTATCATTTGATCAGGCCCCGCCGCTCGTCGAGGGCATATCAGCAGGCACACCGACGCCGGCCTGCTCCATCTCTTCGTAGCGCGTTGGGCACTTCAGCATTAAACCACCAGGAATCGCGGTGAATTCCCCGTTTTCGTCAGCACGCCCTTCGACAAGTGCCTGCGCCTCATCCTGAAGAAGATCAGGCCGCGGCTCGTTGTGCACAACAATATGCAGCCTTTGGCCTGGGTTGTCGTGGTTGTCGACAATATCAAAGCGCAGAATAGACGTCGTTGCGTCAATCTGCTCAAACTCGACTGAATCGCCCACAACCCAGCCGGCGACGCGCAGATCACGGCCGACTAGCCGCCCTTTATCTGCGTAGAATTCATCGACAGTCTTATATAGCTGAGTATTGCCACTCATAGCGTTGAAGACAAGGAAAGCGATCGCTCCAATCAACACGATTCCGCCAATAATGAACTTCAAGCGCCCACTATTGCTGCTTTCTTTTTCCTCAGTCGATTCTTGTTTTGTCCAGGATGCTTGTGCCATAACACGCTCCTCTCTAGTTGTCGTGAAATACCATCAAACTAGGGACGCTCGCCATGACCTAATCAGGTTCATCTGTCGTTGCGTCCTCGGATAAAATGCGCAGGGCCTCATCTTCGAAATCTTCAGGCACCATCACATGCCCTGCCCCAAGCATACCAACAATCAGGCCAGTCGCCTGACCGGCTCCTTCCTGCCAGGCATAGGCGGGAACGCCTTCGGCCTGCAGTCGACCGGCCATAATTTGCGCTGGCGTTAAGCCCGGCGTTTGGGCCACTTCCACCCACCGCACTTCTTTCCGGCCGCCAGGCGTCGTCTCGCCACTGTCAAGGCCACCATTTGGAACTGGAATAGAGGGTGATTCACTCATGATTTAGCCGGTTCACATACAACCATTACTTCCACCGTGGTGGATTATACTTGCTTTTCACATGCAGAAAGTGGTGATTAATACGGCCTTCAAGCTTAGATCGACCGCTTGCCTGATGGAATAGATTATAGTGGGTATCTGCAAATAATCCAGCGACAATAGGCACCCCTTGCACGTGACATTTGTCACCCATTAAGCTGGCTTATGACTAAATTGCGCGAAGCTATCTTCCCGGCGGGCACACCGCCATGACAGAAAGCATGCTATACTCAGTCCGGATAGATAGATAAAAAAAGCAATGGTTTTGTGAATATGACTTCTATTTCCACTGTTGAACAACTGCTTGATGCATTGGACGAAACCAGGGAACGTTTGCTTCTGGCGATAGAGCCTCTGGAAGATGAGGAGCTTCTGCAGAAAGGCGCGCTGGGCGATTGGTCGGTGGTCGACTTATTGTCGAACCTCACCGCATGGGAATCGGAACTAGTCACCGGAATCATGAAGCTCGATCAAATGAAGCGCCCGGTCAAACTACTTGATGCGCTTGCCGATCCACACGGTTATGACAAGGCACATTTTGAGGAAATGCAGAATCGTGACCTTGATCAAGTATTCGATGATTTACAGCAGGTAAGAGTCCAGCTCGAAGATTGGATTTCCGGTTTCTCAGAAAATGATCTTACCAATCCACGACGCTATCAATGGCTTGGCAATCGTCCCCTTAAGGAGATCATCGCTCAAGCAACTTTTCAGCGTGAAGCGACCCTGATTCCCCGGCTGGAACAATACACTGAGCAAGTGATTGCCGAAGCAGACCAAAATGACTTTATTCCACTGGGGCTGGTTTCGCCCGCAATAGATACCTCTACCGAGGAAGAAGCTGATGAAAGCACAAATTGATCCCGCAGTTTACCAAGCTGGGCACCAATCAGCCATTCTGGTCGATCGTAGCGATCTTGGCATGTTGAGGATCCAGGGTGAATCTCGTCTCGATCTCATACATCGCATGTCGACTCAGAATGTGCGAGGGCTGCAGCCTGGCGAAGGGGCGGCCACTATATTGACAACGGATGTCGGCCGTATGGTTGACCGCCTGATTCTTTACGCCGCGCCCGACACCGTATATGCTCTCACCGGCGAAAACAACAGTGACGTCATTGCCCGTTATCTGATGCGCTTTGTCTTCTTTAACGATGATTTTCACATACAAGACATCAGCAAGCAGACCGCGATTTTTGCTGTCTATGGCCCTCGGGCACGGCACATACTGGGTGAAGAAGTAGGCTTTCCCGAGGTCGACATCCCCCTTCATCATTGGCGCGAAGCCGAAGTTGGCGGTGTTACTGCCTATCTTCATCGCACCGACCCCATAAACGGAGACGGCTACTTTGTCATGTGTGAAATGGCAAATCGCGACGCACTTGCCGGCGCACTTCGTGGCGCAGGACTTGTAGAAGCGGATGACGCTGCGTTCGATCTCTTGCGCATCGAAGCGGGGCAGCCGCGCTTCGGCCATGAGATTACCGGAGAGTATATCCCGCTCGAGGCCGGTCTCTGGAATGATGTGTCCTTCAACAAAGGATGCTACACTGGCCAAGAGATCATCGCCCGCATGGAAAGTCGCGGCAAAATAGCCAAGCAGTTAGTCAGGCTGACGGTTGATACCACTATGGCAGAAGGGCAAGAAATACAGACTGGCACTAAAACTGTAGGGACAATCACTTCAGTTGCCCACGCCGATCACAGGATGATCGGCATAGGCTACATCAAGAGTGCAGTCTTAGCGGAACCTGCGCCACTGTCAGTCGCCGGGCAGCAGCTGCAGATCCTGAGCAGCGCTGGAAGTGGAGAAACGGAAATCGCCTCATTACAGGAGAATTAGCGTGCATGGCATTGGTCTATATGAATGCTGGATTTGCGCGCTGGTGACATGACCGCCGGCACCTTGGACCAGAACCTAGTTACCATATTCTTCTTTTACGGGCTAGCTTTTTTTGCCATGGGGCTTGCCCTGCTTGTGGAGTCGGGCCGCTCTTCCGAGTTTCCATTCGCCGCGGCAATGGCGCCGTTGGCAGCTTTTGGAATCATTCACGGCACACACGAATGGCTAGAAATGTTCCAACTGCTCGATGCCCAGGGTGTCGTTGCTCTTCCAAGCTGGTTGCTGAACGACACGCTGCGATTACCCCTTCTAGCTGTCTCGTTCTCATTACTGACTGTTTTTGGCGTACGTCTCATCTACGCCAACCACAATCCACAGGCAGACGGGCGTTTACAGCCTCTCTTGGCCGCTGTTGCATTGCTGCTCCTATGGACCATCAGCATTGTCGTTGCCAACCAGATATTTGATTTGGATCGCAGCGAGTTTGTCACCGTAGCTGATGATCTGGGGCGCTATACGCTCGCGATTCCTGGGGCACTCATTGCAGCCTGGGCTATTGTCCTAGAACAGAGAACTTTCAAGGATCGCGGCATGTCCAAATTCGGGCGGGCGCTGCTGGGGGCCGCGGTCGCTCTGCTATTGTATGGCACAATCGGGCAGCTATTTGTGCGTCCCAGCCCACTTTTCCCCTCTAACATTATCAACAGTCAGCTATTCTTATCATTGACCGGCATGCCAATCCAATTGATTCGTGCAATCTGCGCCGTCGCAATGACATTGTTCATTGTAGCGGCATTGCGCGCATTTGAGCACGAGACACAGCAGCAATTAGCCGAAGCTAGGCAAGCTAGGGGCGAAGCGCAAAAAGCTATTCTTGAAGAACAACATCATACAGAAGCACTTAATCAAGAACTGCGCGAAGCGCTTAGAAACCTGTCCTCACTAATCGTTTTCTCACAGAGCCTCGCAAAATCGTTGGACAGCCGCGAACTTCTGGAAACTGCGCTTGCAAAGTTTATTTACAGCGAACCGCATATCGATGCCAGCATCGTCTTCCTACGTGATGACACGCTCGGCGATCCGTATATTGCATCCATGACCCAATGTCCGGCGGACAAGCGTGTACATGAAATAATGTACGAACGAGCATTGGTCATTGGCAAAACGGTTATCACCACAGGTTTGCCGGCTATTTGGGACGGAATAGAAGTACAGACAATTAGCGACCCGGAGCACTACACATTCGCCCGAAGTAGTGAAGAAGCGTCAGCGCTCATGGCCAACCGCACGATGGGCGTGCCGTTGACTAGCCATGGCCAACAGTCCGGGAGCCTGGTTGTTTGCACAGTGCCCGGAAAGTTGCCTTTCTCGGCACGTGAATTCTCATTAGTGAGCACGGCGGCGGATCAGCTAAGTATTGCGCTGCAAAATGCAGCCCTATATAGAGCGATTCAAGAACGAGATTTGCGGCGCGGGGAACTATTGAATCAAGTCGTAACTGCACAGGAGATGGAACGACAGAGAATTGCCCGTGAATTGCATGACGGCGCCGGACAGATACTCACAGGGCTTGGCCTGGGTCTGGCCGCTGTTGCTGCCCGTTTGAATACGGATAAGGGACAGCCGGATAAACAAGTTGAAGAACTCAGGCAGCTCTGTGGCGACGCTTTGGTTGAGCTGCGTGACGTGATCTCCGACCTGCGCCCCGCGATCCTCGATGATCTCGGCCTGGTCCCAGCGCTGCGCGGGCAGGTACAGCAGAGTGCCGAGCGTGGCAAAGTCGAAGCAGAGTTAATTGTCCGTGGCACCGTGCGCCGAATGAGTCCTGATCTTGAAACAATCGTGTTTCGAGTTGTTCAAGAAGCCTTGACCAATGTTAACAAACACGCGCGGGCAACCGCGGTCACGGTAAAGCTCCGCTTCGAGGATGAAAATCTCCATCTTTTTATACATGACAATGGTCGCGGGTTTGTGCTCAATGATGTATTAAATACATCTTCAGGAGAAAGGCGGGCGTGGGGCTTGCTCGGCATGGAAGAACGGGCAAAGCTGGCCGGCGGTACGTTCGCGATTACGTCGGCTCCAGGTGCTGGCACATCAATTGAGCTGAATTTTCCTCTACATAACGAGAAAGTGTATGAACATGATAAAGTTGCTTCTGGTTGACGATCATGCTGTTATACGCTCAGGCATTCGCATGTTGCTTGAAGCACAGGAAGACATGCATATTGTTGGCGAAGCCGCTTCAGGAACTGAGGCCATAGCAAAGACTCGTGAACTGCAGCCTGATGTCGTATTGATGGATATCAAGATGGGAGATATGAACGGCATTGAGGCTACGGAAGCTATTAAAGCTGAATTACCGGATACTGCCGTTCTTGCACTAACGATGTATGAAGACGACCAGTATTTCTTTGAGATGCTTAAGGCCGGCGCTTCCGGTTACATCCCCAAACGAGCTGCCCCGGACGATCTTGTTGCCGCGATCCGTGTTGTATATAGCGGCGATGTCTTCCTCTACCCATCACTTGCAGCGCGATTAGTGCAGGACTACGTGAGACGAGTTGAATCAGGAGAGCAAATGATTCACGACGATCTGACGCCTCGCGAGAAGGAAGTTCTAGAGCTGATCGCCCAGGGTCTAACAAATGTCGAGATAGCGGACGAACTTGTAATAAGTGTCAAGACCGTCGATCGACATCGCGAGAATATAATGCGCAAACTTGACC